>NZ_JBHVEY010000010.1:236029-342681 GCF_042802055.1 Rhodococcus sp. NPDC057529
AAAAAAAAGCACAGCTCACGGCCCGCCCGGGGGGGGAACAGACAACGGTTGGTGGCCGCGTCGTCCCCCTCCCTCCCCCCCTGCGCACGTGCGCGTCAGCGCCTATCGTCGCCGGTTGGGTGCGAACACGAGAACCACGCCGACCAGCACCGCGACCACCACGAACAGCCAGCGGAATTCGACGTCCGCGAGCGGCGCCGGCGAGAACGGCCCCGCGAGCGCCCATCCACTCACCAGCAGCGCTGCCACCCCCGCCAGGAGCAGGAGCGGTGACGGGCGCTTGCGCGTCCGGGTCTGCTCGCCGTCCTGAGTGTCGTCGACGTCATCCACGGCGCACCTCCATACTTCCGAACCGGACATCTGCATTGAGCGTCAGGACGTGACCGTCGGTGCCGTCGGCACCGCCGTCGAGACCGTCGGGGAGGCACTGTGCGTCGCCGAACTGGGCGGTGCAGTGGTTCTCGACGTTCATGCCGGGCGGCAGGAGCACCACGACCTCACCGAACTGACCGCTGACGTCGACCGTCTTGTCGTCGGTGAGCGTGACGTTCCGGAGGTCGAGCGTGAAGCTGCCGAACCCACCGGAGTAGGCGGGGTCGATGTCGGCCGCCGTCAGAGGCACCCAGGTCCGGTCTCCCATGTTCTCGCTGTTCAGGTCGAGTGACCCGACGAGCGAGGCGAGGATCACGAAACCGATCAGCGGGCCTGCGACGACGAGAAGCCCGTAGCCCTTGCGCAGGAAGCCACCGATCAGCAGCCCCACTCCGATGACGGCGAGCGCGACCGCGCCGATACGACCGGGGTTCAGCCAGTCGGATCCGGTGGCGACCGCCAGCGCCGTCGCCGCCGCGGCCGCGAGGATGGCCAGTCCGATCACCATGGTGGTCAGGCGGGAATGCGTGCGCTCCGGTTGCACTGCGGGAGTGGTGGTTCTGGCCGGCTCGGGCAGGTCCCACGCGAACGGGGCGACACCGAGCGGGTCCCATGCCGGTGGTCGCGGTTCGAGCGGCGCGAACGGCGCCGACGGTTGGTCGACCCGCGGACCGGCGGTCGGGGACTTCTCGAACGACACCGGATCGTTCTGGGCGGCAGCGGTTTCGGGCTTCAGTGCCTCGGTGGGGGCCTCGCCGGTCGCGTCCGCCGGCTGCCCCGTGGCGGGAGGCGTGCTCGGCGTGTACGAGTCGGGAAGCTTCGTGTACGGACCGTACGCACCCGAACCGTACGTGCCCGGGCCGAACGGGTTGGCGCCGAACTGTCCGGGCGAGAAACTCGTCCCGGGATAGCCGGTGCCGACACCGGGGGCGACGACTCCGGCGGGCGACGGCGGGGGGATCGGCTGCCGCTGGTACAGCAGCCACAGCCCGCCGAGCATCAGCGCCATGCTGATCAGCCCGGAGCCGCCGAGGCCGACGCCGAAGGGGCCGACGGTGCTCACCGCGATCGCCAGTGCGACGAGAAGAACAACGGTCTTGGTGCCCGAGTCGGAGCTGTGACCGCGTCCCATCAACGACTCCGCGGGGGAGGCCGGGTCGCCCGACTTCGTGAGGGCGAGCCAGCACGCCAGGTAGAGGAGCACACCGGCGCCGCCGAAAATGGTGGACACGACGAACGCGACTCGTATCAGTACGGGATCGACGCCGTAGCGGTAGCCGATTCCCGCACAGACACCGGCGACGTGGCCGCGGCCGGGCAACCGCACCGGCCGGGTCCGCCACAGATCCTGAATCTGCTCTTGGAAGCTCCCATTGGTCATACGACCATCGTTCCGGCCGCCGCATCGCGCGTACATCGGGAAGTACCCTGATCTTTCCGGTCGGGGTGGGCCGGAACGCGGCTCGAAGTCAGGGTCGGACCCTGATGCCGCGGCCCGGGGATCGTGCCAGTATCGAAGGTGTGCAGCCTGTGAACACGTCCGCGGGCGGCGACCGATACGCGGGCGCCGTCACCGTGCCGGTACCGCCCGGCGGTCTTCCCATGCCGCGGCTCGAACGCCGGACCGGCGGCCGCATCGTCGGCGGCGTCGCGGGTGGTATCGCCGACCAGCTGGACATCGACGTGATGAAGGTGCGGGTCGCGTTCGCCTGTCTCGCCGCGCTCGCCGGCGCGGGCATCGTCGGCTACGGGCTGTTGTGGATCTTCACGGCCGCGGGTTCGGACACGGAGAAGCCCAGTGCGTCTGAGCGGCGCAGAGCGTACGGGCTGATCGCGATCGGTCTTGCCGGCGCGTCCGCGTTGTCGTGGTTGTTCAGCGGCCGGGTCGGTTCGGTGATCGCACCGATCATCGTGGTGGCGGTCGGTGCGGCCCTGGTGTGGCGCGAATTCGATTCGGAGGGGCCGCGCACCGTCATCGGGCTGCCTCAGCGCCCCACCGTCCTCACCTGGGCGCGGGTCCTCGGTGGCGTGACGCTGATCGTGTCCGGTCTCGGCGTGGTGATCCTCGCGCAGGTCGACTTCGCCGCGCTGCGTTCGTCGTTGCTGGCCGTCGTGGTCACCCTGGTCGGCGCCGGACTGCTGACCGTGCCCCTGTGGTTGCGGCTGTGGCGGGCACTGGGGGCGGAGCGCGCCGCGAGGATCCGCAACGACGAGCGTGAGGAGATCGCGTCACACCTGCACGACTCCGTTCTGCAGACCCTGGCGCTGATCCAGAAACAGGCCGACCATCCGCAGGAGGTCGCGCGGCTCGCCCGGGGACAGGAACGGGAACTGCGCAAGTGGTTGTTCGGTGGCGGAGAGGCCGACCATTCGAGCCTGGCGGAGGCGTTGCGCATCATCGCGGGCGAGGTGGAGGACCACCACGGCGTCACCGTGCGGCCGGTGACGGTCGGCGACGTGGCCCTCGACGTCGACGGCACCGGCGAGGGACTGTCGAAGGAGAGTTTCACGGCGGTGCTCGGCGCGACACGCGAAGCTCTGGTCAACGCGGCCAAGCATTCCGGGGAGACCGACATCAACCTGTTCGCCGAGTCCGAGCGCGAGCAGGTCAGTGTGTTCGTCCGCGACCGCGGCGTCGGATTCGACGTCGACGAGGTGTCGCCGGACCGTCAGGGGCTGGCGAAGTCGATTCGCGGGCGGATCGAACGGCGAGGCGGGCACGTCGACGTGCGGTCCACACCCGGCAAGGGCACCGAGGTGCGAATCCACATGCCGCGGAACGGCCGGACGCGCGCGGGAGCGGGGGCCGCCGAGAGCACGGACACCGGCGTCGAGGACGTGCCGTTCAGTCAGGGCGCGTGAGCACGTGAATCTGGTGACAGGCTCTACAGTGAGGTGACACTACCGCCCACGCGAGGAACAGCTGCAGTGACTTTCCCTGAAACACCACCGTACCGTGTCTTTCTCGTCGACGATCATGCAGTGTTCCGCTCCGGTGTCCGTGCCGAGCTCGGTAGGGAAGCGGACATGGAGGTGGTGGGCGAGGCGGGCGGTGTCGCGGAGGCGGTGTCCGGGATCAACGCCACCTCGCCGCACGTCGTGCTGCTCGACGTCCACATGCCCGACGGCGGCGGTGTCGCGGTGCTGCGGGGCATCGAGTCGGGTCCGGTGTGCCTGGCGCTGAGTGTGTCCGACGCCGCCGAGGACGTGATCGCCGTGATCCGCGCGGGCGCCCGCGGGTATGTCACCAAGACGATCTCGGGCGCGGAGCTGGCCGACGGCGTACGCAGGGTGGCCGGCGGTGACGCCGTGTTCAGTCCGCGGCTCGCGGGTTTCGTGCTGGACTCCTTCACCGGACGTTCCAATGCTCCTGAGCCGCAGCTGGATCCGGAGCTGGATTCACTGACGCCGCGAGAGCTGGAAGTGCTGCGCCTCCTCGCCCGCGGTTACACGTACCGCGAGATCGCCGAGGAACTGGTGATCTCGGTGAAGACAGTCGAAACGCATGCGTCGAACGTGCTGCGGAAGACGCAGCAGTCCAACCGGAATGCGCTCACCAGGTGGGCGCACCGCAGGCGGATCGACTGACGTCCCGGGGGTCAGGGCTGCGCGAGCAGGACGATCACGGCCACGAGCACGGCCAGGATCAGGATCGCGACCATGACACCCATGGCGATCGGTGCCCACGCGACCACCTGGTCGCGGACGGTGGGGGCCGGCGAACCCGGAGCGGGTTTCGCCGGACGCGGAGGCCACTGCAACCGGCCGAGCGGGCGCGGCACGTTCTTGAGCGGGGTGCTCTGATGCACGGCGGGCAGCCCGGCCTGCGTGGAACCGACCAGTTTGCCGCGGCGGCGTGAGTCGGGCAACGGTGTCGAACGGTGTGCCCACGCCGGGATGGTGCCGTCCGCGGAATAGACGGGTGAGCCGACGAGGTGCGCGACGTTGCCGTCCCCGGCCATGGCCACCCGGGCCAGGGCGTCGCGGGCCTCGGCCATCGTCGGACGACGCGCCGGGTCGGGTTCGAGAAGATGCAGCAGCGTGTCGGTGAGGGGGCCGGCCTTGCTCGGTCGGTAGATCTCGGCCTTCGCGACCCGGTGCAGGAGTGCGATGGAATCGGAGTCGATCCCGAACGGCGGCTGCCCTTCGACGACGGTGTACAGCGTGGATCCGAGCGAGAAGACGTCGCTGGCCTCGGTGGGGTCCTGACCGCGGGCGACCTCGGGGGAGAAGTACGCGGGGGTGCCGGTGATGACGCCGTTCGCGGTGTCCGCGGAGTCGCCCTTGGCCCGGGCGATACCGAAGTCGCTGATCTTGACGGTGCCGAGTTCCCGGCCGCGGTCGGCGACGAGGATGTTGCCCGGCTTGATGTCCCGGTGCACGATCCCCGCGGCGTGGGCGGCGGTGAGCGCGTCGGCCACCTGCGCGCCGATCTGGGCGACCTCGAGCGGGGGCAGGGTGTCGGCGATGTTCATCGCCTGGGCGAGGCTGCGCGACGGCAGGTACTCCATGACGAGCCACGGTTCCCCGGCCTCGAGCGCCACGTCGTACATCGCGATGGAATGCCGGTGCGCGAGTTTGGCGGCGTTGCGGCCCTCCCGCATGGTGCGGTCGCGTACCCTGCGTGCCTCCTCGGGGTCGAGCCCGGCCGTCGTGGTGACCTGTTTGATGGCGACGTCGCGGTGCAGCAGGGTGTCCCGTGCGAGCCAGACCGCGCCCATTCCGCCGCCGCCCAGTTTGGACCGCAGGCGGTACCTTCCGGCCACCAGGTATTCGGGTCCGATGCCCCTTTCGCTCTGCTCCTGCTCCATCACGCGTTCAGGTTAGAGGATTGTGCGGACACGGGACGCGCGGCCGTCCTGACCTGGTCGTTCGGGGTCCACTTGACGGGCATTCACGGACCCGCTTTACTGGAAACGGGTTCGAAAATACGTTCGAACAAAGCGTCTGTTCGAGCCGCGTCTTCCCCGTGGTTGCCGACCGCTGTTGGTGCCGAGTGTCAGGGGTGTCGAGTTGGCTGAAGTGGCCGGCGAGCCGGGGTTTCCGGTGCCGGGGTCTCCCGAGCTGTCCGAGCTGTCCCGGCAGGAGCGTCTGGACTACCTCCGGCGGCGGATGGCCGCTGTCCCCGCACGCGGGGAATCGGTGGCGAGCCGGGCCCCGGTGGAGGGTGGGTTTCCTGCGACGGGCACGCCCGCGGCCCCCGACTCCCGGGCCGTCGGGGTCCTTCCGGTTCCGGCTGCGCTGGCCGGCCTCCTTCCGCGGGGCGGTCTGGTGCGCGGTTCGGTGGTGTCGGTGTCGGGTGCCACCTCGCTCCTGCTGGGGTTGGTCGCGTCCGTCACCGCGGGCGGCGGTCACGTCGCGGTGATCGGGCATCCCCGGCTGGGGGTGCTGGCCGCGGTCGAGATGGGCGCGCAGCTGGAACGGCTGGCCCTGATCCCGGACCCGGGCGCCGATCCGGTGGAGATCGCCGCGGTGCTGCTGGACGGAATGGATCTGGTGGTGCTCGGGCTGGGAGGGGCGTCGGTGGCGCCGTCCCGGGCGCGTGCGGTGGTGGCCCGCGCCCGGAGCAAGGGGGCGACCCTGGTCGTCACGGACGGGCACTGGGACGGTGCGGAGATGCGGCTGGAGGCGCGGGTGCACGGTTATGCCGGGCTGGGCAACGGATCTCAGGACCGAGGCTGCGGGCGGTTGCGGTCCCTCAGCCTGGCGGTGTGCGCCCGGGGGCGGTCGTTCCAGCCGCGCACCACCCGGCTGGACGTGCGGTCGGCGCAGGGCCGGGTGGAATGGGTGAGCACCCCGGAGCCGGTGGCGTCCCTCGAAGCCGGTGCCTTCCCGGAGCCGGTGGAGGTGGTGGGCCTGTGAGCCGGGTGCTGGCGTTGTGGTGCCCCGACTGGCCCGCGGTCGCGGCGGCCGCCGCCGCGGACCTCCCGCCGACCCACCCGGTGGCGGTGACGTCGGGCAACCGGGTGATCGCCTGCTCGGCGCCGGCCCGCGCGGACGGGGTGCGCCGAGGTCTGCGCCGCCGCGAGTCCCAGGCCCGGTGCCCCCGGTTGCACGTGGCGGCAGCCGATCCCGACCGCGACGCCCGGCTGTTCGAGCCGGTCGCCTCCGCCGTCGACGCGGTGGCGCCCGGGGTGGAGGTGTTGCGGCCCGGTCTCGTGGTGCTGCCCGCTCGCGGCGTCGCCCGGTATTTCGGTTCGGAGGAAGCCGTCGCGGAACGGCTCGTGGACCAGGTGTCGGCGGTGGGGGTGGAATGCCAGGTCGGTATCGCCGATCAGCTGTCCACGGCCGTGATCGCCGCGCGCAGAGCAACTCTCGTGCCACCCGGCAAGGGGGCGGCCTTCCTGGCGCCGCTCCCGATGCGGGAACTGGCCGCGGAGCCGAGTCTCGCGGCGCCGCATCGCGAGGAGCTGGTCGATTTGCTGCACCGGCTCGGGTTGCGCACGATCGGCAGTTTCGCCGCACTGTCGGCGGGCGATGTGGCGTCGCGGTTCGGAACCGATGCGGTGCTGGCGCATCGGGCCGCGCGGGGTGAGCCGGAGCGTCCCCCGTCGGGGCGGTCGCTGCCTCCGGACCTGGAGGTCGAGGAACGGTGCGATCCTGTCATCGAACGGGTCGACGCCGCCGCCTTCGCGGGACGGGCGTTGGCGGAGAAGCTTCATCGCACGCTGTCGGACGCCGCGGTGGCCTGCACCCGGCTGTCGATCTCGGCGAGCACCGGCAACGGTGAACAACTGTCCCGGATCTGGAGGTGCGCGGAACCGCTGACCCCCGAGGCGACGGCGGACCGGGTGCGGTGGCAGCTGGACGGGTGGCTGACCGGGCGCAGCGAGAAGCGGCCCACCGCCGGTATCGCCGTCCTGCGGCTCGAACCGGTGGAGGTGGTGGCGGCAGGCGCCCTGCAGTTGGGGCTGTGGGGTGGGGTCGGCGACCAGGACGAACGGGCCCGGCGGGCCCTGGTGCGGGTGCAGGGTCTGCTCGGCGGGGAAGCCGTGCAGGTGGGGGTCCTCAGCGGGGGGCGGGGCCCGGCGGAGCGCATCACGTTGCTGCCGTTGGGCGACGAGTTGATTCCGCGCAACGATCCGTCGGAGCCGTGGCCGGGCACGTTGCCGGAACCGGCGCCCGCCGCGGTGCTGACCGCGTATCCGGAGGTGTGGATGTCGGACGAGCGGGGCATCGCTGTGACGGTCACGGAACGTGGTGTGTTCAGCGCGGTTCCCGCGCGGCTGCGGTGGGGGAGCAGGGAGTGGGCGGTGTGCGGATGGGCCGGACCGTGGCCGGTGGACGAGCGGTGGTGGGACCCTCCGGCGGCGCGGACGGCGGCCAGGGCGCAGGTGCTGCTGGAGGAGTCGCGGGCGCTGCTGGTGATCTGCACGGCAGGCCGCTGGTCGGTGGAGGGAATCTATGAGTGACGGACCCCGCGTGGGGCGGGCGGCGTAACCCGCGCACCGGCCTCGCTTGCGGATCGGCCGTCCGAAATGCTTTGCTGTGCAGAGGGTCGCGTGCCGGTGGCGGACAGCGTCAGGCATGGAGGCCGGCCACAGTCGCGTCGTCGGCTCGTGGCATACCTCGAAAGGGTCGACTGTGACCATTTCCTTCAATCACACGATCGTCGCCGCCAAGGACAAGCAGGAGTCGGCGACGTTCTTCACCACGCTGTTCGGGCTGCCGGACGCCGTGCCCGCCGGACATTTTCTGGCGGTCGCGCTCGACAACGGGGTGTCCCTCGACTTCGCGGAACCGCCGATCGAATTCCAGCCGCAGCACTACGCGTTCCTCGTCGGGGAGGACGACTTCGACCGGATCTACGGCCTGATCGTCGAGTGGGGTCTCGACCACTGGGCGGATCCGCGGCAGACGCTGCCGGGCACCATCAACACCAACGACGGCGGGCGGGGCGTCTACTTCCTCGACCCGTCGGGTCACTATCTGGAGATCATCACCCGCCCGTACGGGTCGGGCGGGTAGTCCGCGGCCGTCGCTAGTCTGGATTCTCGTGGAGACGACCAGGACTACCCCGACGCGCGCCGGTATCGAGATCGCCTACCGGGACAGTGGGTCCTCGGCGCCGGGGGAGTCGGACGTTCATCCCGTGCCGGTGGTTCTGGTGCACGGGATGGGCGGTGACGGCGGCACCTGGGACCGTTTCGCCCGCGCACTCGTCGCTCGGGGGAGACGCGTCCTCGTCCCGGATCTGCGGGGGCACGGTCGCAGTGCCCGCGCGGCGTCGTATCGGTTCGAGGAGTTCGGCGCCGATGTGGTGGAGGTGTGCGACAACCTGGGGCTGACGAGGGTGGACCTCGTGGGGCACTCGCTCGGTGGTCATGCCGCGTCGCTCGCGGCGCAGGCCCGACCGGGGCTGGTCCGCCGGCTGGTGATCGAGGAGGCCCCGCTCCCGTTGCGTCCCGGTGACCCGGAACAGGTGTTCGCGAACCGACTGCCGTCGCTGCCGGAACTGTGGCACGCGACGACGAGCGTCATCCGGCATCCGCGGGCGGTGTTCGCCTTCGACCGGTCGATGACGGGCTCCGCGATCGAGCAGTTTCGCCGCCCGGATCCGTTGTGGTGGGACCGATTGCCGGACATCGAGGCCGACACGCTCATCCTGCGCGGCGGACCGGGCGGGATGGTCGATCCCCGCAAGCTCGAGTCCGCGGTCGCGGCGATACCGAGGTGCCGGGTGGTGGTGTTTCCCGGCGGGCACAGCATTCACCGCGACCGGTACGACGAGTTCGCGGCGGAGGTCCTGCCGTTTCTCATGCAGCCTCAGACGGGCTGACAAAAAGTCTGAAAATGTAAACCGTGGCGGCCTCGACAGGACTAGCGTGGAAACGGAAAGAGGGGGCTCGGAACGAGGAAGAAGGACCCACGATGTCGACACTCACGCCCGGACGTCCCTACACGCCCGGCAGGCAAGGGTTCAGCTCACTTCGCGACGGGGGACTCAACTGGGACGCGTTCCCGTTGCGGCTGTTCACGAAGGGCAACGCCAAGTTCTGGAACCCCACGGACCTCGACTTCAGCCGGGACGCGGAGGACTGGGAGGGGCTGAACTCGGAGCAGCAGCGCAACTCCACGTATCTGGTCGCACAGTTCATCGCCGGTGAGGAAGCGGTCACCGAAGACATCCAGCCGTTCATGAAGGCGATGGCCGCCGAGGGGCGCTTCGGCGACGAGATGTACCTCACGCAGTTCTGTTTCGAGGAGGCCAAGCACACCCAGGTGTTCCGGTTGTGGATGGACGCGGTGGGCCTGACTCGGGACCTGCACCCGTTCGTCGCCGACAACCCGTTCTACCGGCAGTTGTTCTACGAGGAATTGCCGGGATCGCTGAAGGTCCTCGAGACCGATCCCAGCCCGGCCAATCAGGTGCGGGCCAGCGTCACCTACAACCACGTCATCGAGGGCAGCCTCGCGCTCACCGGGTACTACGCGTGGCAGAAGGTGTGCACGACGCGCGGAATCCTGCCGGGAATGCAGGAACTCGTCCGCAGGATCGGCGACGACGAACGACGCCACATGGCGTGGGGGACGTTCACGTGCCGTCGGCACGTCGCCGCCGACGACGGCAACTGGGGCGTGGTCCAGGAGCGGATGGCGGAGCTGATGCCGTTGGCACTGGGCATGATCGACTGGGTGAACAAGCAATTCGAGGTCCAGCCGTACGGGCTCGACCCGCAGGAGTTCATCGCGTACGCCGCGGACCGGGCGCAGCGCCGGCTGGGGGCGATCGAATCCGCGCGTGGACGCCCGGTCGAGGAGATCGACCTGGACTACTCGCCCGAGGCGCTCGAGGAGAAGTTCGGCGAGGAGGACGCCAAGGCGATGTCCGAGGCCGCCGGCTGAGACACAGTGTGCGGTGGCAAATGGCAGGATCTGCTCATGGCGCTCACCGCACTCGACCGCAGACTCCTCGGCTGGTCCGCAGCATTCGTGATCTCGCAGGCGAACATCCTCCGCCTGCTCGGTCCCGTGGCACCCCGGCTCGCCGAGATCCAGACGGCCCGCTCCGCACGAGACTACACGGCGATCCTCGACGGGATGACCGACTCCGACACGGCGCGTTACCGCAGCCACTACTACCCGGACTTCGTCCACCCGCTGATCTACGCCGTCGCGTTGCGCACGGGTGCCCGGCGGTTGGCGGAATTGACCCCGCTGTCGCCGAGAACGCAGAAGGTGCTGGCGGCGGCGCCGGTGATCTCGGCGGCGGGCGACTACGCCGAGAACGTCGTCGGGCTGTACCTGCTGTCGCACCGTGAGCACATCACCGACGCGACCGTGCGGGCCACCAGCGCGGTCAGCGTCACCAAATGGGTACTGGCACTCGGGGCGCTCGGATACCTGTCCCAGGGATTCGTGAGGGTCTGGGCGGGAAAGCTGTTCTCCCGCTAGATTCAGGCGCATGAGTGCTGCCGAGCTGAGCGTCGAGTACTTCACCGGGCAGGCCGAGTTCCGGGAGTGGCTCGCCGCCCATCACGCGTCCTCACCCGGCATCTGGCTGAAGATGGCCAAGAAGGGGTCGGCGCAGTCGTCGATCGACTACGACCGGGCGCTGGAGGTCGCGCTGTGCTACGGCTGGATCGACAGCCAGGTGCGCCGCGTCGACGACGACTTCTTCGTGCAGCGGTTCACCCCGCGGTCGTCGCGGAGTCCGTGGTCGAAACGGAACCGCGAGTTCGCGGAGAAACTCGCCGAGGCCGGTCTCCTCGAGCCCGCGGGCGTGGCCGAAGTCGAGCGGGCCAGGGCGGACGGCCGCTGGGACCGCGCGTACGCGGGACAGAAGGCGGCGGAGATACCGCAGGACTTCCTGGACGCCCTCGCGCGGAATCCCGAGGCCGAGGCCTTCTACGCGACACTCGACAGCCACAACCGGTACGCCGTCTACTACCGCCTGCAGGACGCCAAACGCCCGGAGACGCGTGCCCGCCGCATCGAGAAGTTCGTCCAGCAGCTGGCGGAGCGCAGGAAGTTCCACGACTGACCGATTTCCGCGACTGACACAATGGCATCGTGCCCGACACGATCACCGCCACCTGTTCCGCGCTGTCCGCCACCGACGAACCCCTCGCGGGCACCGCTGCGCACGTCAGGGGCTGGGTGTGCCTGGAATTCCCCGGAGCGTGGGGCCGGGACGTGCTCGACGGCACGGCGCTCGGCACGGACCTGGCCCGCGAACTCGACGCCCGTGCCGACGCCGCCGGGGTGCGGATCATGTTCATCCGCCGGCCCGGCCGCGGCACCGCGTCACCGGATCGGCGCACGGTGCTGCTGGCACAGTCGCACCCTGCGCGGTCGTGGTGCGAGCGGCTCGAGATCGGCTACCCGGAGGACCTGCTCGAGCTGGACCTCGGTCTGGTCGCGGGACCCGCGCCGGGTCTGGGCACGCCGGTGACGGACCCCGTCGCCCTGGTGTGCGCGCACGGGAAGAGGGATCAGTGCTGCGCCGTGCTCGGGCGGCCGGTCGCGGCCGGCCTGGCCGCGGAGTTCGGCGACGCGGTGTGGGAGTGCTCGCACACGGGCGGGCATCGGTTCGCGCCGTCGCTGATCCTGCTGCCGACGGGCTACACGTACGGCCGGCTGTCGGTGCAGCAGAGCGTCGACGCGGTCCGCGCCGCCGCCGCGGGCGAGGTGTTCCGGACCGGGCTGCGCGGCCGCAGTTGCTGGGACACCCCGGGGCAGGTGGCGGAACTCGCCGTCCGCGATCGGGTGGACGCCACCGCCGACGAGCTGACGGTGGACGCGAATTCGGTTGTCACCCATCGCGACGGGCGTCGCTGGGTCGTCGACCTCGAGGAGCGGGAACTGCCGCCGCGGCCGGCGAGTTGCGGGGCGGCGCCGAAGCCGGTGCGGCCGATCGTCGCCACCGGAGTTCGCGCCCTCACCCCCTGAGGCGGTCACCAGTGGGTGCCGGGCACCAGCCTTGCGACCTTCCGGGCGGCGCGGCCGAGCACCGACGACGAGTGGTGCCGGGGTTCCGGTGCGCGCCGAGGGGCCGGCGTCGCGTCGTCCGTGCTCGTTCCCTTCGCGGCCGGTGAATCGGGGAACATGCGATACATCTGGTGCATCACGCGGTCCTTGACCGCCGGTGCGAAGACGTGGCCGAGTTCACCGAGCGTGCCGGTCGGGACGTCGATGCGTTTGGGGCGTTCGATCAGCGCACGGACGACCATGGCGGCCGCCTTCTCCGGGGACGTGATCGGTCCGATGTTGTACCGGCCGGTGGGTGCGATCATCGGCGTCTCGACCAGAGGCATGTGGATGGTGGTGAACGTGATTCCGTCCGAGAGGGTTTCGGATGCCGCGACGTCGGTGAATCCGTCGAGGGCCGATTTGCTGGCGACGTAGGCGGCGAACCGCGGGGTCGCGCCCTGGACGCCGGCGCTGCTGATGTTGACGATGTGGCCGAACCGCCGCTCACGCATCTGCGGGAGGAAGGCCAGGACGAGCCGGACCGCGCCGAAATAGTTGACGGCCATGGTCCGTTCGAAATCGTGGAACCGGTCCGTCGAGTGGTACAGGCCCCGGCGAATCGAGCGGCCCGCGTTGTTGACGAGCATGTCGACGTGATCGTGTTCGGCGAGAACGGCTTTGACGGTGTGCTCGACCGATTCGTCGTCGGTGATGTCGCACGGGTAGCCGTAGGCCTCGCCGCCCGCCGCGCGGATCTCGGCGACCACGGCATCGAGTTCCGCGGCGCGCCGGGCGAGGAGCAGAACCTTCGCGCCCTTGCGGGCCGTCGCGATAGCGGAACTCCGGCCGATCCCGGACGACGCCCCGGTGATCACGACATGCCTGCCCACGAGTGGTCCGGAGGGGTGGGGCCTGCGCGCCCGGTCGGGGTCGAGGTTCTCGCGCCAGTACGACCACAGCCTGCCTGCGTACGAGGCGAAGGGAGGTACCTCGATGCCGGTGCCGCGCAGCGCCTCCCGGGTGTCGCGGTCGTCGAACACCGTGGGCAGGGTCAGGTTCTCGACGAGCACCGGCGGGATGCCGAGCGCGCCGAGCACGGCCTTGCGTCCCGTATCGAGGGCCGAGTCGGGGGTCGGGGTGAGGAACGGGCGGACGAGTTCGCCGGGCAGGCCGATCGCGGGATGCGGTGCGCCTGCCGCCTCGGCGAGTGCGGCGTAGATCTCGCGGACCGGTTGGGGGCGCGGATTGACGAGGTGGAACGTCTGGCCGTCCCGTCCGGGTGCCGTCATCAGTTCCACGACGGCCGCCGCCACGTAGTCGACGGGCACGACGTTGGTCGCGCCGATCCGCGGTACCGCCACCGGCAGGGCGGCGGGGAGCTTCGCGAGCGCCGCGATGGCGGGGAAGAGGTAGTACGGGCCGTCGATCTTGTCCATCTCGCCGGTGACCGAACTACCGACCACCGCGGCGGGGCGGTAGATGCGTGTGCGCAGGCCCTCGGCGTCGCGGACCAGTTTCTCGGCCTCGAACTTGGTGCGGTGATACGGGGTGGGGAAGCTCTGGCCGAGATCGAAATCGGTTTCCCTGAACGGCCCCTCGTGATCTCCCGCGACGGCGATGGAGGAGACGTGATGGAGTGTTGCGTCCAGCTCCCGGGCCAGCGCGATGACAGAACGGGTGCCGTCGACGTTCGTGGAGGCCTGTTCGTCGCCCGCGGTGAGGTCGTAGATCGCGCCGAGGTGCAGGACGTGGTCGGCCGCCGGCACGGACCCGAGCCCGAGGCCGGGCTCGGTCAAATCGCCGATCAGGGGGCGCACGCGTTCGCCCCCGGACATGCCGTCGACGAGTGCCTCCAGCCGCGCGACGGACGCGCGCCGGACGAGGACGTGGATCTCGGCGGATGCATCGCGGTCGAGGATCAGGGGCAGCACGTGCCGACCCAGGAATCCGGTACCGCCGGTGACGAGGTAGGTGGCCATGCCCCGAACTTACTCCAAAGTAAGATGATGCACTAGTGGCCGAGACCCACCTTGGCGTGCACCTTCTTCATCCAGGCCGGAGCCCACCAGTTGGCCTCGCCCATCAGCTTCACCAGGGACGGGACGAGGAGCATCCGGACCACCGTCGCATCGACGAGCAGCGCGACGATCATGCCCACGCCGAGGAACCGCATGATCGACAGACCGGAGATCGTGAATGCCCCGGTCACCACCACGAGCAGCAGCGCGGCGGCCGTCACGATCCGGCCGGTGCGCTCGGTGCCGAAACGCACCGCCTCCTCCGTGGTCGCGCCCGCCTCGTGTGCCTCGACCATGCGCGACATCAGGAACACCTCGTAGTCGGTGGACAGGCCGAAGACGACGGCGAGAATGAGGACCACGAACGTCGCCTCGAGCGGTGCCGGACTGACCCCGAGCAGGCCCGCGCCGTGACCGAGCTCGAAGATCCAGGTGAGCACCCCGAACGTGGCGGCGAGACTCAGCCCCGCCATCGCGACCGCTTTGATCGGCAGCACCACGGAGCCGAACGCCAGGAACAGCAGGACCAGCGTCGAACCCACCATGATCGCGATCATGACCGGCATCCAGTGCACGATCGCCGCGTTGCCGTCGTCGACGGTCGCCTGGCCGCCGCCGACGAGCAGTTCGGTTCCCTCGGGGACGGAGATGGCGCGGAGACCGTCCACGGCCGCACTCTGATCGTCGGTGGTCACTCCCTCGGAGTAGACGGCCTGCACCGCCACCAGTTCGCCGTTGGATGCGACGACGGTGGCGGCGCCGATACCCGGCACCTGGCCGGCGGCCTGGGCCACCGCGGCCCCGTCGGCGGCGGTCGGCGCGGTGCCGACACCGTCGCCCCGGAGGATGAGGGTGGCGCCGTTCCCGGTGGTGGGAAATTCGGTGGTGAGGGTGTCGGTGGCGATACGGGCGGGATCGTTCTCGGGCAGCGCCGTGTACGTGACCTCGCCGAGCGACGCGCTGAGCAGAGGCGCCGCCAGGACCATCAGACCCGCGACGATCCCGACCGCGATGGCGACCGGCCGACGCATCACCCAGGTGACGACGGAGCCCCAGAACTTGCGGGCGCGCACCTCACCGCGTTGCGCCGCATCCTTGCGCCAGCTCAGCGCGTTGATGCGGTGACCGAGGATCGCGAGCAGCGCGGGCACCGCGGTGAGGGACAGCAGCGCCGCACTCGCGACCGCGGCCATCGCACCGAACCCGAGCGACTTGATCACGTCCTGCGGAAACACCAGCATCCCCGAGAACGCGCACACCAGAAGCAGACCGGAGAACAACACGGTGCGACCCGCGGTCAGGACGGTGCGCCGGGTCGCCTCGGCCACGTCGGCGCCGGACTCGAGTTCCTCGCGGAATCGGCCGACGATGAACAGGCCGTAGTCGATCGCGAGCCCCAGGCCGAGCAGGGACGCCACGTTGATCGCGAACGAACTGACGTCGGTGAACAGGGTCAGCAGGCGCAGCGTCGCGAGGGCGCTGAAGATCGAGAGCAGCCCGACGAACACCGGAACGGCGGCGGCGACCAGTCCGCCGAAGATGAAGACCAGCAACACGAGAGTGATCGGCAGCGCGATCGCCTCGGCCAGCACCAGGTCCTGCTGCAGCCGGTTGTTGAACGCCACACCCACCACCGAGTTGCCCGCGAACTCGGTGTCGACGCCCTCCACCTCGAGCTTCGGCAGCAGATCGTTGAACGTGGCGGCGGTGATCCCGGCATCCGGGTCGACGGTGATCGCGGCCGACGCCTTGGTGCCGTCCTCCGACACCATCAGGTGCTTCCTCGTCGCGTCCGCCGTCCAGTACGACGTCACCGAATACGTCGGCACCTCGGCGGCGAACCGGTCGAGACTCGCGGTGACCTGGGGGCCGATGTCACCCAGGGTCTTCCCGTCGGGTGCGGTATAGATGGCGATGATGTCCGGCGTCTGCGGACCCAGATTGTCTTCGACGATTCGCGCCACCTCGGCGGATTCGCTACCGGGGTCGATGAATCCGCCGGAGCTGAGCTTCGCGAACACACCGGTGCCCCACACGCCGCTCACCAGAACGGCGAACACGGCGAGCGTCAGGACCCACCATTTGCGTGAAACAACGGTCGAGGCCCAACGTGTCATGCGTCAACTCCGGGTGGTCGGGGGCGGTCGGCTGCGACTGCCGACTGTAGTGCGGATCGAGGGATTGCCGGTGGGGGTGTGACGCGGGTCCCGGCAAATCGTGCATACTCGGTGGTGCACTTGCAGTCACACGCACGGGGGAAGCCGGTCCGAATCCGGCGCTGACCCGCAACGGTAGGCCACCAGAGCATTTCGGTGGCGAGCCCGATTACCCGGCGTGTGGTGTGCGACATCCTTTTCGTCGTGGTCTACGAAGCGGAGTCCCGCAGGCGCGCCTGTACGTGGGCGTCTGCCGGCTTCTCATTCGTGGCTCTGAGCCGCAATGAGGTTTACATGTACGGTCAGTTGTTCAGAAGTACCGGTCTGGTCACCCTCGCCGTGGCCGCGCTGGTGGTCGCCGGGTGTTCGCGCGGGGAGTCCGTGGGGCAGACCGCTTCCGCCGAATCCTTCGCCGAACCGGTGTCCGTCACCAACTGCGATCGCACGGAGACGTTCGACGCCCCGCCGCAGCGCATCGTCAGCATGAACGATCACGTCACCGAGGTGCTGATCGAAATGGGGGCCGCTGATCGCATCGTCGGCACGGGGTACGGCGACGCGACCCCGCTGCCGGAGTTCGCGGAGGCCTTCGCGAAGATCCCGAAACTCGCGAAGGAATACCCGACCCGGGAACAGATCCTGGACCTCGACCCCGACCTGGTGGTCGGCGGCATGCGCAGCGCGTTCGACGAGAAGGAGGGGCGCTCGCGCGAATCCCTCGGCGAACAGGGCATTCCGACGTTCCTGTTCTCCGAGTACTGCGGGCAGGGTTTTCCCGACATCGGGCTGCTGCGCAGCGATTACACGCAGCTCGGTGAGATCCTCGGCGTCCCGGACGAGGCGCGCGCCGTCACCGACCGGGTGACGTCCGGGTTGCAGGCCGTGCGGGACGAGATCGCAGGCACCACCCCGGTTCCGACGTTCTTCTACGATTCCGGCGAGGACGTCCCTCTGACGATCGGCGGTGTGGGAGTCGGCCAGCTCATCGCGGACCACGCGGGTGCGGTCAACCTCTTCGCCGAGGGGCAGAAGCCGTATTCGAAGTCCACGTGGGAGATCATCGGTGAACGCGCCCCGGAGGCGATCGTCGTCCTCGACTACGGCACGACGAGTGCGCAGGCGAAGATCGACTTCCTGACGTCGCACCCGATCATGTCGACGACGCCCGCCGTGAAGGCCGGCCGTATCGTGGTGGTGCCGCTCGACGACTTCTTCGAGAGCCCGCGGCTGGTGCGGTCGGTGGAGACGATCGCGCGGGCGCTGCATCCGGACGCCGTCGGCGCCCGATGACGGTCACCGCCGAACGCGCGGCGCCACCTGCGTCGCCCACACACCCGGCCCGGACCCGCGTCGGTTTCACGGGCCTGATGACGCTGCTCGCCCTGGCGACGCTGTGCGTCGTCGCGCTCGCGGTGTCGTTCGGTTCCGTCCGCATCCCCGTCGGCGACGTCTGGGCGATCGTCGCGCACCGGGTGGCCCCGGGGGCGTTCGAGCCCTGGTGGTCGCAGGCCCGGGAATCGATCGTGCTCGACTCCCGGCTGCCGCGGGCGCTCACCGCGGCGGCAGTCGGTGCCGCGCTCGCCCTCGCGGGCGCTGTGGCGCAGGCGGTGACCCGCAATCCGCTGGCCGATCCCTACCTGCTCGGCGTGTCCTCGGGGGCGGGTTTCGGCGTGGTGGTGGTGACGGTGCTCGGGCTCGGGGTGGGCGCGCTCGGCGTGTTCACCGTCCCCGTCGCGGCGTTCCTGGGCGCGATGGTGCCGCTGTTCCTGTCGCTGGCGATCGGCGGCCGCTATCCGCAGCCGACGGCCGTCATCCTCGTGGGTGTCGCGTCGGCGCAGGTGTTCTCCGCTCTCATCACGTTCTCGATACTGGTCGTCGCCGACGAGCACCAACTGAGTTCGGTGATGCACTGGCTGGCGGGCGGTTTCGGCGACTCACGCTGGTCGACGGCGATCGTCCCGGCCGTCGCACTCGCGACGGTCGGGGCGGCGATGATGCTGAGTGCGAGCCGTATCGACCTGCTGCAGGCGGGAGACGACGGCGCCGCCGCCCTGGGGATGAACGTGCGGCGCTTCCGCGTCGTGCAGTTGCTCGGGGTGTCGATGCTGGCCGGAGCGGCCGTGTCCGTCGCGGGCGGCATCGGCTTCATCGGCCTGCTCGTGCCGCATCTGGCCGGGTACGTCGTGGGGGCCCGCGCGGTCAGGCTGCTGCCGGTCGCCGCGTTCCTCGGCGCGATCGCGATGGTCGCGGCGGACACGGCCGCGCGGTCGGTCGCGCGGAGCATCGAGGTCCCCGTCGGCGTCGTCACCGCCCTCGTGGGAGCACCGATCTTCGTGTGGATGCTGTACCGGCAGTACGGGAGGGCAGAGCGGTGACCGCGCTGAGTCTGCACCGGGTCCGCGCCGAACTCGGATCGCGGGAAGTGCTGCACGGCATCGACCTCGCCGTGCGTCCCGGTGAGGTGCTGGCGCTGGTCGGGCCCAACGGTTCCGGGAAGACCACGGCGCTGCGCTGCTGCTATCGAGCGCTCACCCCGACCGCGGGCGCCGTCGTCGTCGACGGAACGGACAGCGCCGACCTGGGCAGGCGAGAACTCGCCCGGACGATCGGCGCGAGCACCCAGGAACCGAGAGTGTCCGCGGGGCTGACCGTGCGCGAATCCGTGTCGCTCGGACGCGTCCCGCACCGGGGCTGGTTCGAACGGGCGAACGGGGTCGACAGCGAGATCGTGGAGACGTGCCTACGGCAGGTGGGGTTGGCCGAACTCGCCGGCCGCGACGTGCAGGCACTGTCCGGCGGGGAACGCCAGCGGGTGTCGATCGCCCGGGCTCTCGCGCAGCAACCGCGGGTCCTGCTGCTCGACGAACCCACCAACCACCTCGACCTGCGGCATCAGCTGACGGTGATGAACCTGCTGCGCGACCTCGCGCGCGACGGTCTCGCGATCGTCGTGACCATGCACGACCTCCGGCTGGCCGTGGAGTACTGCGACACACTGGCCGTGCTGCACGATGGACGGGTGATCAGCACCGGTCCGCCCGCCGACGTCCTGGACGACACCGTGCTGGGCGGGGTGTTCGGCATCCGCGCCGTCGTGCGGTCGAGTCCGCGGCTGACGATGGAGATCCTGGGGCTGGCCGATGGATGAGCAACTGCGGCGCGCGTACGAGCTGACCGCCCGCCGCGTCCCGATGATCGCCGACCAGATCGCACACCCCGGCGCCGCCTCGTTCCCGGCCGTGCGGCTGACCGATCCCGGCTGGCTCGCGGACCGGGTCGCGGACACGGCGGCGCGGTGGGGCAGCGACGATCCCCGGGTCAACGGCACCCTGTGGTGGTACTCGGCCAGCTCGACGCTGACCGGGATCCCGATCGCGACCGCGCTCGTCACGGGTGTCGCCGCCCACCCGGGGCTCGGCGACGCCGTGGCGTTCCTCCGCGACGACGGGTACCTCGGGGGCATCACCGCGTCGTCGGGGCTGCCGGTCACCGAGGGGCTGTTCGAACTCGCGGCCGAGATGGCCGCGGCGCTGACGCCGATCGTCGAGGCGCTCGCCGCGGTGTCCGGGGTGCGGCACGCCGCGATGTGGGCGATCACCACGGATTCGATCGCCAACCGGGCCCTCGACGCGGGAACGGCGTGCGGCGACCGCGCCCGCGGCAGCATCTTCGCCCGGGGTCTGGTGGACGCACTCCGCCGGGCCGGTGCCGTGCTGCCGGACCCGCGGTTCGTCGACGTCCGGGCCGGGGCGCTGTCGCGCCGGTTCACGCAACGGGCGTCGTGCTGCCTGATCTACGAGACCCCCGGCTCGGGCAAGTGCGTGAGCTGCCCTCGAAGGCCTGCCCAGGACCGTCTGAGAGGTCTGGCCGCGCTCGTGACGTGACCTGCGTTGACCGGCCCGTGCGGGTGATGGCACACTGACAATGTTCGAACTCCCGTTCGAATGATGCGCCTTCCCCCGCGGCATCTTCCGTGATCTCGGCACGCACGTGCGCGGGTAGAAGAGGTGTGATCAGATGGGTTGGGGAAACGGTCCGCCGACGTGGTCCGAGATGGAACGCGTCCTGTCGGGCAGGCCGGGGCGGGTCGACCCGGAGTCGATGTATCCGGGCGACGGCGGCGACAGTCCCGCGTGGTCGCGTAAACGGGGGGAGTACCGGGCGGGCCGTCAGGAACGTCCCGGTTCCACCGTGCCGTACGCCGAACTGCACGCGCACTCGGCGTTCAGTTTCCTCGACGGCGCCTCCCCGCCGGAAGAGCTGGTGGAGGAGGCCGTCCGGCTCGGTCTCGAGGCCATCGCGCTCACCGACCACGACGGGTTCTACGGCGTGGTCCGCTTCGCAGAGGCGGCGAAGGAACTGAACATGCGCACCGTGTTCGGGTCCGAACTGACGTTGGACGACGCGCACCTGCTGGTGCTGGCGAGAGGCCAGGAGGGGTACCGGCGGCTCTCCCGGGAGATCGCGGCGGCGCATCTCGCGGGAGGGGAGAAGGGCAGACTGCGCTACGACCTCGACGGCCTCGCCGATGCCGCCGGCGGGCACTGGCAGATCCTGACCGGCTGCCGGAAGGGGCATGTGCGTCAGGCGCTGGCGTCAGGCGGCCCGGACGCCGCGGCCGTCCGGCTCCGGGACCTGATCGATCGATTCGGGGCCGAGCGGGTCACGGTGGAACTCACCCATCACGGCGTCGCGGAGGACGCCGAGCGCAACGCCTGCCTCGCCGAACTCGCACAGCGGCACGGACTTCGGGTGATCGCGTCCACGGCGGCGCACTTCGCGGGACCACCCCGCCGGCGACTGGCCATGGCGATGGCCGCCGTCCGGGCCCGGCAGAGTCTCGACGACGCGGCCGGGCACCTGGCGCCCGCCGGGGGAGCGCACCTGCGGTCCGGCGAGGAGATGGCGCACCTCTTCGCCGCGCACCCGGAGGCCGTCCGCGGTGCCGCGGAACTCGGCCTGGAGTGTGCGTTCGACCTGCGGCTCATCGCGCCGCAACTGCCCCCGTTCGACGTTCCCGACGGACACACCGAGGCCAGCTGGCTGCGCAGGCTCACGATGGACGGGGCCCGTCGCCGTTACGGCGCGCCTGCGGACCGGCCGGAGGCCTACCGGCAGATCGAGCACGAACTGGACATCATCACCGGACTGAACTTCCCGGGCTACTTCCTGGTGGTCCACGACATCGTGTCGTTCTGCAAGAACAACGACATCCTCTGTCAGGGAAGGGGTTCGGCGGCCAACTCCGCCGTCTGCTACGCCATCGGCATCACCAACGTGGATCCCGTCCGCAACAAATTGCTGTTCGAACGTTTCCTCTCACCCGAACGCGACGGCCCCCCCGACATCGACGTCGACATCGAATCCGACCGCCGGGAGGAGGCCATCCAGCACGTCTACACCAAGTACGGACGCCGGTACGCGGCGCAGGTGGCGAACGTCATCACGTACCGCGGAAAGTCCTCGGTCCGGGACATGGCCCGGGCGCTGGGTTTCTCGCAGGGGCAGCAGGACGCCTGGAGCAAGCAGGTCAGCCGCTGGGGTGGGATCGGGAAGGAGGCCGGCACCGACATCCCGCCCGCCGTCCTCGAACTGGCCGCTCAGATCGAGGGGTTTCCGCGGCACCTCGGCATCCACTCGGGTGGCATGGTGATCTGCGACCGGCCGATCGCCGACGTGTGCCCGGTGGAGTGGGCGCGTATGGCGAACCGCAGTGTTCTGCAGTGGGACAAGGACGATTGCGCCGCGGTGGGTCTGGTGAAATTCGACATGCTGGGTCTCGGCATGCTCTCCGCGCTGCACTACATGATCGACCTTGTGGCCGAGCACAAGGGGATCGAGGTGGATCTGGCGCAGCTGGACCTCTCCGAGGAGGCCGTCTACGAGATGCTGCAGCGGGCGGACTCGGTGGGGGTGTTCCAGGTGGAGTCGCGGGCCCAGATGGCCACCCTGCCGAGGCTGAAACCGCGGAACTTCTACGACCTGGTGGTGGAGGTGGCGCTCATCCGCCCCGGCCCGATCCAGGGCGGATCGGTGCACCCGTACATCCGCCGCCGCAACAAGCTCGAACCGGTGACCTACGACCACCCGTCCCTGGAGAAGGCGCTGAAGCGGACGCTGGGTGTGCCGCTGTTCCAGGAACAGCTGATGCAGATGGCGGTCGACGTGGCGGGGTTCAGCCCGGCCGAGGCCGACCAGCTCCGCCGGGCCATGGGGTCCAAACGGTCGCCCGAGAAGATGGAAAGGCTGAGGGGGCGGCTCTACCAGGGCATGCGGGACCTACACGGGATCGGTGAGGACGTCGCCGACCGGATCTACGAGAAGCTGTACGCCTTCGCGAATTTCGGTTTCCCCGAAAGTCATTCGCAGAGTTTCGCGGCCCTGGTGTTCTATTCGTCGTGGTTCAAGCTGCATCACCCGGCGGCGTTCTGCGCCGGTCTGCTGCGGGCGCAGCCGATGGGGTTCTACTCGCCGCAGTCGCTGGTGGCCGACGCCCGCAGGCACGGGGTGCGGGTGCACGGCGCCGACGTCAATGCGAGCCTCGCGCACGCCACCGTCGAGGCGGGCGGGACGGAGGTGCGGCTCGGGCTCGGGGAGGTGCGGCACGTCGGGACCACGCTGGCCGAGCGGATCGTCGAATCCCGCGGCGACGGCGGACCGTACACATCCTTCCTCGACCTCACCGGCCGGGTGGAACTGAGCACGGCACAGGCCGAATCGCTGGCCACCGCAGGTGCTCTCGACAGTTTCGGGTTGTCCCGGCGGGAGGCGCTGTGGGCGGCGGGCGCCGCGGCGGGCGAGCGCCGCGACCGGCTGCCGGGGATCGGGGCGTCCACCCGCGCGCCGGCCCTGCCGGGGATGAGCGACCTCGAACTGGCCGCGGCGGACGTGTGGGCCACCGGGGTGTCACCGGAGTCGTATCCCACCGAGTTCCTGCGCCCGCAACTCGATGCGCTCGGGGTGATCCCGGCGTCGCACCTGCTCGACGTTCCCGACGGCGACCGGGTTCTGGTGGGCGGGGCGGTGACGCACCGGCAGCGCCCGGCGACGGCGGCCGGGGTCACGTTCATCAACCTCGAGGACGAGACCGGGATGGTCAACGTCGTCTGTTCGGTGGGGTTGTGGGCGAGGTACCGCACACTCGCCAACACGGCACCCGCACTGCTGGTCCGCGGCACGGTGCAGAACGCCGAAGGCGCGGTGACGGTGGTGGCGGATCGGTTGCAGCTGATGGATTTGCGGGTGTCCGCCAAATCCAGGGACTTCCGATGAGTCCCGCACCGCTAGCATCTGGTCATGAGGAGATACGTGTTGTCGGCGATCGTCGTGGCTACGCTGGCGCTCGCTGGGTGTGGGGGTTCGAACAGCGGCTCCTCCCAGTCGTCGCCCGCCCCCTCGCCTGGGGACTCCAGCAGCATGGAAATCGGTGGCGCGGTGCAGCAACCCGCGAAGGACCAGGCCCCCACCGACCGCCAGGAGATTATCACCGGTCAGGTCGCGCTCACCGCGGGCGACCCGGTGGCCGTCGGCAGGCAGATCGTGGACAAGGTCGACGATCTCGGCGGGCGCGTCGACCAGCTCACCGAACAGCCGGGGTCCGACGACCAGGACGCGAGCAGTTCGCTGACCATCCGGGTGCCCGCCGACTCGCTCACCCGGACGTTGGACGATCTGCGGGAACTGGGCAAGGTCACCAGCGTCAGCATCACGAAGAGCGACGTGACGATGCAGTCGCAGGATCTCGACGCCCGGATCGGCGCGTTGACGGCGTCCGTCACCCGCCTGCAGGGGCTCATCACGTCGGCCGCGAACACCGCGGATCTCATCGAGGCCGAGAGGGCGTTGTCGGAGCGTCAGGGCGAACTCGACAGCCTCACCGCGCAGAAACGGTCACTGAGCGACCAGGTGGCACTGGCCACGATCATGATCGACGTCACCACCACCGACACCGAACGGCCGAGTACCGGTCCGGACAACTTCTGGGAAGGCGTCGTCGCGGGCTGGAACGCCCTGCTGTCGGCGATCGCGGCCGGCGCCGTGGTCGTGGGCGCGTTGATTCCCTGGTTCGGTTTCGTGGCCGTCATCGCACTGGTCGTGTACGGCGCGTACCGTCTGCGCCGGATGTCCAACAGGCCGCCCGGACCCCCGTCGGGCCCGGCGCCGGAACGAGAAGAGGCGAAGACGCAATGATCGAAGTCGACCTGAATGCCCTGGACGGCGCATTGGCGTCGGGTGCCCCCGTCATCGACGTGCGCGAGGCCGACGAGTACGCCCAGGCCCGGGTTCCCGGGGTGACGCTGATTCCGCTCAGCGAGTTCGTCGCGCGTGTGGACGAGATCCCGGAGGCCGACGTCGTCTACGTGATCTGCGCGGTCGGCGGCCGGAGCCTGCAGGCGGCGGAGTACCTGAATGCGCGGGGGATCAACGCCGTGTCGGTGGCGGGCGGGACGTCCGCGTGGATGCAGTCCGGCCGCCCCGTCGAGTCGGGCGCCTGACACCCGGGTCACGATTCGTGGTCAGCGCGCCGCGCTGAAGGCGTGGGCTGCGGAATTGTCCCGGGCGCCGCGCTCACCGAGTCGCCCGGCGGCGTGCCGCAGTGTGTGGACCGCGACGGTGCCCCAGATGACGACCAGCGCGCACCACAGCGTCACGCCTGCGCCGACGATCACGACGGAATCCGTCGCCAGGCCGAGGGAGTTCGCGCCCAGCGCGCAGGTGCCGACGGGGAACGTGAAACTCCACCAGCTGGGGGTGAACGTCAACCCGCGGCGAAAGGCCCTGGCGGTCACGGTGACCACGGTCGCGAGGGCGAGGACGCCGAGCGCGCCGACCGTGGTCCCGTAGACGACACCGACCGCGTGGAGCCAGGCGTGGCCGGACGCCGCGCCGAGCAGATTGATCGCCGCCACCGACTGCCCGATCACGCCGAGCGGAATCCAGAGCGTCGGCACGAGCGGGGTGGCGGGGAGCCCGTTGCTCAGCAGGTGGCGGCCGACGACGACGGCGACGGTCACCGCGGCGCTCAGCGCCAGCGCGAACAGCGAGTAGCAGACCGCCAGCATCGCGATCTGTGGTGCGCCCTCGGGAAGGTGTTTGACCAGTGCGGCTCCGGAGGCGGCCGACACCATGGGCGGCACGACGGGCATGAGCCAGGACGGCACGGGTGTCACCTGGTGGGGCCGGGTCAGCCTGCGGGCCATGACGGCGTAGGTGACGAGTCCGATACCGGTCCCGATCGTCCACAGCGTGGCCGAGGCGGGCACGGCGACGTCGCCGAGAAGTGCGTGACCGGCGGATCCGGTGCCGGCGCCGACGGTCAGCACCGCCATCGACACGGCGCCGTAGAACGGGAACATCGTGTGGCTGCGCGCGTCGGCGAGGGCGTCGTCGCGGCGGCGGATCCAGTGCCGCACCAGTGCGGTCGTCAGCAGCACGAGCAGCGTCACGGCGATCATCCAGAAGACCTCGGAGGCCGTCCGGACCACCGGAACGCCGGCCGGAAATGCGGCGGCGACGACTGCGAGGATGCCGGTGCCCATCACTGCTGCGAACCAATTCGGGGTCATACCCAGAGCTTGCCGTCGCGTCGTCGTGGCCGGTAGAAGGCTTGTCGTTGAATGCCCACAAATCACGTTTGTGGGACTAGCCTTGGGTTGTGCCGCTGTCGCCCCGAGTACCCGAACTCAGTGCCCTCGACGTCCTGTTGTCCGTCGAGCGGCTCGGAAGCATGGGTGCGGCGGGGCGCGAGCACGGGCTCAGCCAGCAGGCCGTCAGCGCCCGGGTGCGGTCGGCCGAGCGCCAGTTCGGCATCAAGGTGTTCAGCCGCGGCGCCAGCGGGGTGCGGCCCACGTCGGAGGGCGCGCTGATCCTCGAATGGGCGAGTCACATCCTCGCCACGGCCGAGGAACTGGCGTCGGGGGTTTCAGCGCTGCGAGGGGAACGGCAGGCCGGCCTGACCGTGGCGGCCAGCATGACGATCGCCGAGTACCTGGTTCCCGGGTGGACCGTCGCGATGCGGCGCAAGTACCCGAACGTGGTCACGAACGTGCGGCTGCTCAACTCGTCGGAGGTGACCGCCCGGGTGCTGTCCGGCGAGGCCGATCTCGGGTTCGTCGAGGGCCCGGACATTCCGGCGGGACTGCAGGTGCGGGAGATCGGCCGCGACCACCTGGTGGTCGTGGTGCCGCCGGAGCACGAATGGGTGCGCCGGTCACCGATTCCGGTGTCCGAACTCGCCGCGACGCCGATGATCCAGCGGGAATCCGGTTCCGGAACGCGCACCACCCTGGAGAACGCGGTCCCGCAGTGCGTCCCGCCGCTGCTGGAGCTGACGTCGTGCACGGCGGTGAAGGCGGCCGTCGTGGCGGGCAACGCTCCGGCGGTGCTGTCCTCGCTGGCGGTCGCCGCCGACCTGACCGACGGCCGGCTGGCCTCCGTCCAGGTGGAGGGGCTGACGCTGCCGCGGCGGCTGTCCGCCGTCTGGGACCCGGTGCGCGGGGTGCAGGGTGCGGCCCGCGACTTCCTGGACATCGCCCTCGGTGCGGGCGCCGCCGCGGGCGTCGGGGCCCTGACTGCCGGAGCTACAGCGCAGCCCCGCTGAAACCGTGCTGGCGCCACGCCTCGTACGTCACGAGGGCTGCGGCGTTGGACAGGTTCAGCGACCGCCGGCCGGGCAGCATCGGGATGCGGACCCGTTCCGTCACGTGTGGATCGGCCAGCACCTCCGCCGACAGTCCGGTGGGTTCGGGACCGAACAGCAGAACGTCGCCGGGCCGGTAGGCGATGTCGGCGTAGGACACGGTGGCGTGCGCGGTGAACGCGAACACCCGCGCCGGTTCCACCGCGGCCCAGGCCGCCTCCAGGTTTTCGTGCACGGTCACCGATGCCAGGTCGTGGTAGTCGAGCCCGGCTCGTTTGAGTTTCGGCTCGGACAGGTCGAACCCGAGTGGTCCCACGAGGTGCAGTTCGCAACCGGTGCCCGCCACCATGCGGATGGCGTTGCCGGTGTTGGGTGGGATTCGGGGTTCGTGGAACATCACTCGGAACACCCGCACAGCTTAGGGCCACACCGCGAGGCGGCATGATGGACGCATGGATCCGGTCGAAGAGGTGGTGGGTGAGGACTACGGCGACGCACGACTCCCCGCGCAGAACTGGCAGCGGCGGCACTACACGAAATGCAACTTCCGTGACGCCGACCTGAGTGAACTCCGCACCGAGTCGGTGATCTTCACCGACTGCGATTTCACGGGAGCCGACCTCGCCGAGTCCCGTCACGTGGGGACGGCGTTCCGCTCCTGCACGTTCACCCGTACCACGCTGTGGCACAGCGAGTTCCGCAACTGCAGCTTCCTCGGGTCGGAGTTCGACCACTGCCGGCTGCGCCCGATGGTCTTCGACGAATGCGACTTCACGCTCGTGTCGCTGGGCGGTGCGGACCTGCGCGGACTCGATTTCACGGACTGCCGGTTCCGGGAGGCCAACCTCGTCCGCACGGACCTCCGCCGGGCCGTGCTCCGCTCGGCCGACCTGTCCGGAGCCCGCACCGGCGGCGTGATACTCGACGGCGCGGACCTGCGCGGGGCGCGCGTCGACGCGAATCTGTGGACGGCGGCCTCACTGGACAAGGCGCAGATCGAACTCACCCAGGCCGTCGCGTACGCGACGGCCAACGGGCTCGTGGTGGAACCTGCCTGACCCTGGTTCGGCGAACCTGCCTGACACTGCTTGGGCGAACCTGAGAGAATGGGGCACGTGACTGCAACGATCCTCGATGGCAAGGCGACCCGCGACGAGATTTTCGAAGACCTGAAGGTGCGGGTGAGCGCCCTGAAGGACAAGGGCATCACGCCCGGTCTCGGCACCGTCCTGGTGGGGGACGACCCGGGGTCGGCCGCTTACGTGCGCGGCAAGCACAACGACTGCGCGAAGGTCGGGATCACCTCGATCCGCCGCGACCTGCCTGCCGACATCACGCAGGAGAAGCTCGACGCCACCATCGACGAGCTCAACGCCAACCCGGACTGCACCGGGTACATCGTGCAGCTCCCGGTGCCGAAGCAGCTCGACGAGAACGCCGCCCTCGAGCGCATCGACCCCGACAAGGACGCCGACGGCCTGCACCCGGTCAACCTCGGCCGCCTGGTGCTGGGCAAGGAAGCTCCGCTGCCGTGCACGCCGCGCGGGATCCTCCACCTGCTGCGCCGCTACGAGGTCCCGATCGAGGGGGCGCACGTCGTCGTCGTCGGTCGCGGTGTCACCGTGGGCCGCCCGATCGGTCTGCTGTTCACCCGGCGCAGCGAGAACGCCACCGTCACCCTCTGCCACACTCGGACGCGGGACCTGGGAGCGGAGGTCCGGCGCGCCGACATCGTCATCGCAGCGGCGGGTGTTCCCGGGCTGGTGACGGCCGACATGGTCAAGCCCGGTGCCGCGGTACTCGACGTGGGCGTGAGCCGCACCGCGGACGGGCTGCGCGGCGACGTGGCGGCGGACGTCGCCGAGGTCGCCGGTTTCCTGTCCCCGAACCCCGGCGGGGTCGGACCGCTGACCCGCGCGTTCCTGCTGACCAACGTCGTGGAGCGGGCCGAGCGTGTCGCAGCGTCTCTCGGCTGAGATGGCCGACTGGGGGCAGTTCGCGAAGAAGAACCTGCCGATGCTGGCAGTCCTCGTCGTCATCGTCGTGGCCGTGGTGTTCGTGCTCGCGGACCGGTGGCGGCGAGGAGCGTTCGTGTTCGGTGTCGCCACCCTGCTGGCGGCGGTGCTCCGGTTGACGATGCCGTCGGAGCGCGTCGGACTGCTCGCGGTGCGCAGCAAGGCATTCGACGTCGGCGCACTCGTGGCCGTCGGCGGCGCGATCGTGTGGCTGGCCGTGTCGATCGACCCGCTCGGAACCGACTGACGGTCCGAGCGGGCGTCGCCCGGCGCGGGGTCAGCGCCCGGCGCGGGCCAGTTGCATCGTCTCGGACAGCAGTTTCGCGACGGCGGCAGCCTCCGTGAGGAACCCGTCGTGGCCGTCCCGCGAGTTGAGCACCCGCAGGCCGTCGCAGGTGGGGATGTCCTCGGCGAGATCCTCCTGCAGGCGGATCGGGTACAGCCGGTCGGAATCGACGCCGCCCACGATGACGGGTGCGGTGATCGTCCCGAGCGCCGCCGCGATGCCCCCGCGTCCGCGGCCCACGTCGTGCCGGTTCATCGCCTCGGACAGCAGCACGTACGTGCCCGGGTCGAACCTGCCGACCAGCTTGTCGGCCTGATGCTGGAGGTAACTTTCGACAGAGTACCGCCCGCCGCGCCACGGGTCCTCGCCGTCCTGCGGCGAGTTCGCGAACCGGGAGTCGAGTTCGCTCTCGGTGCGGTACGTGAGGTGCGCGATCCTGCGGGCGATGCGCAGTCCGGTCCGGGGGATCCGGCCGGTGTCGTGGTAGTCGCCGCCCAGCCAGTCGGGGTCGCTGGTGATGGCCTCGATCTGGGTGGTCTGCGTGCCGATCTGGTCCGCGGTGGCGCGGGCGCCGACCGCGAGAACGAGCGCCGACGCCACCTGGTCCGGGTACGTGACGGCCCACTCGAGCGCGCGCATGCCGCCCATCGAACCACCGACCACGGACGCCAGCTTCTCGATGCCCAGCAGGTCGGTGAACTTCTTCTCGGCCGCGATCTGGTCGCGGATGGAGATTTCCGGGAAGCGGCTGCCCCACGGGCGGCCGTCCTCCGCGATCGAACCGGGGCCGGTGGTGCCCCGGCAGCCACCGAGGACGTTGGTCGCGACGACGCACCACTCGTCGGTGTCGATCGGCGCACCCGGGCCGACCATTCCGGTCCACCAGCCGGGGGAGGGGTGCTCGTCGGTGACGGGGCCGGTGACGTGGGAGTCGCCGGTGAGGGCGTGCTCGACGAGGACCACGTTGTCGCGGTTCGGGGACAGCTCGCCCCACCGCTGCACGGCGAGAGTCACGGACGGGATCACCGCGCCGTTCTCGAGCTCGAGCGATCCGATGTCGACGGTGCCGAGACGTCCGTCGGCCACGGGGAGGTTCTGCACTGCGCTCACGGTCAAGATGCCGCCGCCGTAATTCCGGATTCGATATCGGCGATGATGTCGTCGATCCCTTCGATGCCGACTGCCAGCCGGACCAGTCCGGGGGTGACGCCGCTGGCGGCCTGCTCCTCCGGGGTCAGCTGGGAGTGTGTGGTGGACGCCGGGTGGATCACCAGCGAGCGGACGTCGCCGATGTTCGCGACGTGGCTGTGCAGGGTGAGGGCGTTGACGAACTTCTTGCCCGCGTCGATGCCGCCGGCGAGTTCGAACGTCACGATGGCACCCGCACCCCTCGGCGCGATCTGCTTGGCTCGGTCGTACCACGGTGACGACGGGAGTCCGGCGTATCCGACGGACACGATCTCCGGCCGCGCCTCCAGGTACTGCGCCACGGCGGTCGCGTTGGACACGTGCCGCTCCATCCGCAGGCTCAGCGTCTCGAGGCCCTGCGCGATGAGGAACGCGTTGAACGGGGAGATCGCGGAACCGAGGTCGCGCAGCAACTGCACGCGCGCCTTGAGGGCGTAGGCGGGCGGCCCGAGTTCGGAGTAGACGACGCCGTGGTAGCTCGGGTCCGGGGTGGTGAAGCTGCTGTGCCTGCCCTGGGTCCAGTCGAACGTGCCGCCGTCGACGATGACGCCCGCGATGGCCGTGCCGTGGCCGCCGAGGTACTTGGTGGCCGAGTGCACCACGATGTCCGCGCCGTGCTCGAGCGGGCGGATCAGGTAGGGGGTGGCCACGGTGTTGTCGACGATCAGCGGGATTCCGTGCTGGTGTGCGACGCCGGAGATTCCGGGCAGGTCGAGCACGTCGTTGCGGGGATTGGAGATGGTCTCGCCGTAGAACGCCCGCGTGTTCTCCCGGACGGCGTTCTTCCACTGCTCGAGGTCGTCGGGGTCTTCGACGAACGAGACCTCGATGCCGAGCTTGGGCAGCGTGTAGTGGAAGAGGTTGTACGTGCCGCCGTAGAGGCGCGGGCTGGAGACGATGTGGTCGCCTGCCTCGGCGAGGTTCAGGATCGCGAACGTCTCGGCGGCCTGCCCGGACGACAGCAGCAGGGCGGCGACGCCGCCTTCGAGGGCGGCGATGCGCTGTTCGACCGCGTCCTGGGTGGGGTTCATGATGCGGGTGTAGATGTTGCCGGGCTCGGCCAGACCGAACAGCGCGGCAGCATGGTCGGTGCTGTCGAACGTGTACGAGGTGGTCTGGTAGATCGGCAGCGCCCGCGCCTTGGTGGTCGCGTCGGACGTCTGCCCGGCGTGGATCTGCTTGGTCTCGAACGACCAGTTCTCGGTCATGTGCTGTCTACTCCAGTGGTCTGACGAGGCGCGGACGAGGAGTTCATTCGCTTCGCGCACAGGGCTTGTCTGGGGTCTATCTACGACAACAACAACACATCATGAACCTCCGATGTCGGACCCGCGCTTGTCACCCGACTGTGTGTATGAATCAGGGAACCAGGTCATCACCCGGGGCACCCCACCGCGGTGGAGGGTTGCCGGCCAGCTAGCCGGGGCTCGTTGCTGGCACTCATGACCTCTGTTGAATCTTAGCGGCTGCGGTAAAGCGACCGGAAACGGCACCGAACCGGGCCGCGAGCAGGGAAAAGTTACCCGCCGGTAGGTGTGGGATTTCACACCTGCATATTGCGCGACCCGCGTATAGCAGTACGCTTGTCTTGTTTAAGTACGGTCTCCCCGGCGGCCGCCGTGACCGTCTACGTTTGACAAGCGAACCGTTCGCGGACCCACTCACGAAGTGCGCCCGCAACCGTGTAACCAGGGAAACTTCCTAGGAGGACGCGAAGCACCCATGTCCAAGATCAAGGTTGAGGGCACCGTCGTCGAACTCGACGGCGACGAGATGACACGCATCATCTGGCAGTTCATCAAAGACAAACTGATCCATCCCTACCTGGATGTGAACCTGGAGTATTACGACCTCGGCATCGAGTACCGGGACGAGACCGACGACCAGGTCACCGTCGACGCGGCCAACGCCATCAAGAAGCACGGCGTCGGCGTCAAGTGCGCGACGATCACCCCGGACGAGGCACGCGTCGAGGAGTTCGGCCTGAAGAAGATGTGGCGGTCGCCCAACGGCACCATCCGCAACATTCTCGGTGGCACGATCTTCCGCGCGCCGATCATCATCTCCAACGTCCCGCGACTGGTCCCGGGCTGGACGAAGCCGATCATCATCGGCCGTCACGCCTTCGGCGACCAGTACCGCGCCACCGACTTCAAGGTTCCCGGCCCCGGCAAGGTGATGATCACCTACACGCCCGAGGACGGCAGCGAGCCGATCGAGCACGAGCTGGTGAACTTCCCCGACGGCGGCGGCGTCGTCCAGGGGCAGTACAACTTCACCAAGTCCATCGAGGACTTCGCGCGCGCCTCGCTCAACTACGGCCTGCAGCAGAACTACCCGGTGTACCTGTCGACCAAGAACACCATCCTCAAGGCGTACGACGGCGCGTTCAAGGACATCTTCCAGCACGTGTACGAGACCGAGTTCAAGCCGGAGTTCGACGCGGCAGGACTCACCTACGAGCACCGCCTCATCGACGACATGGTCGCGTCGGCGCTCAAGTGGGAGGGCGGCTACGTCTGGGCCTGCAAGAACTACGACGGCGACGTCCAGTCCGACACCGTCGCGCAGGGCTTCGGATCGCTCGGACTCATGACCTCCGTGCTGCTGACCCCGGACGGAAAGACGTGTGAGGCCGAGGCCGCGCACGGCACCGTGACGCGTCACTTCCGCCAGCATCAGCAGGGCAAGCCGACGTCCACCAACCCCATCGCGTCGATCTTCGCGTGGACCCGTGGACTCGAGCACCGCGGCAAGCTGGACAACACCCCCGACGTCATCGGCTTCGCTCAGAAGCTCGAAGACGTGGTCATCAAGACCGTCGAGGGCGGCCAGATGACCAAGGACCTCGCGATGCTGGTCGGCGGCGACCAGGGCTACCTGACCACCGAGGAGTTCCTCGGTGAGCTGGACATCAACCTCCAGAAGGCCATCGCCGAGCAGTAGGCGCCGAAGCCGCAGCAGTACGAAACGGGATGCCCCCCTCGGCGGGGTGTCCCGTTTCGCGTGTCCGGGACCGGGTGAGTCATCTCACGGCCGCTCGCGCCGCGAAACGCGGAATCCGGGGAAGAGAATTCCGGTGTGGGTCGTTGCGCAACGAGGCGCCGTGCGCCGCGTAGTCGTATTTCTGCCTAGTCGAAAGTTCTGCTGTGAGCACTTCCACCCCGGTCCGCCCCGAGCACCTCGGTGTCATCGCGCAACATCCGTCCGTCCGCACGCTCGCCATGATCGCGCTCGCGCTCGGTGGCTTCGGGATCGGCACCACCGAGTTCGTGGCGATGGGACTGCTTCCCGAGATGGCGTCGAGCCTCGGAATCAGCGAGCCGACGGCCGGGCACGTCATCTCGGCGTACGCGCTCGGTGTGGTCGTGGGCGCGCCGCTCATCGCCGCGCTCACGGCCCGGGTGCCCCGCAAGGCGCTGCTGATCGCGTTGATGGCGGCGTTCACGATCGGCAACGCCGCCACCGTGTTCGCACCGAGCTACGGGGTGCTGATGGCCGCGCGGTTCGTCGCGGGTCTCCCGCACGGCGCGTACTTCGGCGTCGCGGCCCTGGTGGCGGCGCACCTCGCCGAGCGCGGCCAGCGGGCCCGGGCGGTCGCACTCGTCATGATGGGGCTGTCGGTGGCGAACGTGGTCGGCGTGCCCGCCGCCTCGTGGCTGGGCCAGGCCCTCGGGTGGCGCAGCGCGTTCGCCCTCGTCGCGCTGATCGGTGTCGTGACGCTGGGCGCGATCTGGTCGTGGGTGCCCGCGCTCGCCGCCATGCGGATGACGAACCCCCTCACCGAACTCGGTGCCCTTCGCCGCGCCCAGGTGTGGATGACGCTGATCATCGGCATGGTCGGGTTCGGTGGCATGTTCGCCGTCTACACGTACATCAGCACGACGCTCACCGATGTCGCCGGGCTGTCGCGGTCGCTGGTGCCGCTCGCTCTGATGATCTACGGGCTGGGTATGGTCGCGGGCAATCTGGTCGGCGGCAGGCTCGCCGACAGGGCGCTGATTCCCGGTCTGTTCGCCGCGATGACGGCGCTCGGGGTGGTGCTCGGCATCTTCGTGATCGCGTCGCACAACCCGTACACGGCGCTGCTGCTGGTGTTCTTCGTCGGTGCGGCGGGCGCGTCGATGGTTCCCGGCCTGCAGACCCGCCTGATGGACGTGGCCGCCGACGCCCAGACCCTCGCCGCCTCGCTCAACCACGCGGCTCTCAACATCGCGAACGCGTTCGGGGCGTGGATCGGCGGCGTCGTCATCGCCGCCGGTTACGGCTACACGGCACCCGCCGCGGTGGGTGCGCTGCTCGCCGTCGCGGGCCTCGTGGTCCTCACCGTGGCCGTCGCGATGGAACGCCGCAGCGCCCGTTCGTCTCGGTAGCCGCGCTGTCGTACGCGTCCGCTACGGTGCTTGCCGTGCCACACATCATCACCACCGTCAATGTCAACGGAGTCCGCGCGGCCGCCCGCAAGGGGCTCACCGAGTGGATGGAGCGCACGGAGGCCGACGTCGTCTGCCTGCAGGAGACGCGGGCGTCGGACGAGCAGCTCGCGGAGACCCTCGCGCCGGCCCTGGAGGGCGGATGGAACCTGGCGTCCGCGGAACCGTCGTCGAAGGGGCGCAACGGCGTCGCGATCCTGTCCCGGAAGCCGGCCGACGCCGTCCGCGTCGGCCACGGTGACGAGGAGTTCGCGGCCGCGGGGCGCTACATCGAGGCGGACTTCGACGACCTGACCGTGGCGAGTCTGTACCTGCCCTCGGGGGAGGCCCAGACACCCCGGCAGGAGGAGAAGGAGCGGTTCATGGACTCCTTCGCCCGGCACCTCACCGCCACCGCCGAGGCCGCCGTCGCGGCCAGCAGGCACGTCGTGGTCTGCGGCGACTGGAACATCGCCCACACCGAACTCGACCTGAAGAACTGGAAGACCAACAAGAAGAACTCCGGGTTCCTGCCCCACGAGCGGGAATGGTTGTCCGCGCTGCTCGCCGAGGACGCGCACTGGTCCGACGTCGTGCGCCTGCTCGAACCGGACGTCGCCGGACCGTACTCATGGTGGTCGTACCGCGGGAAGGCGTTCGACAACGACTCCGGCTGGCGCATCGACTACCAGATCGCCACCCGCGAATTGGCGGAGCGCGCCAAGCAGGCCGTCGTCGAGCGCGCCGAAACCTACGACCAGCGGTGGTCCGATCACGCGCCGGTCACCGTCCAGTACCGGTGACGCGCGGTATCTGATTCGTCTCGTCCCGGCACACGTGAAAAGATCAATACTCATGTCGACCCCTGCAGCTCAGAAACCCACCGCGAAACCGCGGGTGCTCTCCGGCATCCAGCCCACCGCCGACTCGTTCCACCTCGGCAATTTCCTGGGTGCTCTGCAGCAGTGGGTGCCTCTGCAGGACGACTTCGACGCGTTCTACTTCATCCCCGACCTGCACGCGATCACGGTGGCGCAGGACCCGAAGGAGCTGCGCCGCCGCACGAAGATCGCGGCGGCACAGTTGCTGGCGCTGGGCATCGACCCCGACCGCGCCACGCTGTTCGTCCAGAGCCAGGTCCCTGAGCACGCGCAGCTGGCGTGGGTTCTCAACTGCATCACCGGTTTCGGTGAGGCCAGTCGCATGACGCAGTTCAAGGACAAGTCGTCGAAGCAGGGCAGTGAGAACGCGAGCGTCGGACTGTTCACGTATCCGGTGCTGATGGCCGCCGACATCCTGCTGTACCGCCCGCAGCGGGTTCCCGTCGGCGAGGACCAGCGTCAGCACCTCGAACTGGCCCGCGACCTCGCCCAACGGTTCAACACCCGGTTCGGGAAGGCGTTCGTCATTCCCGAGGCCCAGATCATCAAGGGCACAGCCAAGATCTACGACCTGCAGGATCCGACGTCGAAGATGAGCAAATCCGGTCCGAGCCCGGCCGGCCTGATCAACCTGCTCGACGATCCCAAGGTGTCGGCGAAGAAGATCAAGTCCGCGGTCACCGACAACGAGCGGGAGATCCGGTACGACCCGCAGGCCAAGCCCGGTGTGAGCAACCTGCTCACCATCCAGTCGGCCCTGTCCGGGACCCCCGTGGAGACGTTGGTCGCCGGGTACGAGGGGAAGGGCTACGGCGACCTGAAAACCGATACGGCCGACGTTCTGGCCGAATTCGTGACACCGTTGAAAGCGAAAGTGGAGGGGTACCTCTCGGACGAGGCGGAACTCGACCGTGTCATCGCGGCCGGTGCCCACCGGGCCCGTGAAGTGTCGTCGCAGACGTTGGCGGCCGTGTACGAGAAGGTAGGGTTCCTGACACCGAAGGGATAGCACTGTGGCTGACGAACCGAGTTTTCTCGACAAGCAGCGGGCAGCGCGCCCCTGGTTCGACCATCTGATGCGGGCCGCTCAGCGGTACCAGAATCAGAAGGGTGACTACTACGCGGCGGGTATCACGTATTTCAGTGTGCTCGCACTGATTCCGATCCTGATGGTCGCGTTCGCCATCGCCGGTTTCGTGCTCGCAGGGCAGCCGGAGTTGCTACAGGAACTACAGGACGGCATCACGAAGAACGTGCCCGGAAGTCTCGGTGACACGCTCAACACCATCATCGATTCGGCCATCGCGTCCCGCGCCAGCGTGGGTGTCCTCGGTCTGCTCGGTGCCGCTTACGCCGGACTGGGATGGATGGCGAACCTGCGCGACGCGCTCACCGCGATGTGGGAGAGCCAGCGCGAATCGAAGGGATTCGTGCGCACCAAGCTCGGCGACGCGGGCGCTCTGCTCGGGCTGGGTCTGGCGATGATCGTCTCGATCGGATCGTCCGCGCTGAGCAGCGGTCCGGTGGCCCGCACGGTCGTCGAGTTGCTCAACCTCGACGACGTGACCGGCGTCGACGCCGGACTGCGCGCACTGTCGACCGTGCTCTCGCTGGTCGCGACGTGGGCGGTGTTCGCCTGGGTGATCGCCCGATTGCCCCGGGAGCCCGTGACGTTCCGCAGTGCGATCAAGGCGGCCCTGCTCGCGGCCGTGGTGTTCGAGATCTTCAAGCAGGTCGGTGCCATCTATCTCACCGCGGTCACCGCGGGTCCGGCAGGAGTGGCGTTCGGCCCGATCATCGGTCTGCTCGTGTTCATCTACCTGACCTGCCGGATGCTGCTCTTCTCGACGGCGTGGGCCGCGACCACCGAGGCCAGCATGGCGCTCGCGTTCGTGCCGCCGCCGGATCCGGCCGTCATCACGCCGCGGATCGAGGTCCACGAGGGTCCGGGTGTGCGTGGGGGACTCGCCCTGGTCGGTGTGGGGGCCCTCGCCGCGCTCGGGTTGTCCGGAGTGTTCACCCGCAACAAGCGCTGATCGGGGAGCGTCAGCGCCTGCGGGACAGCCGGCGTGCGCAGAGCACCAGCACGAGGACGACGGCCGCCCCGACGATCCCCACACCCGCCCGCAGGGCCAGTGTGTTGTCGGGGTGGTCGGAACCGGAGGCGACGACGGAACTCGTGGCGGCGGCCGAATCCTGTTGCGGCGGTGCGGCGAGCACCGCGGACGAGCCGTTCTCGGCCGGGTACAGGTCCTCCAGCGACCCCACCCTTGTGTCGCGGTCGAGGGCGAAACCGTAGTCCAGCAGTCGCGCCGCCTGTTCCCACGGGCGGATCGGCTGCGCCTCGGCTCCCATCAGCGTCACCATCAGGCGGCGGCCGTCGTGGTCGGCGCCGCCGACATACGTGTGGCGCGCATCGTCGGTGAATCCGGTCTTGCCGCCCAGCGCGCCCGGGTAGTTGTAGAGCAGTTGATTGTCGTTGGCGAGCGCGAACGGCGGCCGATCCTGGTCTTCCGGGATCGCGGGATCCTTCGGGAAGCCCGGGAACTGAACGGTTTCCGTGGAGATCAACTCCGCGAACGTCGGGTTCTTCATCGCGTTGTGGAAGATCAGCGCGAGGTCGAACGGCGAACTGCTCATGCCGGGACCGTCGAGTCCGGAAGGGGTCGCGGTCCTCGTGTCGTGAGCGCCGAGGGTGTCGGCGAGGCGGTTCATCTTCTCGACCGTCGCGGCGTCGCCGCCGAGTTGCCGGGCGAGGAGGTGGGCGGCGTCGTTCCCCGACGCCATCACGAGGCCCTGCATCAGCTGCCGGTTCGTGTACTGGCCGTTCTTGCCGATCCCGACCGCGCTGCCCTCCACCGCGGCGTCCTCGGCTGTGGCGGTCACGGTCTTGTCGAGATCCAGTTCGTCCAGCGCCACGAGCGCGAGCAGCATCTTGATGGTGCTGGCCGGGCGGTACCGGCCGTGCGGGTCCTTCGCCGCGAGCACGTCGCCGCTGTCGATGTCGGCCACCACCCAGCCGGACGCCGCGATGTCGGCGGGCAGCGCGGGGGCGCCGTCGGGGAGCGTCACTCCGCACTCGGCGAGTTTCGGCCCGCCCACCGGCTGGTCGGGCACGGACACGGCGGTCGGTGCCGGATCACCGGGCTGCGGCACCTCGGACAGGTCGATCGCGGGGGCCGGGGCCGACCGGTGCGGGCAGTCGTCGGTGTTGGGGGTGGTGAACGGTGCCGAGGTGGGGGAGGAGGGAACTGCGGGCGGGATCGCCCCGGCAGCGCTCACCGAGAGTCCGGCCAGCAGGGTTCCGGACACGACCGCGGTACACACTCGACGCCACATCATCGAAGAGGCAGCGTATGCGATGACCGGGCCGGTTCCGAAAACGGACGCGTGTCGACACGCATTCGTGACGTCCGCGCGCCGTCTCGTCGATCTCGAGCCCCTCCACGACCTGCCAGGTCCCGTCGACCGAGCGGACCGGGAACGAGCTCATGAGCCCCTCCGGCACCCCGTAGGCGCCGGGGAGGGCAGCGTCACCTCGACGTCGCGAAGGAGAGGGAAGGCGCTGTCGGCGAGCTCCATCGCGGTGCCTTCGGCCGCGGACACGGCGGACGGAATTTCCCAGAGCCGCAGTCGAATCGGGGCGTCGGGGCCGAGTATCGCCTCGGGAGCATCCGTTCTCGACACCAGCGCGGGGATCTCACCGTGGGACTGCTCGGACAGTGAGCTTGGACACGACGCAGGGCGCCCCCGGCCGAAGTGGCCGGGGGCGCCCTGGAACGTGCTCGGTGATCGGGGTCAGCGTGCGAAGAGCAGCGCGCGCTTGACTTCCTGGATCGCCTTCGTCACCTGGATGCCGCGGGGGCATGCGTCGGTGCAGTTGAACGTGGTCCGGCACCGCCAGACGCCGTCCTTGTCGTTGAGGATGTCGAGACGCTCCGACGCACCCTCGTCACGGCTGTCGAAGATGAAGCGGTGCGCGTTGACGATGGCGGCGGGACCGAAGTAGCTGCCGTCGCTCCAGTACACCGGGCACGACGTGGTGCAGCAGGCACACAGGATGCACTTGGTGGTGTCGTCGAAACGGGCCCGGTCGTGCTGCGACTGGATGCGCTCACGGGTGGGCTCGTTGCCGGACGTGATGAGGAACGGCTTCACGGCGCGGAACGCGTCGAAGAACGGCTCCATGTCGACGACGAGGTCCTTCTCCACCGGCAGGCCCTTGATGGGCTCGACGGTGATCGTGACCGGCTTGCCGTCCTTGGGCAGCATGTCCTTCATCAGGAGCTTGCAGGCCAGACGGTTGACGCCGTTGATCCGCATCGCGTCCGAACCGCACACGCCGTGCGCGCAGCTGCGGCGGAACGTCAGGGTGCCGTCGAGGTAGCCCTTCACGTACAGGAGCAGGTTCAGCATCCGGTCCGTCGGCAGCGCCGGAACCTGGAAGCTGTCCCAGTGCTGACCCTCGCCGGACTCCGGGTTCATCCGCGCGATCTTGAGGGTGACCATGACGGCGCCCTCGGGAACGGGAGGGAGATCCGACTTGTTCTCGCTCTTGTCGACTGCAGGTGCGCTCATCAGTACTTACGCTCCATCGGCTCGTAACGGGTCTGGACTACCGGCTTGTAGTCGAGACGGATGTCGGAGAGCAGGCCGTCGCCCTCCTTGTATGCCATCGTGTGCTTCATGTACTCGGCGTCGTTGCGGTCCGGGAAGTCCTCGCGGGCGTGGCCGCCGCGCGATTCCTTGCGGTTCAGCGCACCGACGACGGTGACCTCCGCCATTTCGAGGAGGAAGCCGAGCTCGACGGCCTCGAGCAGGTCGCTGTTGTAGCGCTTGCCCTTGTCCTGCACCGTGATGTGGTTGTAGCGCTCCTTCAGTGCGCGCACGTCCTTGAGTGCCTGGGTGAGGCGCTCCTCCGTGCGGAACACCGAGGCGTTGTTGTCCATCGACTGCTGCAGCTCGGTGCGGATGTCCGCGACCCGCTCGTGACCGTGGTCCGACAGGATGGTGGCCATCCACTCGTCGACCATCTTCTCGGGCGTCTCCGGCAGGGCGACGAACTCGCTGTTGTTGGCGTGCTCGGCGGCGGCGATGCCGGCGCGGCGTCCGAAGACGTTGATGTCGAGCAGCGAGTTGGTGCCGAGACGGTTCGCGCCGTGGACGGAGACGCAGGCGCACTCGCCGGCGGCGTACAGGCCCTGGACGATCTCGTCGTTGTTGCGGAGGACCTCGCCGTTGATCCGGGTGGGGATGCCGCCCATGACGTAGTGGCAGGTGGGGTACACCGGCACGGGTTCCTTGACCGGATCCACACCGAGGTAGGTGCGGGAGAACTCCATGATGTCGGGGAGCTTCTCGTCGAGGACTTCCTCGGGAATGTGGGTCACATCGATGTAGACGTAATCCTTGTTCGGTCCCGCGCCGCGTCCCTCGAGGACCTCGAGAACCATCGACCGCGCGACGATGTCACGGGGTGCGAGGTCCTTGATGGTGGGGGCGTAGCGCTCCATGAACCGCTCGCCGTCGGCGTTGCGGAGGATGCCGCCCTCACCGCGCACGGCCTCGGAGATGAGGATGCCGAGCCCGGCCAGGCCTGTCGGATGGAACTGGTGGAACTCCATGTCCTCCAGCGGGAGGCCCTTGCGGAAGATGATGCCCATGCCGTCACCGGTGAGGGTGTGGGCGTTGGACGTCGTCTTGTACATGCGTCCCGAGCCGCCGGTGGCGAACACGATGGACTTCGCGTGGAAGACGTGGATCTCGCCGGTGGCCAGCTCGTAGGCGATGACGCCGGTGGCGACCGGACCGTTCTCGGTCTCGGTGATCGCGATGTCGAGGGCGTAGAACTCGTTGAAGAACTCCACGTCGTGCTTGACGCAGTTCTGGTAGAGCGTCTGCAGGATCATGTGACCGGTGCGGTCCGCGGCGTAACATGCGCGGCGCACGGGGGCCTTACCGTGATCGCGGGTGTGACCACCGAAACGACGCTGGTCGATCTTGCCCTCGGGCGTGCGGTTGAACGGCAGACCCATCTTCTCGAGGTCGAGCACCGCGTCGATGGCCTCCTTGGCCATGATCTCGACGGCGTCCTGGTCGGCGAGGTAGTCGCCGCCCTTGACCGTGTCGAAGGTGTGCCACTCCCAGTTGTCTTCCTCCACGTTCGCCAGCGCGGCACACATGCCGCCCTGGGCCGCGCCGGTGTGGCTGCGGGTGGGGTAGAGCTTGGTCAGTACCGCGGTGCGGGCGCGGGGACCGGCCTCGATCGCTGCGCGCATGCCGGCGCCGCCGGCACCGACGATGACCACGTCATAACGGTGTTCCTGCATGAAGTCTGTGCTCCCCTAGCTCGCCGAGATATTGGGGTCGAAGGTGAAGATGACGTACGTGCCGAGGCCCATGATCAGGATCATCGAGAGAACGAGGATCGTGGTCAGCCAGAAGCGCGTGGAGTCCTTGCGGGAGTAGTCCGCGATGACCGTGCGGAGTCCGTTTCCGCCGTGCAGCTGGGCAAGCCACAGCATCGTGAGGTCCCAGAACTGCCAGAACGGGCTGGACCAGCGGCCTGCGACGAACGCGAAGTTGATGCGGTGCACACCGTCGTCGAGCATCAGCATGATGAAGAGGTGGCCGAGCACGAGGAAGATCAGTGCCAGACCGGAGAACCGCATGAACAGCCAGGCGTACAGCTCGAAGTTGTTCTTCGAGGTCCGGCGCGGAGAGCGCGGGTTGTCCAGGCTGGCGGGACGGTCGTAGGTCTTGCCGAGACTCTTGGCTTCTGTCGTCATGTCAGTGCCCCGCAAACATGTTGTAGAAGATGCGTCCTGCGCCCGGGATCATCACCAGGAACCAGATCGCGAGGATTACCCAGAGCATCAGGCGCTGGTACTGCGGTCCCTTGGACCAGAAGTCCACCAGCATCACCCGGACACCGTTCAGTGCGTGGTACAGCACCGCGGCGACGAGCGCGAGCTCCATGAGCCCGACGATCGGGTTCTTGTAGGTCTCGATGACACTGTCGTACGTGTCGGGATTCACCCGCACGAGCGCGGTGTCCAGCACGTGCACGAATAGGAAGAAGAACGTCATTACGCCTGTGATCCGGTGCAAAACCCAGGACCACATTCCGGGGTCGCCCCGGTAAAGCGACCGTGTGCGCTCCTTGGCCGGAGCGGCTTCAGTCGTAGTACTCATCGAGTGCTGTGCCTCCAACGTCATTGGTGGACGTGTCGAGTCTGCGCAGCGTTGCGGACATACCACAACTGGGGACCCGACGTGATCCTGAACCGACTTCTCTGAACTCTAAACCCAACGGAAACGGGGGAACTAATTCGAGTCGGGGTTCGTACCGCCCCTGCAAATGAACTTAGGTTTGCCTCTCCAATGCGGATCGTGCCGTCCCGAGCGATTCTCTGCATCCATTCAGGCCACGTGATTGGATGGGTAACCATGGTCGAGATCGATTGGAAACTGTTGCGCGCCAACGCGCATGAGGTGATGGGACGGGCCTACGCGCCCTACTCCGGGTTCGCCGTGGGGTCGGCGGCGCTGGTGGACGATGGGCGAATCGTCGTCGGATGCAATGTGGAAAATGTCTCATACGGGTTGGGGCTCTGCGCCGAGTGTGTACTGGTCGGTAACTTGTTTGCGGGCGGCGGCGGGCGATTAATCGCCTTCACCTGCTGTGACGCGAGTGGCGACATACTCATGCCGTGCGGACGCTGCCGGCAGATTCTCTTCGAGCACGGCGGCCCCGGACTGCTCGTCGACCACCGGGCCGGCGTGCGCCCATTGGAACAGCTGCTGCCGGACGCTTTCGGTCCGGAGGAGAAGGGGAGAATCAGCCATGCATGACGCCTCGTCGATCATCGCCGCCAAACGCGACGGCCGAGAACTGTCCGGTGCAGAGATCGACTGGGTGGTGGAGGCATTCACCCGGGGTGTCGTGGCCGACGAGCAGATGTCGGCTCTGGCGATGGCCATCTTCTTCCGCGGGATGACGCGCGAGGAGGTGAGCCGCTGGACCACGGCGATGATCTCGTCCGGTCACCGCCTCGACTTCACCCACCTCGGCCGCCCCACCGTGGACAAACACTCGACCGGTGGTGTGGGCGACAAGATCACGCTCCCGCTCGCGCCGCTCGTCGCCGCGTGCGGCGCCGCCGTGCCGCAGCTGTCGGGGCGCGGGCTCGGCCACACCGGCGGAACCCTGGACAAGCTCGAGTCGATCCCGGGCTGGCGCGCCGACCTCGACACGTCGGAGATGGCCGAGATCCTGTCCGACCCCGACGTCGGCGCCGTCGTGTGCGCCGCGAGCGCGGACCTGGCGCCGGCGGACCGGCGGTTGTACGCACTGCGGGACGTCACCGGGACCGTCGAGTCGATTCCCCTGATCGCCAGCTCGATCATGAGCAAGAAGATCGCGGAGGGCACCGGAGCGCTGGTCCTCGACGTGAAGGTCGGTTCGGGCGCGTTCATGAAGAAGCTCGACGACGCACGCGAGCTCGCCCAGACGATGGTCGACCTCGGGAACGACGCCGGGGTGCGGACGATGGCGTTGCTGACGGCGATGGATGCACCCCTCGGTCACACCGCGGGTAACGCGCTGGAGGTGCGGGAATCGCTGGAGGTGCTCGCCGGGGGCGGCCCGTCCGACGTCGTGGAACTGACCCTCGAGCTGGCCCGGGAGATGTTGAAGGCAGCCGGAATCGACGGCGTCGACCCGGCCGACAGGCTGCGGGACGGCTCCGCCATGGACCGCTGGCGGAGAATGATCGCCGCCCAGGGCGGCGACCCCTACGCCCCGCTGCCGACGGCCCGGCACACCGAGGTGCTGCTCTCCGAGTCCGACGGTGTGGTGTGCGGTCTCGACGCCATGGCCGTCGGGCTCGCGGCGTGGCGACTCGGCGCGGGCCGCGCACGGCAGGGCGAGCCGGTGCAGGCGGGGGCCGGCATCGAATTGCACGCGAAGCCGGGGGAGACGGTGTCGGTGGGCACCCCGCTCGTCACGCTGCACACCGACACGCCCGAACGGTTCGCCGCGGCGAAAGCCGTCCTTTCCGAAGCCTGGACCGTCGTGGCCGACGCGCCGCCGGTGATCACACCGCTCGTCATCGAGCGGATAGAGGATCCCTCACGCTAACGTCGTCCCATGACCGCACTGGATCTGTCGGCCCTGCGCCGAGCGCCGAAGGTGTTGCTGCACGACCATCTCGACGGAGGTCTCCGGCCCGAGACGGTTCTCGAACTCGCCCGCGACTGCGGCTACGACGCGCTGCCTGCCGACACCGCGCCCGCGCTCGCGAAGTGGTTCCGGGAGGCCGCGGACAGCGGTTCGCTCGAGCGGTACCTCGAGACGTTCGCCCACACCGTCGCCGTCATGCAGACCCCCGTCGGACTCGAACGCGTCGCCCGTGAATGCGCCGAGGACCTCGCCGCCGACGGCGTGGTCTACGCCGAGGTCCGGTTCGCCCCGGAGCAGCACCTCGAAGAGGGGCTGACCCTCGACGAGGTGGTGGAACAGGTCCTGCTCGGATTCGAGGCGGGGGAGTCCGCGGCGGAGGTGCGCGGCCAGAACATCCGGATCGGAGTTCTGCTCACCGCGATGCGGCACGCGGCGCGGTCCCGGGAGATCGCGGAACTGGCGATCCGGTTCCGGGACCGTGGCGTCGTCGGGTTCGACATCGCAGGCGCCGAGGCCGGCAATCCGCCGAGCCGCCACCTCGACGCCTTCGAGTACATGCGGGGCAGCAATGCGCACTTCACCATTCACGCGGGTGAGGCGTTCGGCCTGCCGTCCATTCACGAGGCCATCGCGTTCTGCGGCACGGACCGCCTCGGTCACGGGGTCCGGATCACCGACGACATCACGATCGGCGACGACGGTGTCCCGGTGCTCGGAAAGCTCGCGAACTATGTGCGGGACAAGAGGATTCCCCTGGAACTGTGTCCCAGCTCCAACGTCCAGACCGGGGCCGTGGACGCGCTCGAGAACCATCCGTTCGACCTGCTCGCCCGGTTGAGGTTCCGCGTCACGGTCAACACCGACAACCGGCTGATGAGCGACACCAGCATGAGTCAGGAGATGCTCCGCCTCGTCGAGACGTTCGGGTACGGCTGGACCGATCTCGAGCGCTACACCATCAACGCGATGAAGTCGGCGTTCATCCCGTTCGATCAGCGGCTGCAGCTGATCGACGAGGTGATCAAGCCGGGATTCGCCGTGCTGGTGGGCTGAACGTCTCGCAGGCCGGCGCTCAGACCTTCCGCAGGCGGGCCTCGAACTCCCGCTCGAGCTTCCGCCACGCCTCGGCCTCGGTGTCGAAGGGCGCGCTCGGAGCCATTCGCGTCGGGTCCGGGTTGAGGACGAACGAGACGTACCAGCCCAGCGGGTCCGACGACACGAGCGCGGTTTCCACCGAATCGTCGTCGGCGAAATCGGCTGCATCGGTGAACAATTCGACGGCGAGATCCAGCTGATCCGCGTCGACGGCCTCCGGGCCCGCGGCCAGGTCGTCGGCCAGGCCGGGCAGGACGTACACGTTCTCGTCGGTGACCTCGACCTCGAGCGATCCGTCGACGGCCGCCACCTGGATCTCCTCGTACGTGCTGACCTGCGCGAGGGCGTGCTCGTGGTTGTCGGCGAGGTACCGGGCCAGCGCCCGCTCGGACGTGAACACGAAGATCGCACCGTCACGACCGAGGAAGATCGCGTCGTCGTCGAGGTAGCACCGGAGCGTGAAGTAGGTCTCCCCGGACGTGATGATCTTGACGGGGTCGACACCCACCGCACCCCAGAACGAGTCGTCTTCCTCCTCGTCCTCGGTGGTCAGATCGAGTGCGACGAACTCCTCGTCTTCCTCGGCCTCCTCGGCGACGTCGTCCACGTCGACGGTGTTCTCGTCGGCGGCCACCAGTTCGGCCTCGGCCACGGCTACCGCGTCGGCGTCCACCTCGGGGGTGGCGACGATGTTGTCGACGGCATCGAGGACGTCATCCCAGCCCTTCGCGATCGCGGTCCCGATCTGCGCCCACAGTTCCTCGCCCTCGCGTCCCTCGAAAGCGCTGGCGCCCGCCGGGAGCGCACCGAGGATGGGGTTCGCGTTGAAGAACTTGGTGACCGCGTCGAGTTCGCAGACCTCACCGATGTTGCGCACCATGTTGAGCGTGTCTTCGAGCTCGCTCACGACGGCGGCGTCGGGGTCGCTCGCCGCCAGTTCGGGGACACCGATCAGGTCGAAGCAGAAGTTCTCGTCGGGCTCGAGCTCCGCGGCGGAGAGCCCGGACACCACGCTCCACGCGGGATGCTCGACAAGGTCGTTGTCGGTATTCGTGCGGATGAAGGCGGCGAGTTCTGCCACTGATTCGAACCCGTAGAGGTCTTCCTCGTGACCCAGGAATGCTTCCCACTCGTCGTCTCCCTCACGCCACCGTGGTGCCCACAGTGTCACGAGGTCGCCGTCGGTGAGACCGAGTTCGATCGGGACGATGTCTCCAGCCATGGCGCGAAGCCTATCGACCCCGCGGCCAAAGTTATACCCGGGCTGTGTGCGGACCGTTTCCGGAGCCCGTCGTCGCCCTGTCACACCCTCCCGAACCCGTCCTGCAGCGCCGTCATGACCCGGGTGCGCTGTTCGGCGGCGAGCCGGGCCGCCTCCTGGCTGGTGTTCGTGATCATCGCCGCGAGGGTTCGGGCGTCGAGGCTCGCGATGGAGTCGTCCATCCACAGACCGGTCAACGTGCCGTTCCCGTCGACCTCGGCCGTCACCTGATCGGACTCGCTCGATGCCCGCGCCGTGATCGACTGCAGCCCGGCGAGGGCCTCCTCGAGCAGGTTCACCTGTTCGGTGGCCCGGCCGACGATCGCATCCATGTCGTGTTCGCTCACAGTGGTCGCATCCAGCTCGTCGGGGTGGGTTCTTCCTCGTCCTCGATCGCCTGCGCGGCGGCGACGTCGGCGCGGGTGGGCAGACCGAGTTTGTCGAGGATCTCGGCGGGCATGCCGTCACGGGCGAGTTCGTCGCGCCGACGCGCGCCGGCCTCCATCGCCGAGCGTCTGCAGAGCGTCAGGATCTCGTCCGCGAGTCGTTGGCCGCCGTACCTCAGTTCGCGCGGATCGATGCGGAGTTCGAGCGGCAGACCCTGCTCGGTGGTCCGCACCGAGACGGTGCCGGAGCGATTGCTGACTGCGGCCGTGGTGCCGGCCGGGGGTGGGGTGGGGGGAAACATGATTCCTGTCATTCCGTGGGTCGGTAGAAGCCGTAGAAGCCCATGCCGCTGTTGCTGGTTCGGATCGGACCGACCTGCACGGGATCACCGGCCTCGACGAGCTGGCCGTTGCCGATCACCATCGCCACGTGGCCGTCCCACACGGCGAGGTCGCCGGGCATCAGGTCTCCCGGGTCGACGGCGGTGCCGACGTTCTGCTCCTGCGCCAGGCGCGGAAGACCCACGCCCGCTTCGCCGTACGCCCACTGCGTCAGCCCGCTGCAGTCGAGGCCCTCGCCGGGCGACGTCCCGCCCCATACGTACGGGACACCCTGCTGCGACAGCGCGTTGCGGACGGCGTCGGCCGCCTCCTTGTTGGGTGCGACGGCGGTGCTGCCGTCGGGCAGGACCACCTCGACGCCCTCGCCGCCGTGGGCGGGGTCCGAGGTGGACGGACCGTGACCGGCGCCTTCCGATCTGCCCGTGAGGGAGTCCGCCCGCGACCCGCGCGCCGCGCGTCCGCCCGACGAGTGGGCGGCCGGGGCGGAGATGCTCGTCAGGCCCGACATCGGCGACGATCCCGAGGAACTCGCGAACCCGGACGCCGCACGGCTGACCGCGTCGGAGCCTGCGGGTGCGACGGGGGCCGCGGAGGCGGGCGCCGTGCTCGCCGCGGTCGTGCTCGCGGGTGCGGTGGCGGCCGGCGCGGACGGGACGTCCTCGGCCGGTGTGAGGGTGACCATCTTTCCGGTCTGCTCCGCGAGTTCGACCCGCACCTTCGCGACGACCGCGGTGGCCCGGCCGAGGTGGTCGAGTGCCGCCGCGACGATCATCGCCTGACCGGGCGGGGTGGCGAGGGCGGGTCCGGCCGCGACCGCGAGGGAGATGAACGACTGCAGGATCTCTTGCAATTGCAGCATTCCGGCCCGGACGATCTCGGAGGCCTCGGCGACGACGGCAGCCATGTCGTTGCCGCGATCGGAGACCGCGACCGTTGCACGCTGCGCCTCCTCGGTCTTCACGATCGCACCGGTGCCGCCCTTGCCCTGCCAGTCGCCGTAGATCGAACTGATGCCGGTGCGTCCGGTGTCGTGCACCGCGTCGATGGCGACCGAGGACGCACGCAGGGCGTCGGCGGGCCCGCCCGCGGGGAGGACCCCGCTGCCGAAAGCGCCGAGCAGATCGAGGATCGGGCGGGTGAGGAGATCGATGGGGATCACGGTCAGGCCTCCAGCCCGACCGCGTCCGCGCCGAGCGCGGCCGTGGTGGCCAATTCGGTGCCCTCGTAGGCGGCGGCATTCGCGAGGGCGGTCGTGCTGATCGCGCCGAGCACACCGGACAGCCTCTCGATGGAAGCCAGGTGTGCGGCATGCGCGGTGGCGAAGGCGGCGACGAAATCGCCGCCGATCACCCCGAAGACCGGACCGAGCAGCAGCGGTCCCGCGGCCGCGGCCCCGAGACCCGCGGCCTGCATTTCCACGGACATGGTCGCGGCCGTGGCAGCGAACTCGGCGATACTCGCGGTATCCGCCCTCAAGTCGTTCATCGTCATCCCCCCAGTCGGATTTGATACCGGTCACCATATTGGACGCGGGGGACACCCGATCGGTTCCGCCCCCCGATTCGCCGAGAATCGCGCTCCCGCGAAATCTCGACGCGCGCCCCTTATTCTTCGAGCATGAACACGCACGTCGTCGACCACCCGCTCGCAGCGGTCCTCCTGACCACGATGCGCGATGCGCGCAGCGACAATGCCACATTTCGTGCCGCCTTGCGAAGGCTGACGCACATGCTGGTGTACGAGGCGATGCGCGAGGCTCCGGTCGACACGTTCGACGTGGTCACCCCCATCGCGACCACCGACGGGGTGCGGCTCAGTCATCCGCCGCTGCTCGTCCCGGTCCTGCGCGCCGGACTGGGCATGGTCGAGCAGGCCAGCAGCCTGATCCCGCAGGCGCGAGTCGGTTTCGTCGGCATGGCCCGCGACGAGCAGACGCATCTGCCGGTGCCGTATCTGGAGTCGCTCCCCGCGGACCTGTCCGGCATCCCGGTGTACGTCCTCGACCCGATGCTGGCGACCGGCGGTTCGATGGTGCACACGATCGACCTGCTTGTCGCCCGCGGCGCCACGGACGTCACCGCCGTGTGCGTCGTCGCGGCGCCCGAAGGGGTTGCCGCTCTCACGGCGTCCGGCCATCCCGTGCGACTCGTCACCGCGGCAGTCGACGAGGGACTGAACGGGGACGCGTTCATCGTCCCCGGCCTCGGTGACGCCGGCGACCGGCAGTTCGGGCCGCGCTGACGCGTCGGCTACAGGGCTTCGGCGAACTCGCGCAACAGGTTCAGCCGCGCCGCGGCAGTCTCCCGCGCCGCGGGTAGCGCCGACCGATCCGGCACCGGGACGACCACCTCCAGATAGCACTTGAGCTTGGGTTCGGTCCCGGAGGGGCGCACGACCACCCGGACGCTCGTCCCGGCGAGGACGACGGCATCGGTGCGGGACTGCCCGCGCCGTTCCGCCAGATCGGTGGCCTCGACGGGCTCGCCGGCCAGTTCGGCCGGCAGGTCCGCCCGCAGCCGTCGCATCATCGCGGTGATGTCGGCGAGGTCGGTGACGCGGCGCGACACCTGGTCTCCTGCGTGCAACCCGAATTCGAGCGCGTAGTCGTCCAGCCGGTCGAGGAGTGTCGCCCCGTCCGCCTGCAGGGTGGCCGCGAGGTCGGCTGCCACCACCGCCGCGGAGATACCGTCCTTGTCGCGCACCGACTCCGGGTCGACGCAGTGACCGATCGCCTCCTCGTACGCGTACACGAGACCCTCGCCCGCCCGGACGAGCCACTTGAAGCCGGTGAGGGTGCGGGCGAAGCGGGCGCCGCGGGCCGCGGCGAGCTTCCCGAGGAGTGCGGACGAGACGATCGTCGTCGCGACGAGTGACTCCGCCGGGGCGGATGCGAGGACGTGGTCGCCGAGCAGGACCCCCGTCTCGTCTCCGCGAAGCATCCGCCAGCCGTCCGGCCCGCGCACACCGACCGCGCACCGGTCCGCGTCGGGGTCGAGGGCCAGCGCGAGGTCGGCGTCGACGTCCGCGGCGAGCGCGAGTACGGCGTCCGAGGCGCCCGGCTCCTCGGGATTGGGGAACTCGACGGTCGGGAAGTCCGGGTCGGGGTCGAATTGGGCGGCGACGGTGTGGACGTCGGTGAACCCGGCGGATTTCAGTGCGGCGAGCGCGGTCTCGCCGCCGACGCCGTGCATGGCGGTGAGCGCGATCCGCACGGATCGCGACCCGCCCCTCGGCAGGGACGCGACCCGGTCGACGTAGCGGTCGAGGAGTTCCTCGGACGCCGGGGTCACCGGGATCCGGGGAACGAGATCCGCCCGCCCGATCCTGGTGATCGCCGCCTCGATCTCCCTGTCGGACGGCGAGATCAACTGGGCGCCGTCGTCGAGGTAGACCTTGTACCCGTTGTCGGCGGCGGGATTGTGGGAGGCGGTGATCTGCACGCCGGCGGCGGCCCGGAGGCGGCGGACCGCGAACGCGACGATCGGGGTGGGCAGGGGACGGGGGAGGAGGACGACCGAGAATCCCGCGCCCGCCAGCACTTCCGCGGCGGCGACGGCGAACTTCTCCGATCCGTGCCGCGCGTCGCGCCCGACGACGACGGTGGAGCCGCCCAGGCACCGATCCTTCAGCCATGCGCCCAGCCCGGCGGTCGTGCGGATCACGACGGCGAGGTTCATGCCGTTCGGGCCCGCCCGCACCGGTCCGCGCAGTCCCGCGGTCCCGAAACTCAGCGGCGCGGCGAAGCGGTCGGCGAGCTCGTCGGCGGACAGGTTCGCGAGTTCCGCCCGGGTGCCGGGGTCGGGGTCGGCGTCGATCCAGTCCGCGATCGGATCGTTCACAAGCGCTCCACCAGTTCTCGCAGGAGCCCGCCCATGCGGTCGGCGGACGCCCGGCCGGCGGCGAGGACCTCCTCGTGGTTCAGGTGCTCGCCGGTGATGCCCGCCGCGAGGTTCGTCACCATCGAGATCCCGAGGACCCGGGCGCCGAGCGCCCGCGCTGCGATCGTCTCGTGGACTGTGGACATGCCGACGAGGTCGGCGCCGATCGTCCGCAGCATGCGGATCTCGGCCGGGGTCTCGTAGTGCGGGCCCGGCAGACCGGCGTAGACGCCTTCGCTGAGCGATCCGTCGATGTCGCGTGCGAGGGCCCGCAGTTCGGGGTCGTACGCATCGACGAGGTCCACGAACTCGGCGCCCACGAGTGGTGACCGGGCCGTGAGGTTGAGGTGATCGCTGATCAGCACCGGCTGTCCGACGGTGAAGTCCTCGCGGATCCCGCCCGCGGCGTTCGTCAGGATGACGGTCGTCGCCCCGGCGGCGATAGCCGTGCGCACCGGGTGGACGACGGACGACAGCGGATGGCCCTCGTAGGCGTGGGTGCGGCCGAGCAGGACGAGGATCCGCCTGCCGCCCACCTCCACGGAGCGGATCGTTCCGGCGTGTCCCGCGGCGGACGGCGGGGTGAACCCCGGGAGGTCGGCCATCGGGACGGTGCAGAGTGATTCGCCGAACCGGTCGGCGGCGGCATTCCACCCCGATCCGAGGACGACGGCGATCGAGTGTTCGGCGCAGTTCGTGTGCGCGGCGAGCGCGGCGGCCGCGGCGTCTGGCGTTCCCATGAGGCGATAGTCTTCCACTCATGCCCTATCTCGATCGCGACGGCGACGTATTCATCCTGTACCTCGGCACCGAGGGCGAGACGGACAACGAGAACCGCTTCCACCCGGAGTGGATCGACGCCACCCACGCCGCGCTCGACGACGTCGAAGCCCACGAGGGGCCCGCAGCGCTGGTGACGACCGCGACGGGCAAATTCTTCACGAACGGTCTGGACACCACGTGGATCTTCGCCAACACGGACAAGCTCCCCGAGTACCTCGACCGCGTGCACACGATCTACAGCCGCCTGCTCGCGTTCCCGATGGCCACCGTCGCCGCCGTCCAGGGGCACGCTTTCGGTGCCGGCGCAATGCTCGCCACGTCGCACGACTTCCGGGTGATGCGCGCCGACCGCGGCTTCTACTGCCTTCCCGAGGTGTCGCTGAACATGCCGTTCACCGTCGGGATGTCGGCGCTCCTGAACACGCGCCTGCCCAGGCAGACCGCGGTCGAGGCGATGACGACCGGTCGCCGCTACGGCGGTTCCGACGCGCTCGCCGCGGGCATCGTCGACCAGATCGAGGAGGGGGACGCCGTCCTCTCCGCCGCCGTGACACGGGCCGCCGCGCTCACCGCGACCCGCGGCGCCAACCTGGCCGGGATCAAGCGCGGAATCCATCACGACGCCCTCGCCGCGCTCGCCACGGCGACGGACAAGAGCAACTTCAGCTTCGGGTGAGAGAATGAGCACGTGAATGCGGATGTCGAGGCGGCGGTCAGGTCAATCGAGACCGATCTGATCGCGCTGTCCCATTCGATCCACAGCGAACCGGAACTCGCGTTCGAAGAGTTCCGGAGCGTCGCGAAGATCACCGAACTGCTCAAACGCAGCGGGTTCGACGTGCGCACGGGCATCGCGGACCTGCCGACGGCGTTCGACGCCACATTCGGCAGCGGCGACCTCGTCATCGGCATCTGCGCCGAATACGACGCGCTGCCGGAGATCGGGCACGCGTGCGGGCACAACATCATCGCGGCGTCCGCCGTCGGCGCCGGCGTCGCGCTCGCCACCGTGGCCGAACGGCTCGGGATCACGGTGCGGGTCATCGGGACGCCCGCGGAGGAGAGCGGTGGCGGGAAGATCGCCATGCTCGAGAAGGGTGTCTTCGACGGCGTCGCGGCCGCCCTGATGGTGCATCCGGGACCCATCGACATCACGGGAGCGACGTCGCTCGCGCTGGCCGACATCGCGGTCACGTTCAACGGCCGCGAAGCGCACGCGTCGGCCGCGCCGGAGTTCGGGCGCAACGCCGCCGACGCCGCGACCGTCGCGCAGGTCGGTATCGGCCTGCTGCGCCAACATCTCTCGCCGGGACAGCAGATCCACGGCATCGTCTCCGACGGCGGCACCGCGCCCAACATCGTTCCCGCCCGCTCTGAAATGCTGTACTACCTGCGCGCCGAGACGGCGTGGGCGCTGTCCGAGCTGACGGCCCGCGCGGAAGCGTGCTTCGCGGCCGGGGCACTCGCCACCGGGTGTACCCACGAGATCCGCACGGTGTCGCCGACGTACACGGAACTGACACCGGACCCCTGGCTGGTGGCGACGTACCGGGAGCAGATCCTCGACATGGGACGGACGCCGTTGCCGCTCGAATGGGAAGGCGTCCGCCCGCTGGGCAGCACCGACATGGGCAACGTCACCAACGTCCTGCCCGGAATACACCCGATCATCGGCCTCGACTCGGGAGGTGCGGTGACGCATCAGCCGCAGTTCGCGGCGGCGTGCATCACCGAATCCGCCGACCTGGCCGTGATCGACGGGGCGATTGCCCTGGCTCGCACGGCAGTTCGCGCTGCGACGGACGACGAACAGCGGGTGCGGCTGTTGGAAGGAGTTGATCGCCGGTGAACGCGGCAGTCGACAAGTGGATTCTCGCTCACACCGACGAACTCTCCCAGTGGCGGCGGCACATCCACGCCAATCCCGAACTCGCGCGACACGAGTACGCGACGACGGAATTCGTGGCGACCCGCCTGGCCGCGGCGGGACTGTCACCCGAACTGCTGCCCGGGGGAACGGGGCTCACGTGCGATCTCGGGCCGTCGGACGGCCCGCGCATCGCGTTGCGCGCCGACATGGACGCGCTCCCGCTCCAGGAACTCACCGGTGCCACGTACTCGTCGACGGTGCCGGGCGTGTCGCACGCATGCGGGCACGACGCGCACACCACCATCCTGCTCGGAACCGGTCTCGCCCTCAGCGAGATCCCCGACCTGCCGGTGGGTGTCCGGCTCATCTTCCAGCCGGCCGAGGAGGTCATGCCGGGCGGTGCGCTGGAGGTCGTCGCGGCCGGACGGCTCGAGGGCGTGTCACGGATCTTCGCTCTCCACTGCGATCCGCGGCTCGCGGCCGGGCGCGTCGGGGTGCGACTCGGCGCGATCACGTCCGCGGCCGACACGATCGAGGTCGTGCTCGACTCGCCGGGCGGCCACACGTCGCGTCCGCACCTGACCACCGACCTCGTGTTCGCGCTGGGAACCGTCGTCACCGGACTGCCGGGCATGCTCAGCAGGCGGATCGACCCGCGCACCGGCACCGTCATGGTGTGGGGCGCCGTGAGCGCCGGCCGGGCCCCCAACGCCATCCCGCAGACCGGCATGATGACCGGCACCGTGCGGACCGGCGATCACGAGACGTGGGAGATGCTCGAGCCGCTGGTCCGGGAGATCGTCCACGGGCTCCTCGCGCCCACCGGAGTGCGATATCAGCTGAACTACCGCCGCGGCGTCCCTCCCGTCGTCAACGACGAGGTGTCGACACGCATGTTCGAGGACGCGATCCGCTCCGTCGGCCCGGACGCCCTCGCCGACACGCCGCAGTCGGGCGGCGGCGAGGACTTCTCCTGGTATCTCGAAGAGGTTCCCGGCGCCATGGCCCGGCTCGGCGTCTGGTCGGGCGTCGGCGAGCAACTCGATATCCACCAGCCCACGTTCGATCTGGACGAGCGGGCGCTCGGAGTCGGCGTGCAGGTGCTGTCGAGCCTGGTGCTGGGCTGAGGCGCAGCGTTAGGCGGTGCTATTCGGTGCCCGGACCGACGTTGCGGCTGTTGCGGGTGCGCAGGTCGCGCACGTAGTCGGCGGGGGCCCCGGCGATCTCCGCGGCGTCGGCCATCACCCCGAGGTAGCGGGCCGACGGCAGGCCGCCCTCGTACGCGTCGAGCACGTACAACCAGGCGAGTTCCGGTTCGCCGACGGTGTCCACGCGGACGCGGATCTTGCGGTGAATGCCGAGTTCGGAGCCCTCCCATCGGTCGAGGCTGACCTCGTCCTCCTCGGGGACGTCGTACAGCACGACGAACACCTTGGAATCGGGATCCTCGACCACGGTGGCGAGTGCGCCCTCCCAGCCGATGTCCCCGCCACTGAACGTCAGTCGCCAGCCGTGCAGCCAGCCCGTCCCCGCCATCGGCGAATGAGGGCAGCGCTGCAACATCTGCTCGGGATGCATGTTGGACCCGTAGGCGGCATAGATCGACACGGCGGCAAGCCTAAACGGTGCCTAGTAATCTGTTGCATGCAGTGCACGACACGCCGCGCTGCGATCGTAGGAAAAGCCGGCCGGAGACCCCGGTCGACAGGTGAATTGGAGGACAGATGACCCGAATCGTGATCATTGGTGGCGGGCCTGCCGGATACGAGGCAGCGTTGGTGGCCGCACAGCACGGCGCCTCCGTCTCCTTGATCGATTCGGACGGGGTGGGCGGCGCCTGCGTTCTGTTCGACTGCGTGCCGTCCAAGACCTTCATCGCCTCCACCGGAGTGCGCACCGACATGCGGCGCGCCACCGACCTGGGGATTGCGCTCGATCCCGAGCAGGCCACGGTCGCGCTGCCGAAGATCCACGCCCGGGTGAAGAGCCTCGCGCAGGCGCAGTCCTCCGACATCCGCACGCGGCTGCAGACGGTGGGTGTCGAACTGCTGTCGGGCACCGCCGAGCTCACCGACTCCCGGCTCGGCATGGCGTCGCATCAGGTGTGTGCGACTCTCGAGAACGGCGAGAAGAAGACGCTCGACGCCGACGTCGTCCTCATCGCGACCGGTGCGAGCCCCCGGGTGATCCCCGGGGCGGAGCCGGACGGCGAGCGGATCCTGACGTGGCGCGACCTCTACGACCTCGACGAGCTGCCTACGCATCTCGTCGTCGTCGGTTCCGGTGTGACCGGCGCCGAGTTCGTGTCCGCCTACACCGAGATGGGTGTCAAGGTCACCCTGGTGTCCAGCCGCGACCGCGTCCTGCCCGGTGAGGACGCCGACGCCGCCCTCGTGCTCGAGGACGTCCTCGCCGAACGCGGCGTCACCCTTGTCAAGCACGCCAGGGCCGATGCCGTGAAGCGCACCGAGGACGGCATCGTCGTCGTCCTCGCGGACGGCCGCACCGTCGAGGGAAGCCACGCCCTGATGACCGTCGGTTCGGTGCCCAACACGCAGAACCTCGGGCTGGAGAAGGTCGGCATCGAACTCGACAGGGGTGGCTACCTGCGGGTGGACCGGGTGTCGCGGACGCCGGTGTCCGGGATCTACGCGGCGGGCGACTGCACCGGTCTGCTGCCGCTGGCGTCGGTCGCCGCGATGCAGGGCCGCATCGCGATGTACCACGCGCTCGGTGAGGGCGTCAGCCCCATCAAGCTGAAGACGGTGGCGTCGGCCGTGTTCACCCGCCCCGAGATCGCGACCGTCGGCGTCAGCCAGGCCGCGATCGACGACGGCGAGGTCCCCGCCCGCACCGTCATGCTGCCGCTCAACACCAACCCGCGCGCGAAGATGTCCGGGCTGCGCCGTGGTTTCGTGAAGATCTTCTGCCGCCCGGCCACCGGTGTGGTGATCGGCGGGGTGGTGGTCGCCCCCAACGGGTCGGAGCTGATCCTGCCCATCGCGATCGCCGTGCAGAACAACCTCACCGTCAACGATCTCGCCGCGACGTTCTCGGTGTACCCGTCGCTGACGGGGTCGATCACCGAGGCCGCTCGCCAGCTGATGCGGCACGACGACCTGGACTGATCCCGAAATGTGAGAATCGCATTTCACATAGTGGCTCCAGCGGTGAGATAGTCGAGGCGCGGTCCGAAATCATCGGCCGTGCCTCGGCGCTCTCCCGCCCCGCAGACCCAGGACGGACAGGGTGTTCCTCACCTGATCTCCGCTTGACGTGCCTCCTGGGAGTCGACATGCCGCAATCACTTGCCCGCCGCATGGAGGGGCTGCACAGCTCCGCCATCCGTGACCTTCTCACCCTCACCGCCCGGCCCGACGTGGTCAGCCTCGCGGGCGGGTTGCCGGATCCCGAATTCATTCCGCGGGAACGGATCCGGAAGGAAGCCGAACTCGCGCTCGCGGACCCGGCGTCCGTCCAGTACGGCGAGACCACCGGGCTGCGCAAGCTCCGCGACGTGCTCGCCGCCCGCGAGGGCGCCAAGATCGGCCGCGCGCTCGACGCCGCGGACGTCGTCGTCACCCATGGCTCGCAGCAGGCGCTGAGCCTGCTGGCGCAGGTGCTGCTCGACCCCGGCGACGTCGTGATCGTCGAGGAACCCGCCTACACCGGCGCGCTGCAGGTGTTCCGTGCCGCGGAGGCCGACGTCCGGTCCGTCCCACTGGATGCCGACGGCATGGACACCGCCGCCCTGCAGGGCCTGCTCGAGTCCGGACTGCGGCCCGCGGTCGTCCACACGGTGAGCAATTTCCACAACCCGCGCGGCGTCGTCCTGTCGGCCGGCCGCCGGGAACACCTCGCCGCACTGGCCGATCGCTACGGCTTCTGGGTGATCGAGGACGACCCGTACGGCGAACTCTTCTTCGACGGACCGCCGCCCGCGCCCGTCGCGGCCCTGTCGGACCGGGTGATCCGGCTGTCGAGCGCCTCGAAGATCCTGGCACCGGCGCTGCGGGTCGGGTGGCTGCACGGCGACCGGCGGGTGTGCGAGGCCGTCGAACTGCTCAAACAGGGTGCGGACCTCTGCGGTTCGTCTCTGACCCACCGGATCGCCGCCGGACTGCTGTCGGACGAGCCGTGGCTGGATCTGCACCTGGAGATGCTGCGCGCCCGCTACGGGTCCCGGGCAAGGGCGCTTGCCGACGGTGTCGCCTCGACGTTCGGCGACCGCGCCGGCGTGTCCTCGGCCGTGGGCGGAATGTTCTGCTGGACCGAGTTTGCCGACTCGGGCCTGGACACAGCCGCGCTGCTGCAGACCGCCGTCGAGCACGGTGTGGCCTTCGTCCCAGGATCGGCGTTCGGCGTCGCCGCGGAACACCGGAGCGCTCTGCGGCTGTGCTTCGCGACCTGTTCGGAAGACGTGCTGACGGGCGCGGCGGCGAGGCTCGGCGACGCGTACGCCGATCACGCCCAGTCGTAGGTCCGCTCGACCGCCTTGTTCCACTCGGCGTACAGCCGGGTGGACTCGGCCTCGTCCATCCCGGGTTCCCAGGTCTTGTCGACGGCCCAGTTCGCGCGGATGTCGTCCTCGCTCTCCCAGAATCCGACGGCCAGGCCCGCGGCGTACGCGGCGCCCAACGCCGTCGTCTCGTTGACGACGGGCCGGATGACCGGCACCGCGAGGATGTCGGACTGGAACTGCATGAGCGTCTCGTTGACGACCATGCCGCCGTCCACCTTGAGGGAGGCGAGTTCGACGCCCGAATCGGCGCGCATCGCCTCGATCACCTCACGGGTCTGATACGCGGTGGCCTCGAGGGCGGCCCTGGCGAGGTGGCCCTTGTTCACGAACCGGGTGAGCCCCACGATCGCGCCGCGGGCGTCCGGTCGCCAGCGGGGTGCGAACAACCCGGAGAACGCGGGCACGAAGTAGGCGCCGCCGTTGTCGTCGACGGACTTCGCCAGATCCTCGATGTCCTTGGCAGAACTGATGATTCCCAGGTTGTCGCGCAGCCACTGCACCAGCGAACCGGTGACGGCCACGGACCCCTCGAGCGCGTAGACGGCAGGTGCGTCGCCGATCTTGTAGCAGACGGTGGTGAGGAGGCCGTGTTTGCTGTGCACGGGTGTGGTTCCCGTGTTCAGCAGCAGGAAGTTCCCCGTCCCGTACGTGTTCTTCGCTTCGCCTTCGGACAGGCAGGCCTGCCCGAACGTCGCGGCCTGCTGATCGCCGAGGATTCCCGCGACGGGCACACCCGCCAGCGTTCCCCGTTCGCGTCCGACACCGTAGATCTCCGACGAACTGCGGATCTCCGGCAGCATCGACATCGGGATGCCGAGATCGGCACAGATCTCCGGATCCCAGTCGAGGGTCTCGAGATTCATCAGCAGCGTGCGGGAGGCATTGGTGACATCGGTCACGTGGGTGCCCTCCGTGATGTGCCACAGAATCCAGCTGTCGATCGTGCCGAAGCAGAGTTCGCCCGCCTCCGCCCTCTCGCGGGCACCGTCGACGTTGTCGAGAATCCAGCGGACCTTCGGCCCCGAGAAATACGTGGACAGCGGCAGACCGGTGCGCTTCTGGTAGCGGCCCGGGCCCTCGTCGCCGCCGAACTGCGTGCACAGCTCGTCGGTGCGCGTGTCCTGCCAGACGATGGCGTTGTACACCGGTTCTCCGGTGTTCCGGTCCCACACGACCGCCGTCTCGCGCTGATTGGTGATCCCGATCGCGGCGATGTCGCGTTTGGTGAGGTCGGCCTTCGCGAGCGCGGACGCCACCACTTCACGGGTGTTGATCCACAGCTGCTTCGCGTCGTGCTCCACCCAGCCTGCGCGCGGAAAGAACTGCTCGTGCTCCTTCTGGGCGACGCTCACCACGGCGCCGTCGTGATCGAAGATCATGCAGCGGCTGGAGGTGGTGCCCTGGTCTATCGCGGCGATGTACTGAATCACACGCATGAAGCTACTAGCCTGGGCATGAATCCGTCGTCATCTCACAGGAGCCCGAGTTGAGTAGTCAGCCTGGTGTGCAGTTCCTCGGTCCCCGGCAGCGCGATGCCGCCTGGGACGAGCTGCAGACCGAACAGTTCGACGTCGTCGTGATCGGCGGTGGTGTGGTCGGGGCCGGTGCGGCCCTGGACGCGGCCACCCGCGGGCTGAAGGTGGCGTTGGTGGAGGCGCGCGATTACGCGTCCGGAACGTCGAGCCGCTCGTCGAAGATGTTCCACGGCGGGCTGCGCTACCTCGAGCAGCTCGAGTTCGGACTGGTGCGGGAGGCGCTCCGGGAGCGTGAGCTGTCGCTGACCACCCTCGCGCCGCACCTGGTCAAGCCGCTCGAGTTCCTGTTCCCGATCACCCACCGGCTGTGGGAGCGGCCCTACATGGCGGCAGGAATCTTCCTCTACGACCGGATGGGCGGCGCCAAATCGGTTCCGCCGCAGAAGCATCTGACCCGCGCGGGTGCGCTGCGGATGGCGCCGGGGCTCAAGCGCAACTCGCTGACCGGCGGCATCCGGTACTACGACACCGTCGTCGACGACGCCCGGCACACCATGACCGTCGCCCGCACCGCCGCCCACTACGGTGCGGTCGTGCGGACGTCGACGCAGGTCGTCGGTTTCCTGCGGGAGGCGGACCGGGTGTCCGGGGTACGCATCCGGGACTGCGAGGACGGGCGGACCGCCGACGTGAAGGCGCACGTCGTCATCAACGCAACCGGGGTGTGGACCGACGAGATCCAGGCGCTGTCGCGGCAACGCGGCCGATTCCGGGTCCGCGCGTCCAAGGGTGTTCACATCGTGGTGCCCCGTGACCGCATCGTCAGCGACGCCGCGATCATTCTCCGCACCGAGAAGTCGGTGCTGTTCGTCATCCCGTGGGGCAGCCACTGGATCATCGGCACCACCGACACGGACTGGAACCTCGATCTCGCGCATCCGGCGGCCACCAAAGCCGACATCGACTACATCCTCGGTCACGTCAACAAGGTGCTGGTGACGTCGCTGACCCACGAGGACATCGACGGTGTCTACGCCGGTCTGCGTCCGCTGCTCGCCGGGGAGAGCGACGAGACGTCGAAGCTGTCACGCGAGCACGCCGTCGCGCGCGTGGCGCCGGGCCTCGTCGCCATCGCGGGCGGCAAGTACACCACCTACCGCGTGATGGCCGAGGACGCCGTGGATCTCGCGGCCGAGGACATTCCGGCGCGGATGGCGCCGTCCATCACCGAGAAGGTGCCGCTCGTCGGGGCGGACGGCTATTTCGCGCTGGTCAACCAGACCGTGCACCTCGGCCAGCTGTACGGGCTGCACCCGTACCGGGTGAAGCACCTGCTGGACCGGTACGGCTCGCTGATCGGCGAGGTGCTCGACCTGGCGGCCGACAAACCGGAACTTCTCCAGCCCCTCACCGACGCGCCGGCCTACCTGCAGGTCGAGGTCGTGTACGCGGCGGCGGCGGAGGGCGCGTTGCATCTCGACGACATCCTCGCCCGGCGCACCCGCATCGCGATCGAGTACTCGCATCGGGGTGTGAACTGCGCCGAGCAGGTGGCGCAACTGGTGGCGCCGGTCCTCGGCTGGGACGCCGACGACGTCGACCGCGAGGTGAAGACGTACCAGGCGCGGGTGGAGGCGGAGGTGCAGTCGCAGGCGCAGCCGGACGACCTGTCCGCCGACGCGTTGCGGGCGGCGGCACCGGAATCGCGGATCGAACTGCTCGAACCGCCTGTCAGTGTGTCAGAAATACCTTGATCACCACGATGGCCGCTGCGATGGCGGCGAGGCCGATCGCCGCCCAGTGGGTGCCGGATGTGACCTTCTCGCGGCGGAGTCGGCTGATCACGTAACTGATCGACGCGATCCGGGTGATCATCACCACCTCGGCGATCAACTGCGCCGTCCGCGGTTCCAGCCAGCCGATCAGCGCGGTGCACAGGATGACGCTGGGGACGACGGCCGACGTGAGGATGGGCAGGCCGTCACGGAGTTCGCCGCTGCGTTCGGCCCGGGTGAGGGTGCGGTCGAGACGCAGTGTCTGGCCGACGGACTCGGCGAACAGATGCGCGAGGAAGGTGGACAGCGCGGCTCCGACGACGATCGCGATGCCGAGGGTTTCCTGGGCCTTGGTGACGGGGATCAGCGCGGCGAGGACGAGGATGTTGCCGTAGATGTAGGCGCTGATGCGCCGGGCGGCGCGCTCGGTGTCGATCGGGGCGTCGGCCAGCTGCGCGGGGCGGTTGAAGAGTTTCGGAAGGTCCCACTCCATGGCCCCGAGCATTCCACGCGCACGCGGTCAGCGAGTGTGGACGAGCGATTTCGGTGCGTGTGCGGCGACGACCCCGGAGAGCGCCATGACGACGAGGGCTGTAACAGCGATGAATTCCATGTGATTCAGCGTCGTCCCGGATCCCGTGAGCAGTGTGGGCGTTGCCTGTGAGCTCCCTGGGAACTCAGACTTTCGGGCTGTAGTGCTGGGGGTCGTCGCGCCGGTCGACCGGGGGAAGGTTCCGTCGCGGCGTGTGCACGAGCGGGGCGTGCGCGGGGGCGCGCCCGGTCTCGCGGTCCCAGCCGGCGCGGGCACGCGGGTGATAGCGGTACCGCCGGGGGACGAGACGGAAGACCGCGTTCACGGCGCGGCCGACGAGTGTGTGCAGGCGCTCGTCGCGGCTGGTCCAGCGGTAGCCGAGGAGGTCGCGGACCGGCGGGTCGTACATGCCGACCGTCAGCCACACGAAACCCCTCGCCACCGGGAAGCGGAGGATCGTCCAGATCGGGGCGGGCAGCCACGACAGGAACGGGGGAGCGCCGAGGCCGGACAGGTCGAGGACGTCGCGGGTGGCCTTGTTGTCCTCGAGTACGTTGCGGCACATGTGATCCCAGTACTCACAGAACGCCTCCCAGGTTTCCGGGACGGGGCGCATGCTCATCCCGTACAGGCGGTACCACTGGATGTGTTCGGTGAAGAGGCGGCGTTTCTGGACCTCGGTGAGGCCACCCATGAAATTGTCGCCGGTGAGGATGGTGCCCATGAAGAACGTGGCGTGCGCCCAGTAGAACGTGTCGGGGTCGAGGGCGTGGTACTTGCGGCCGTGTTTGTCGATTCCCTTGATCGTGTCGTGGTATCCCCGGACCTGCTCCGCGGTCTGCTGGGCGCGGTCGCCGTCGAAGACGACGCCGCCGATCGGGTACAGCGACCGGTAGAGCCGCTCCCACCGCTCGTCGAAGAAGCGGGAGTGTTCCTCGACGCCGGCGCCGAGACCGGGATGCATGTTCTGCATCGACCCGGCCCACACGCCCTGCAGCATTCCGCGCCAGTCGCCGAAATACTTCCAGGTCAGCGAATCGGGGCCGAGGGGGACGGGGGCGGAGGCCGGGACGGGCGTACCGTCCGCGTTCAGGTGACTACGCACGTTGTCAGACTAGGATCTGACAACACGCGTAGTCAAGGATTGGGGCGAGAAGAGTGACGCTGGAGGACCGGCGGGAAGCACGGCGGAATGCGCTGCTGCGGGCGGGCGTCGCGCTGCTCGGTGCGGCGGACGGGCCCGCCGTGAACGTGCGCGCGGTGTGCCGCGCGGCATCGTTGACCGAACGGTACTTCTACGAGTCGTTCCGGGACCGGGACGAATTCGTGCGCGCCGTCTACACCGCGGTCGGGGACGAGGCGCAGGCCGCCCTCGTGGCGGCCGTGGCGTCCACCGAGACCGCACGCGAGCGCGCCGAGGCGGCCGTGGACGCGTTCGTGAAACTGATGGTCGACGATCCCGACATGGGGCGGGTGCTGCTGCTCGCGCCGTTGTCCGAACCCGCGCTGAGCAGGCGGGGCATCGACCTGATGCCCGGCTTCGTCGCACTCGTGCACGACCAGCTCTCCGCCGTCGACGACGAGGTGGAGAAACAACTCGTCGCCGTCGGAGTGGTGGGCGCCCTCACGACCCTGTTCATCGGATATCTCGACGGAACTGTGGCCGCGTCGCGCGAGCAATTCGTCGCGCATTGCGTCACTCTGGTGGTGGAGGCAAACAAGGCCGGCCACGAGTGAGGTGCGCATGCCGTTCCAGGTGTCCGTGGACGATCCGACTCGCCCGCAACCCGAGCTCCGGGTACTCGACCGCAAGTTCTTCCAACTCGTCGGCGAATTCGTCTACGTCCACGGCGACACGGTGGTGACGGTGCCCGGCTGCGCCCCGATGCCGTGCCTGCTCCGCACGGATCTCGCATCGATTCCCGCGCCGCTGCAGGGCCTGCTCACCCCGTACGGCCGGCAACTGCTGCCCGCGATCATGCACGACGACCTCTGCAAACGTGCGAGCGCGCAGGGGCAGGAGGGGAACACGCTGCGACGCCGCGCGGACGAGCTGTTCCGGCTCGCCCTGCTCGACGAGGGCGTCGGACCGTTCCGCAGCCGCATCTTCTGGGTCGGCGTCGAGGTCGGCCGGTTCTGGACGTTCACCGACGTCGCCCGGTTCCTGCTGATCACCCACCAGGTGCTCGGGATGCTGTGCTGGGTGGTGGGCGTGCCGTGGGCCGTGGCGACCTCGCACTTCGGCCTGGCCGCCCTCCTGCTCGCGCTGCCGGTGCTGCTGTCGCTGCTGTGGCGCAGAGATTTTCCCGTCGCACTGCTCGGGTGCATCCTGCTGCCCCTGATCGCGCCCACATATCTGCTGACGATCGGCACCGCCGCGGTGCTGTGGGTGCCGGACGGTGCCGCCTGGTTGCTCGGCCGCAGGCGAACGCGCCGACCTCCGCCGCTCGGGCCGCCGACGACGGTCCTGCGCTAATCCACCCTCGGCGGTTGGCAGTACGTGCAGAAGAAGATCTCCTGGCGGCCGAGGTCGTGGCCTTCGATCACCGTCCCGCAGCGGCGGCACCGTTGTCCGGCCCGCCCGTACACCCACGGCCGGTGACGGATCGAGTTGTTCTTGTCGGCGTGGATCATGCGGTGCGCGAGCGTGACCATTGCGGGCAGGTCGGTCACTTCGCCCGCCGGAGTGTACGGGTGGACGCCGCGGAGAAAGCAGACTTCGTTGCGGTACACGTTGCCGAGACCGGCCAGATTGCGTTGATCGGTGAGGGCGAGACCGATGGGCTGCTCGCCGGCCGCCCGCAGATTGCGGACCGCCGTGCCGGCATCCCAGTCCGGCCCCAGCAGATCGGGGCCGAGGTGGCCGACCGCGGACTCTTCGTCGTCCCGCTGGAGTATCTCGGTGATGCCCAGCGAGAATCCGACCGCCACCCGGTCTTCGGTGGCCAGCACGATGCGCGCCTGGTGCGCGGGACGCCGCCACCTCGAGTCGGGCGCGTAGATGTGCCACGCGCCCTCCATTTTCAGGTGCGTGTGGATGGAGTGGTCGCCGACCCGGATGAGGAGGTGCTTCCCCCGGCTGACCACCTCGTCGACGACCTGCCCGGACAGGTCGACGGTGGCGTAGCGGGGCACCCGCACGTCGCACCGGGTCAGGACCTTGCCTTCGAGGGCGTCGCGCAGCGAGTTGGCGGTGCGCCAGACGGTGTCGCCTTCGGGCATGTCAGGCCCGCAACCGGAAACCGCGTGGAGTGGGCGAGAACCCCGCCTCGGTCAGGATCGGCGCGAAGTCGCTGCCGTGGATGGTGTCGCCGTCCACCTTCTCGACCACGATCCTGTCGATCCCACCGCGCTTGACGACCCCGGCGAGCGTGACGGCCGCGGTGCGGAGCACACCGGGGTCGTCGGTGAACGTGAGGACGGTGCGCCCGCCGCGTTCGACGAACAGGATCAGCTCACCCTCCACCAGCACCACCAGTCCACCGGCCTTGCGTCCCGGCCGGTGCGCGGGCGCGTCGTCGCCGCGCCGCGGCCACGGCAGGGCCGCACCGTACGGGTTGGCGGGATCGCTGGCGGCGAGCGTCACGGCAGGCAGCGTGGTGTGCCTGCCCTCGAGCGAATCGCCGTAGCTCCGGAGCCGGTCCACCACGGGGGGAGTGGAGAACTGCGCACCGCCGAGCGACTCGACGAAGTGTCCCCGCCGGCAGCGGCCGTTGTCCTCGAACGTGCCCAGCACCTTGTACATCAGCGCGAAACCGCCCGGGACGTTCTCGGTCATCACGGACCCGCGGGTCACCACCCCGTACCGCTCCAGCAACAATTCGGCGGTCGCGCTGGCCCGCAGCGTGGCATCGGATTCGGCGGCGGGCAGAATCGACCATCGTCCCCCGACCGTCGGCGGTGCGGTGCGCACCGGCACCGTCAGGCTGCGGTACGCCCGGGCGCGCGGGGGACGCCGCGGCGACCGGTGGCTCGTGGTGGTCCTGGACGTGTCCGACAGCAGGGCGCGCACCGGGGCGAGGGTGTCGTTGCCGATGTGGCCCAGCCACACCAGATCCCACAGAGCGGTGGCCAGCGCGGTGTCGTCGGACATCTCGAGGGTGTCCGCGAGTTGCCGGAAGAAGTACGCGCCGCCGCCGGACAGCGTGTCGAGTATCCGGCCCTGCACGTCGGTCAGGTCCGATTCGGTGGGCGTGGTCAGCGTGAGCGGTGCGGTATCGGCGGGGTGCAGGCACACCCACCCGTCCTTGCCGGAGATGCTGCCCGCGCCCGACCACAACACCTCACCGGTGGACGTCAGTTCGTCGAGCATGGCGGGGGAGTAGCCGGCCACCCGGGACGGCAGGATCAGTGATTCGAGTGCCGACGCGGGAACCGGAACGCCCGCAAGCTGTTCCACGACGGTCGCGACACCGTCGATACCGCGCAGTGTGCCCCCGACGTGCTGCCAGGCCGGGAGAAAGCGGCCGAGCGTCGCCGTGCTGACCGGCTCGACCTCCTGACGCGCCGCGGCCAGCGAGCGCCTGCGCAGACGGCGCAGGACCTCGGCATCGCACCATTCGCTGCCCGTCGCGCCGGGGCGGAACTCGCCCTCGACCACCCGCTTGGCCTGCGCGAGCCGCTGCAGGACGTCGCGGGCCACCGCCGAACCGAGACCGAAACGGGCCGCGGCGTCGGTGATCGTGAACGGGCCGTGGGTGCGGGCGTACCGGCTGATCAGGTCGGCCAGCGGATCGTCGACGGGTTCGATGAACGCGGCGGGAACACCGATGGGCAGCGGCACCCCGAGCCCGTCACGCAGGCGTGCCGCATCCTCGATGGCCGTCCACCATTCGCGACCGGCGAACGACACGCCGAGCGCCCGCTTCGCACGCACGAGTTCGTCGAGCCAGGGGGCCGGATCGGCGGTCGCCCGTGCGGCGACCTCGTCGGAGGTCAGCGGCCCCAGCAGGCGCAGGAGGTCGGCGACGCCCTCGAGGTCCTTCGCCTTGCGGTCGGGGAGCAGTCGCTGGAGTTCGAGTTCGGCGCGGGCGATGACGTCGGCGTCGAGCAGTTCCCGCAGTTCCACCCGGCCGAGCAGTTCCGCCAGCAGCGTCGAATCCAGGGACAGGGCAGCGGCCCGGCGTTCGGCGAGCGGGCTGTCGCCCTCGTACATGAATTCGCCGACGTAGTTGAACAGCAGGGCGCCGGCGAACGGTGACGGCGACTGCGTCTCCACCTCGACGATCCGGATCTGCCGTCGTGCGAGCCTGCGCAGCAGGTCTTTCAGCGCCGGCAGGTCGTACACGTCCTGCAGACACTCGCGGACGGTCTCGAGCAGGACCGGGAACGTCGGATACCGGCGGGCCACGTCGAGCAACTGGGCGGACCGCTGCCGCTGCTGCCACAGCGGTGCGCGCTTTCCCGGGGTTCGTCGGGGCAGCAGCAGCGCCCGGGCCGCACACTCACGGAACCGGGACGCGAACAGCGCCGACCCGCCGACCTGTTCGGTGACGATGTCCTCGATCTCGTCGGTGTCGAAGACGAAGAGGTCGGCTCCGGGAGGGGTGTCCTCGGTGTCGGGGAGGCGCACGATGATGCCGTCGTCGGATGCCGTGGCGTTCGAGTCGAGGCCGTGACGCTCGCTCAACCGGGCACTGACCGCCAGCGCCCACGGCGCGTGAACGCGCTGGCCGTACGGCGAGTGCAGGATGAGGCGCCAGTCGCCGAGTTCGTCGCGGAACCGTTCGACCACCAGGGTGCGGTCGGTGGGGACCTGCCCGGTGGCTGCCTTCTGCTCGGTAACGAGTTGCACGAGATTGTTCGCGGCGTTCTCGTCGAGCCCACCGGTCCGGCAGCGCTCCTGCACCTCGGTCTCGTGCCCGAGCGAGATCTCCCGCAGGAACTGGCCCAGCGCCTCGCCCAGCTCCGCAGGCCTGCCCAGACCGTCGCCGTGCCAGAACGGCAACCGCCCCGGCTGTCCGTAGGCGGGGCTGACCAGCACCCGGTCGAAGGTGATCTCCTCGATCCGCCAGCTGGTGGCGCCGAGCGCGAAGACGTCGCCGACCCGCGACTCGTACACCATCTCCTCGTCGAGTTCGCCGACGCGGGACGCCTTCTCACCAACCATGTAGACCGTGAACAGGCCGCGGTCGGGGATGGCGCCGCCCGACGTGACGGCCAGCCGCTGCGCGCCGGGGCGTCCGGTGAGCGTGTTGGCCTCGCGGTCCCAGACGAGGCGGGGCCGGAGTTCGGCGAACTCGTCGGAGGGGTAGAGGCCCGCGAGAAGGTCGAGGGTGGATTCGTACGCCGAGCGCGGCAGCGTCGCGAAGGAGCCACTGCGCCGGACGGTCTCGAACCAGTCGTCCACGTCGAGCGGTTCGAGGGCGGTGGCCGCCACCGTGTGCTGGGCGAGGATGTCGAGCGGGTTGGTGGGTACGGCGAGTGCCTCGATCTTGCCGGTGACCATCCGCTCGACGGTGACGGCGCAGTGCACGAGATCGGTGCGGTGCTTCGGGAACACCACACCCCGGGAGATCTCCCCGACCTGGTGTCCGGCACGGCCGACGCGCTGCAGACCGTTCGCCACGGACGGGGGCGCCTCCACCTGGATCACCAGATCGACGGCACCCATGTCGATTCCGAGTTCGAGGCTGCTCGTCGCGACCACGCACCGCAGCCGCCCCGACTTCAGGTCGTCCTCGATCAGGGCCCGCTGGTCCTTGCTGACCGACCCGTGGTGGGCGCGGGCGAGCAGCGGGTCCGCACCGAAGTTGACCTCGGACGGGGTGCCGATCTGCGAGGCCGGTTTCGGGTTCTTGTCGACCGCGGTCCCGGCGCGTTCGGCGTAGATCTCGTTGAGTCGTGCGGTCAGGCGCTCGGCGAGCCGCCGCGAGTTCGCGAACACGATGGACGATCGATGCGCCAGGACGAGATCGACGATCTGCTCCTCGACGTGCGGCCAGATCGACCCCGCCTGCGGGGTCGCCGAGGCCGAGCCTTCGGCGGGTTCGGCGAGACCGAGTTCGGTCATGTCCTCCACCGGGACCTGCACGGTGAGGTCGAACGTCTTCGGTGACGGCGGTGCCACGATCCGGATCGGCGCCGAACCGGACAGGAAGCGGCCCACCTCCTCGTGGGGCCGCACCGTCGCCGACAGTCCGATGCGCTGCGCCGGAGTGTCGAGGAGCCGGTCGAGGCGTTCGAGCGACAACGCGAGGTGCGCGCCGCGCTTCGTGCCCGCCACCGCGTGGACCTCGTCGACGATGATCGTGTCGACCTGCGTCAGCGTCTCGCGCGCGGCGGACGTGAGCATGAGGAAAAGCGACTCGGGGGTGGTGATGAGGATGTCGGGCGGATTCTTGATCAACGCGCGCCGGTCGCCGGCCGGTGTGTCGCCGGAGCGGACACCCACCGAGATCTCCGGCGGCGTGAGCCCGAGCCGCTTGGCCGTCTGCGTGATCCCGACGAGCGGGGCCCGCAGGTTGCGTTCGACGTCGACCCCGAGCGCCTTGAGTGGGGAGATGTAGAGAACCTTGGTCTTGCGGTCCTTCCCGTCCGTTGCGGCGAGTTGGTCGAGGGACCACAGGAACGCGGACAGCGTCTTGCCTGAACCGGTCGGCGCGACGACGAGCGTGTGCGCTCGGCTGGCGATCGACTCCCACGCACCGAGCTGCGCGGCCGTCGGCGCGGGAAACGCACCGTCGAACCACTCGCGGGTGGCAGCGGAGAACCTGCCCAGGACGTCGGTCACCGTTCCATACTGCACCGGGGGTCCGACAGGCGGCGGGCACATGCTGTGGATCTCCACTGCGGTCCACGGAACTTGTCGGTGGGGCGCAGTATGATTCGAACATGAGTTCGAACGGGGGGTTGGCGGCGGATCAGGTGACGGAACACCTGACTGCGCTGGCTGCTGCCGTCACGGGACTGCTCGACGCCGATCTCACGGGTGTGTCGGATTCGGACGTGATGCTGATGATGCAGCAACTCGAGAAGTCCCTCCGCCGCGCAGGCGCGGTCTCGCAGCGGCTTATCGTCGAGAGTGTCGAACGCTCGCTGCCCGCGGCGCTCGGCTACAACTCGCCGAACACACTCCTGGTCGACGTGCTGCGCGTGTCGGCGTCGGATGCGTCGGCGCGGGTGTCGGCTGCCCGCAACCTCGGCGCCTGGCACACGCTGTCGGGCGACGACCTGCCGGCGGCACTGCCGGAAACGGCGGCTGCGCAACGCGACGGTGCCATCGGCCCCGATCACGCCCGGGCGGTCTCGAAGATCATGCGCAAGATCCCGCACGCCGTCTCGAATGCGGACGTCGCCGCAGCCGAAGCGATCCTGGCCGAATGCGCGCGTGGCGGCACCCCGGAGGACGTCGAGAGTGCCGGTCACCGACTGCTCGCCTACCTCGATCCAGACGGTCGTCTCACGGACGATCGCGATCGGGCACGCCGACGCGGCATCTCACTCGGTCGACAGGACGCCGAACTGATGTCGAAGATCTCCGGTGAACTCGACCCCACCGCGCCACGTGCAGGAGTGGCGCCACGGCGGACAGACCGACATCGACTCGCTGACACTCGTGTGCGATGCCTGCCATGCTCGGGTGCACGACGGGCCTGCCGGCTGGGCGACCACCAGCGCGCCACCCGGCGACGTGTACGCGGGACGCACCGAATGGATACCGCCACCGCACATCGACCCGGAGAGGAAACCGCGAATCAATCACCGGCACCACGCCGGTGAGCTGATCGATCGTGCTCGCCGGAGGATCCGTGACCGGGTGCGCGCCGAGGACCGAGTGCCCTAGCCCAGGCCTGTGCTCACACCGTCGCGAGATCCGCGGCGGGTACTGCTGCCGGCGCGAACGACGGCAATGGCGCCTCGACGGTCGACGGCTCGTGCTCGGAGAACACCACGTACGCGCCGACAGCGAGTAGCGCCAGCGCAACTGCGCGGATCATCCTGAGCACGTTGTCTCGCTTCGGTCGAAGGGCGGTGCGCCACAAGTGGAGCCGTCAGACAGTAGACGACGGCACCGACAGATACGCACGCCAAGCTCCGGCGGCCACGAACTCGACGCCGGTGCACGGGATCCCGCACCGGCCAGGAACGTCAGAGGGGAGCGAGGCGGGCCCGGAGCAGGCAGAATTCGTTGCCTTCGGGATCGGCGAGGACGTGCCAGGGCTCGTCCCCGGTCTGGCCGATGTCGGCGGGGCGTGCTCCGAGTTCCAGCAGGCGTTCGAGTTCGGCGTCCTGATCGCGGTCGGTGGCGTTGACGTCGATGTGCAGCCGGGGTTTCCCGGGCTCCGGGACGTCTCGGCGGCTGAGGATGATCGTCGGCTGTGGGCCGCCGAACCCTTCGCGTGGCCCGATCTCGATGCTTCCGTCGCCCTCGCGGTCGAGCACCACGAAGTCCAGGACCTCGCACCAGAATCGGGCCAGCACCTCGGGGTCGCGGCAACCGAGCACGAGTTCACTGATACGGCATGCCATGGACGAAACCTACTCTCGGCGTCGGAACTGTCAGGGTGTAGCGAGCGACGCGCTAGTCGCGGCCGAGGCGCTGCAGCAACGCGGACTTGATCGCCGGACGTCCCGCGGCGACGAGTGTGAAGGTGGCTTCACGCATCAGTCGTTCCGCCGTGTTTCCCGCGAGCAGGGCGGAACTGCCCTTCGCGGTGACGAGGGCGGTGGCGGTGCGGATGGCGAGTTCCGAAGCGCGGGCCCGCGCTTCGGCGATCTCCGCGCGGCCCTCGAGTGTCGCGTTCAGGTCGAGGCGTGCCCGGGCGGCCTGCTCCTCGAACGGGTCCGCGTCGACGCCGAGGGCCTCCAGTTCGCTGATCGCCCGTCGGGTGATCCCCATCGCCATGCACCCGTTGATCCACGACCCGAACAGCTGGCTCTTCGCGAAATCCTCGGGGGAGACGACGGCGCTCACCAGATCGCGTGGCACGGCGAGCCCGTCGAATTTCAGCCGGACCGTGTTCGACCCCCGCGCCGCGATCAGCGGGAGTTCCTCGGCGGTGAGGCCGCGCAGCGGTTGTGCGGGAATGATGACGTGCACGATGGAGTCGTCGAATTCGTCGCGCGCCGATACCTGGAGCAGATCGACGATGCCCCAGCCGGTGACGAACGGCGACACCCCGTCGAGCACGTAGCCGTCGTCGACACTGCGCGCCCACAAGGTGGGTGGGACGGGAATCGCTCCGGCCAGAGCGACGCCGGCCCGCACCGTGCCGTCGACGAGTCCGTCGAGGTACCGATCCTGCAGGGTCGTGTTCGGTGAACCGGCGAGACCGGCGACGACACCGTGATGCTGCATCCACGTGAACGCCGTCGCGAGGCAACCGCCGCACAACGTCTCCATCACGTCGACCAGCACCGACGGCGTCACTCCCTCTTCGCCGGGTGCCGCGAGTCCGTAGAAGCCGTCGGCGGCGAGAGTCTCGAAGTGACTATCGGGAATCTCGCCGTCGGCATCGACGCTGTCGGCCACCGGGAACAGCACGTCCTCGGCGATCTCACGCGCCATTTCGGTCCAGTTGCTCACGCCCCGAGAGTAGCCGGTCGACACCGCCCGTCAGGTGAACTCGACCCCCTGCGCGAGCGGAAGTCGATCGGAGTAGTTGACGGTGTTGGTCGCACGGCGCATGTAGGCCTTCCACGCGTCGGATCCGGACTCGCGTCCCCCTCCGGTCTCCTTCTCCCCGCCGAACGCCCCGCCGATCTCGGCCCCCGACGTGCCGATGTTGACGTTCGCGATGCCGCAGTCGGAACCGTCTGCCGCCAGGAACCTCTCGGCCTCGCGCTGATCGGTGGTGAAGATCGACGACGAGAGTCCCTGGGGCACTTCGTTGTGCAACGCGATCGCCTGGTCGAAGCCTTCGTAGGTGAGTACATACAGGATCGGTGCGAACGTCTCCTCCTGCACCACCGACGTCTGCGCGGGCATTCGGACGAGGGCGGGCGAGACGTAATAGGCGGAGTCGCTGCCATCGCTGCGTTCGCCGCCGCAGACGACGGTCCCGCCGTCGGCGCGGGCCTTGCCCAGCGCCGTCTGCATGGCCTCGAACGCGGAGCGGTTCACCAGCGGGCCGACGAGAACGCCGTCGTCGAACGGGTTTCCGACCTTCAACTGGCCGTACGCCGAGGAGATGCGCTCCACCAGTTCGTCGGCGACGGACGAGTGCACGATCAGCCGTCGTAGCGACGTACAGCGTTGTCCCGCGGTGCCCGCGGCGGAGAACACGACGCCACGCACGGTCAGGTCCAGATCGGCGGACGGTGTCACCACCGCCGCGTTGTTGCCGCCCAGTTCGAGCAGGCACTTGCCGAAGCGCGCGGCGACGCGAGGACCCACGGCGCGACCCATCCGGACCGAACCGGTGGCGCTGACCAAGGCGACGCGTGCGTCGTCGACGAGCCGTTCGCCGACGTCCCCCGCACCCTGGATCAGGGCGTGGATCCCGGCGGGTGCGCCGACGTCCCGGGCGGCGCGCGCCAGCAGGGCGTCGCAGGCGATCGCCGTGAGCGGCGTCCGGTCCGACGGCTTCCACACCACCGTGTCGCCGCAGACCAGCGCGACCGCGGTGTTCCACGACCACACGGCCACCGGGAAGTTGAACGCGGAGATCACCCCGACGACTCCCAGCGGGTGCCACGTCTCCATCAGCCGATGCCCCGGTCGTTCCGACGCCATCGTTCTGCCGTACAACTGGCGGGACAGACCGACCGCGAATTCGCAGATGTCGATCATCTCCTGCACTTCACCCTGCGCCTCGGACGGAATCTTGCCTGCCTCGAGAGTGACCAGTTCCGCCAGATCGGCCTTGTGTTCCGTGAGAAGCTCGCCCAGACGGCGCACCACGGCGCCGCGCTGGGGGGCGGGGACGGAACGCCATTCGAGGAAGGTCTCGTGGGCCGCAGCGATCGCCCGGTCCACGTCCTCCGGGGTGCTCGCCGTCACCGTGCGCAGTTCGGTCCCGGTGATCGGTGTGCGCGCGACGAGCGGTCCCCCGCCGTCGGTGATCTCGGCGCCGCATCTGATCAGTGCGTCCTCGGCGCGTCGGCACAATTCCTCGGGGGCGGGAAGGTTCACGATGCTGTCCTCTCTCGGGAATGGTCCTGCTGCTGTCGGTAGAGCGTGAACGGGTCGTGCACGGCCCGGCCGAGTGTCTCGGAGAGCCACGGTAGGGGGTCGGGGCCGGAGTCGACCGGCATCGGCGGGAAGTCCTCGTAGAGGATCGGCTCCGCGACGTCGCCGTCACCGGTGCGGCGGTGGGTGAAGTACGCCAGCCCACGGGCCTCCAGTTCCGCTTCCGTCAGTGGGAACTCGCCCTCGCCGCGGGAAGGGTCGTCGTACAGTTCCTGTCCCTCGGGTGTCAGTGCGATGCCCCGTGATTCCGCCACGAGGACGCCGCCGGGTGTGCCGGCGGCGCCGAACGACACCCACCGCACGAGGACGTCCGGGCCACCCGGGGCGTGCGGACGGTCGGTGCCGTCGATCCTCCGCAGGCCGTGCCGCGCCGACCGACGGCACAGCTCGTCGATGTCGAAGACTCGCGGTGCGAGGTGCACGACCCGCACGCCCGTGCGCCCGCCGACGTCGGCGGCGACGGGTGCGACGCGTTCGAGCGCGGAGAGCCAGGATCGGTCGGCCGCGGTGTCCGACGGCGCGAACGCCGCGGCCGCGAGCGCGACGAACCGTTCCGCCGTCGGTGCGGTCAGCCCGCCCTCCTCGGTCGCGAGCGCGGCCAGGTGCAGCAGTTCGGTGGGAAACACGGTGCGGGCGGCGAGGACATTCTCGAGGCGGTGCTGCAGTTCGCCGTCGAAGAACCGGCGATCCGCGGTGGTGAGCATCGATGCGAGCATCCCGAACGGGTTGCGGGCCAGTTCGATCGGGTCGACGGGACGAAAGACCGTCGAGACGACGGGCTCCGGCTCGGGTGCACCGCGCCGGTCGTAGCAGCCGACGGGGTGCATCCCGAAACCCGAGAACAGGATGGCGGCCTGACGAAGCTCCGTCGGCCCACCGAGGCGGATCGCGCCGTGGCGCTCCACGATGATCCGGGCGAGGCCACCCCGGCGTTCGGCGTCGGCCGGGTTTCTTGCCGAGAAGTCCGCGTTGACCTCGTCGGCCACCTCGGCCAGCGTGTCGTAGGCGGGCACCGTCCGGCTGTACGCCGCGCCCAGTGCGCGGGCGAAGCGGGCGCGGAGCTCCCACGTTTCAACCATGATGCACCTCCGCTGGGCTAGCCTGCGCTGGTGGTGGAATCTTTCCGTAGCGACGCACCCCATACTCCTCTCGACGACATCGATCGGGTACTGATGCAGGAGCTGGTGGCCGACGGCCGGGCGACTCTGGCGACCCTCGCCGAGAAGGCCGGGTTGTCGATCTCCGCGGTGCAGTCGAGGGTGCGCAGGCTCGAGGCCCGCAAGGTGATCCGCGGGTACACCGCGAAGATCGATCCGGATGCGCTCGGGCACGGTCTGTCCGCATTCGTCGCGATCACCCCTCTCGATCCGTCGCAGCCCGACGACGCGCCCGCCCGGTTGCGGAACCTCTCCGCGATCGAGGCGTGTCACTCGGTCGCGGGGGAGGAGAGCTACGTGCTGCTGGTGCGCGTCGCCTCGCCGCGGGAGCTGGAACACCTGCTGCAGGAGATCCGCGCCACCGCCAATGTGCATACGCGCAGCACCATCATCTTGCAAACATTTTACGACAGGTGAGCCCCGTACCGGATATGTTGCCGAATCGTCGCCGATAGACAGGAATTTTGACGTAATCTCTCGGTATGAGCACAGCGATTCGTTTTACCGGAGATGGGGGCGAGCTGCCGGCGAGCCAGGTGCACGACGTGCTGCGCGAGCGCATTCTGGTCGACGGGTTCGACCTGGTACTCGACCTGGACCGCTCCCGCGGCACCCATCTCGTCGATCTGCGGGACGGCACCAGCTATCTGGACATGTTCGGATTCTTCGCGTCGTCGGCCCTGGGGATGAACCACCCCGCACTGGCGGACGACGACGCGTTTCGCCGGGAACTGGCGGCGGCGGCGATCAACAAACCGAGCAACTCCGACGTCTACACCGTCCCGATGGCACGGTTCGTCGAGACGTTCGCCCGGGTGCTGGGCGATCCCGCACTACCGCACCTCTTCTTCATCGACGGTGGCGCGCTCGCCGTCGAGAACGCGCTGAAGGTGGCGTTCGACTGGAAGAGCAGGCTCAACGAGAGCCGGGGCCTCGACCCGGCACTCGGCACGAAGGTGCTCCATCTGACCGAGGCCTTCCACGGACGCAGCGGATACACCATGTCGCTCACCAACACCGAGCCCGGCAAGGTGGCGCGATACCCCAAGTTCGACTGGCCGCGCATCGACTCCCCGTACCTCGCGGACGGACGGGACGTCGAGGAAGCCGAACGGCACGCACTGGATCAGGCGCGTTGCGCGTTCGCCGAGAACCCCTCGGACGTGGCCTGTTTCATCGCCGAGCCGATCCAGGGTGAGGGCGGCGACCACCACATCCGCCCGGAATTCTTCCAGGCGATGGAGGCGCTCTGCCGGGAGAACGACGCCCTCGTCGTCTTCGACGAGGTGCAGACCGGCTGCGGTCTCACCGGAACCGCCTGGGCGTACCAGCAACTGGGGGTGCACCCCGACGTCGTCGCGTTCGGCAAGAAGACCCAGGTCTGCGGAATCATGGCCGGCGGCAGGGTGGACGAAGTCCCCGACAACGTGTTCGCCGTCAGCTCGCGGATCAACTCGACCTGGGGCGGCAACCTCACCGACATGGTGCGGTCCCGCCGGATCCTCGAGATCGTCGAGGAGGACAGGCTCGTCGACCGGGCCCGCATGACGGGGGCGCACCTTCTCGGACGGCTCCGGGAACTCGCGCGGGCGAACGCCGACGTGACCGAGCCGCGGGGGCGTGGCCTGATGTGCGCGATCACGCTTCCCACTCCGCAGCGGCGGGACCGGGTCGTCGCGGACCTGAGGGACCGGGAGCGGGTGCTGATCCTGCCCACCGGTACGCGTGGGATCCGGTTCCGTCCACCGCTGACGGTGACGACCGCGGAACTCGACGCCGCCGTGGATGCACTGGCCCGGGTGCTGGGCGGTACCGTCGACGCATGACGCCGATTCCGCTCACGTCCGTACCCAATCTGCGAGACGTCGGCGGCTACCGAACCGGGGACGGCGCGAAGGTGCGCACCGGGGTGTTCTACCGTTCGACCGATCTCAGCCGGGTCGCGGACACGGACATGCCGGTGCTCGACGGCCTCGGGATCCGGACGGTGTACGACCTGCGGACCGCTGACGAGCGCGCCGCGGCCCCCGACATCCTCCCGAACGGGGCCCGCGCGGTCGCATTGGACGTGCTCGCCGACAAGGGGATCCGGTCGATCCCCGCGCAGATGCTGCAGGTGATCGCCGATCCGATGATCGCCGAACGTGAACTCGGCGGCGGACGCGCGATCGAGTACTTCGAGGGCAGCTACCGCGATTTCGTCGTGATGCCCAGCGCGGTGTCCTCGTACCGGGAATTGTTCCGCGGACTGGCGGCGAACGGCAACACGCCCACCCTCGTGCACTGCACCACCGGGAAGGACCGGACGGGGTGGGCGACAGCGGCGCTGCTGTTGCTCCTCGGCGTCGGCGAGGACGACGTGTTCCACGACTACCTGCTGACCAACGAGTTCCTTCTGCCGGCGTTCGCGGGCGTGTTCGAGAAATTCGTCGACGCGGGTGGAGATCCGGCGCTGCTCGAGCCCGTGCTCGGGGTCCGCGAGCAGTATCTGCAGGTGTCGCTCGCCGCCATGCGCGAGCGGTACGGGACGGTCGAGCGGTACTTCTCGGACGGACTCGGCCTCGACGCGGCAGTTCAGACTCTACTGCGGGAGCGCATGATCGCGGACTGAGCGGACAGCCCGATCGCCACACCCACCATGTCCGCGCAGAGGTCCCAGACCGAACCGTGCCTGCCGATCGGCAGTACGCCCTGCAGTATCTCGGTGATCACCGCGAACGCCGCGAGCCAGAGCACCGTGATCCGTGGCGTCAGAAGGGCATACCGGGACGCGACCGCCAGCGCTGCGAACAGCAGCGCGTGCACCACCTTGTCGGCATGTTCGGGACCCGACGGCGTCGCGGACGCGGGGGACAGCAACATGACCAGCGCCAGCACGGTGAGCGCCGCCACCGGAACGGATCGCATACTCACCGCTGAACCGTGAACCCCAGTGCGCCCTCCGCAAACCGCTGCACCGCATCCGATCCGCTCGCGAGCGCGTCCTCGTGACCGGCGCGGGCCCACCCGGTGAGGGTCGCGGATTCACCGGACGGAGTGAGCCCCACCTCGGCGAGCAGCTCGCCCGTGTTGGGCTGGCAGATCGCCCAGGAATAGTGCTCGTCGCTCAGCCACTGCGCCGCGCGGCGGGCGATGTAGCCGGGTTCGGTGATTCCACCGTCCGCGAGCGCCGGACGGTCGTCGACCCGCTCGTCCTCGCGCAGCGCGCGCAGGTACCAGCCGCCTGCGTTGACCTCGACCGGTTCCACGTCAGCGGCCCCGGTCGCGGCGACGATCTCGACCGTGACGGTCGTCGCGGGTGCCGAACAGGATGGCGCCGGCGGCAGGGATCATCAGGAAGAACAGCCAGCTGTTGTCGACGGGGACGACGAAGAACAGCACGAGGGCGATGAGCGGGATCACCGACATCACGATCCGGCGCCAGTTCTGGTCGTGGTCGGTGTCCGTTGCCTCGGCCTTGGCGGGCGCGGCGGCCGTGGTCGCGGGGAGGTCGGTGAACACTCGATCGAGTTCGCCGCGGGTGGTGGCATTCGTGACCGCGAGACTGCGCTCGTCGAACTCGGGGACCGTCAGACGGCCCGCGGCGAAGTGTTCGCTCAACGAGTTCAGGGCCTGCTCACGTTCGGCTGTGCCGATACGGATCTCGGGAACGTCAGACATGCGTACAGTGTGGCACGGCCACCCGTGAGTACTTGTTAACCGCGGGCGGTTAACAAGTACTCACGGGAGCTACTTGAGCTCGGCGAGGACGGTGCCCTGGGTGATGGCGGAGCCGGGTTCGACGGCGAGGCCGGTGACGGTGCCGGCCTTGTGGGCGTTGACGGGGTTTTCCATCTTCATGGCCTCGAGGACGGCGATGAGGTCGCCCTCGGCGACTTGTTGTCCTTCTTCGACGGCGACCTTGACGACGGTGCCCTGCATGGGGGCGGTGACGGCGTCACCGGAGGCGGCGCCGCCGTGGGCGCCGCCGCGGGTGCGGGCCTTGGGCTTCTTCCGGACCGCCCCGGCCGGGGCACCGTTGCCGGTGCCGAGGGTGAACTGGCCGGGCAGCGACACCTCGACGCGGCGGCCGCCGACCTCGACGACGACGTTCTGCCGGGGCAGATTCTCTTCGTCGTCGAGGGGGGCTGCGCCGGTGAAGGGTTCGATCTGGTTGTCCCATTCGGTTTCGATCCACTTGGTGTAGACATCGAAGCCGCTGCCGTCGCCGATGAAGGCGGGGTCGGAGACGATGGCCCGGTGGAACGGGATGACCGTGGCCAGGCCTTCGACCTGGAATTCGGCGAGGGCGCGGCGGGCCCGGGCGAGGGCCTCGTCGCGGGTGGCGCCGGTGACGATCAGCTTGGCGAGCATGGAGTCGAACTGGCCGCCGATCACGGAGCCGGTTTCGACGCCGGAGTCCATCCGCACGCCGGGGCCGGTGGGGGGCACGAACTTGGTGACCGGGCCGGGGGCGGGCAGGAAGCCGCGGCCGGCGTCCTCGCCGTTGATGCGGAATTCGAAGGCGTGCCCGCGGGGGGTGGGGTCCTCGAGGATGTCGAGTGCCTCGCCGTTGGCGATCTTGAACTGTTGCAGCACCAGGTCGATGCCGGCGGTTTCCTCGGTGACGGGGTGTTCGACCTGCAGGCGGGTGTTGACCTCGAGGAAGGAGACGGTGTCGCCCTGGACGAGGTATTCGACGGTGCCGGCGCCGTAGTAGCCGGCCTCCTTGCAGATGGCCTTGGCGGAGGAGTGGATGCGGTTGCGTTGGTCGTCGGTGAGGAACGGGGCCGGGGCCTCCTCGACGAGCTTCTGGAAGCGGCGCTGCAGGGAGCAGTCGCGGGTGCCGGCGACGATGACGTTGCCGTGCTGGTCGGCGATGACCTGCGCTTCGACGTGCCGGGCCTTGTCCAGATACTGTTCGACGAAGCATTCGCCGCGGCCGAACGCGGCGACGGCCTCGCGGGTGGCGGAGTCGAACAGTTCGGGGATTTCCTCGATGGTGTGGGCGACCTTCATGCCGCGGCCGCCGCCGCCGAACGCGGCCTTGATGGCGACGGGGACACCGTATTCCTTGGCGAAGGCGACGACCTCGTCGGCGTTCTTGACGGGGTCCTTGGTGCCGGCGGCCATCGGGGCGTTGGCTTTTTCGGCGATGTGGCGGGCGGTGACCTTGTCGCCGAGGTCGCGGATCGATTGCGGGGAGGGGCCGATCCAGATCAGGCCGGCGTCGAGCACGGCCTGGGCGAAGTCGGCGTTTTCGGAGAGGAAGCCGTAGCCGGGGTGGATGGCGTCGGCACCGGACTTGGTGGCGGCGTCGAGGATTTTGTCGAACACCAGGTAGGACTCGGCGGAGGTCTGTCCGCCGAGGGCGAAGGCTTCGTCGGCCAGGCGCACGAACGGGGCGTCGGCGTCGGGTTCGGCGTAGACGGCGACGCTGGCCAGGCCGGCGTCGGCGGCGGCCCGGATCACCCGCACTGCGATCTCACCGCGGTTCGCGACGAGCACCTTCGTGATGTGCGCGCTGGCATGACTGGGCACTGAGCCTCCTGTGGTTCGCATGGTCTGTCTCCGCGGTGGTCCCCGGGGGTGTTCACCGGCGGTGGGTTACGGCATCACTTCGGAGTCTAGGCACCGAACGGATCGGTGTTGCCACCGGACCGAATATTGCCGTCAGGCCTGTCCGACGCTGCGCAACCCTACCGAAGGGTAGCTGGTTGAAACCTGTTCCAGTTGCCGGCGGAGGCTCGCGACCCACGTGTGGACGCTCGCGGCAGCGATGTCGTTGCCCGGATACCGGACCGCCAGATTGACGCCGCGGGGGGTGCGATTGATCCATGCGTACACGTCGTGGGTGTACTGCCGGCTCCGCAACGCCCGGGCGTTGCGTTCGTGCCAGCGGCCCGCTTCGGGCACGAACCGGACGTCCATGTAGGAGACGACGAAGCGCGGCCGGATGGGGATGTCGAGTTCCTTCTCGATCTGGTCGAACGGGACCACCGAGATCGGTTTCGTCCGCGCCACGCTGTCGGCGGCCTCGCGCGCGACGGCGGCGAAATCGTCCGAGGTCACCTCGAAGTCGATCGGGCTCAGACCGACGAACCAGCCCAGCGCGGACGCCCACTGCGGGGAGTGCCGGGTATGGACCGGAGTGACCGTCCGGAAGCGGTCGTCGCCCGCCACCTCGGCACCGGCCAGGCCGAGGCACGCGAGCAGGCCGGGGAAGAACCCCACATCCGCCTCGCGGCACGCCGAGTTGAACGCGGCAGCCTGGTCGGCGTCGAGGATCCACGCGGACAGGTTCTGCTGGGCGTATGACGTGCGCGGGCCGACTTCCAGGGGGAACTCTGGGAGTCCCGGCCCCTCGAGTGCGGACCGCCACACGTCGAGCGCCTCCCGCTTGACCTCGGCGTCGGTGGAGTTCTCGCGCTCCTCGCGGCCGAAGTCGATGTAGCTGCCGACGGGGAACAGGTTGGCCGTGCGACCGGACAGCGCCTCCTCGTAGAGCGCGGTCAACTCGTGGGCGACGAGCACGATGGAGAACCCGTCGATGATCGAGTGATCCGCCGCGAAGAACACGGTGAACCGGTCGCGCTGCACGGTCTCGAGCGTCGCGAAGACGTACGACGGCCAACTGTGCGGCGAGGCGTACTCGTCGAACAGTTGCTGCAGGTGCGCGAAGTTGTCGCCACCGGCGGCGTCGTAACCGTGGCTGACGACCCCCACGTGCAGCCCGCCCTGCGGCACGGTCCGCCTGCATACCCGCTCGGTCTCCGTGTCGAACGTCGTGTGCGAGCGCAGCACCTCGTGGCGATCGGTCCACTTCTCCAGCGCGGTCCGGAACGCGGTGACGTTCAGCGTTCCGTGGATCTCGAATGCGGTGCCCAGCCAGGATTCGCGACCGTCGGCGTCGGCGCACCGGCGCAGATGTGCCTCGTGGATGTACGACGCAGGACGGGGATCGTCCACCCACTCCGAGCGGGCGCACGGCAGCCATTCGGTGAGCGCACCCACCGGAACGGGGTAGTCGGCAAGTTCGGTGAATTCCATCGGTATGTGATCAGACCCTGCCTAGCCGCGGAGATGCCGCTTGATTCGCGCGAGCATCGCCGACATGCCGCGCAGCCGCAGCGGACTGACGGCGTCGGCGAGCCCGAGCGCGGAGTAGAAATCGTCCGGAATGCCGAGGATGGTGACGGCACTGTGCCCATCGAGGCCCTGGTGCAGGATCGACGCGAAACCCCGCGTCGTCGGTGCCTCCGCGGGCGCGCTGAAGTGCAGTCGCACGTGCTCCGGATCGGAGTCGTCGACCGACAGGAACAGCGGCGACTGGCACTCGGGCACCGGTTCCATCGCGTCCTGCTCGAGTTCGGCAGGCAAGGGCGCCAGTTCGCGGCTGAACTCCAGCAGCAACTGCAGCTTGTCCGAGCCGTCGACGGCGGCGAAGTCGTCGACGATCTCGGCAAGCGAATCGGGCAGTTCGGTCATGACGTTGCGCCGGGAACGTCTCCCGGCTCTTCACCCCTGACGATCGGAACGCGAACCATGTTGCCCCATTCCGTCCACGAACCGTCGTAGTTGCGGACATTGGGGTAACCGAGCAGGTGGGTGAGGACGAACCAGGTGTGGCTGGAACGCTCACCGATCCGGCAGTACGCGACGATGTCGTCGTCGGCGGACACCCCGCCGTAGATCTCGTTCAGTTCACCGCGCGAACGGAAACGGCTGTCGGGTGCCGCGGCCTTGGCCCACGGAATGCTCTGCGCGCTCGGGATGTGGCCGCCGCGGAGTGCGCCCTCTTCCGGGTAGTCGGGCATGTGGGTGCGCTCGCCGGTGTACTCCTGCGGCGAACGGACGTCGATCAGCGGTCCCTTGCCGAGATGATCGAGCACGTCGTCCTTGAACGCGCGGATCGGGGCGTCGTTGCGCTCGACCACCGGGTAGTCGGTGGGGGAGGTCTCGGGGACGTCGAACGCGGTGTCCCGGTTCTCGGCGATCCACGCGTCGCGGCCGCCGTCGAGGAGACGGACGTCCTCGTGCCCGAACAGCGTGAACACCCACAGGGCGTACGCCGCCCACCAGTTGCTCTTGTCGCCGTAGATCACGACGGTGTCGTCGCGGCTGATGCCCTTGCGGCTCATCAGCTCGGCGAACTGTTCCCCGTTGATGTAGTCACGCGTCACCGGATCGTTGAGATCGAGGTGCCAATCGACCTTGACGGCGCCGGGGATGTGACCGACGTCGTAGAGGAGCACGTCCTCGTCCGATTCCACGACCTTGAGGCCGGGTGTGCCCAGATTCGCGGACAGCCACTCCGTCGACACGAGCCGACCGGGATTGGCGTACTCGGCGAAGGACTGGGTGGGATCTGGCGCTACGGGCACGGGTGGGCTCCTGGGGCAGATGCGACGGGGACGGATCAATTCTAGGCGGACGCCGAAGGTTCTTCCGACCGGCGTTCACACTTACCTTCCGCACACGGTGAGGACGGTGACAGCGGGCGCGTAGATTCGCACCCGAACGGAGGCCCCATGCCCGACATCGCGACGCGCGCCGACCTGGAATTGCTGCTCCGGCACTTCTACGGCCGGGCATTCGCCGACCCGGTCCTCGAACCGGTATTCGAGACGCTCATGGTGATCGGCCTCGACGACCACCTGCCCGTCATGTGCGACTTCTGGGAGACGATCCTGCTGCGCACCGGCGTCTACCGCGGCAGCGTCGGCGCCGTGCACAGGGCGCTGCACGGCAGGCACGGATTCACCGACCGGCACTTCGACCGCTGGGTCGAGCTGTGGACGTCCAGCGTCGACGAGTTGTTCCTCGGCGACGTGGCGCAGCAGGCCAAGAGCGAGGCGGCCGGGATCGCCGTCGGGATGCAGCGGCGACTGCTCGAGCCCTCCCGCGTCAGACGACCGGAGTGCCCTCCAGGTTCAGCTGACTGGTGAGCTCCGCGATGGGAGTGACACCGTTCTCGCAGATGTCCTGCATGATCTCCCGCAGCCGTACCACGAACTCCGTGACCGCACGCCGTGCCGTCGGCGTCTCGGGGAACCGCGACCGCAGCGCGAGACCGCGATGGGTGCGTGAGATCCAGAACTGGGCATCGTCCGCGACCGTCACGTTGCTGATGTGATGGGCGTTCAGTTCGTCGTGGTCGTCGGTGCCCGGCAGCTTGCGGTAGTCGATGTAGGAGACCATGAACACATCGGTGCGGGTCCGGCGATATCCGTCACCGAGTGCCTCCCGCACCTGGGCCATCGTCACGCCCTCGAGCGTGAGTGCCGTGCGGAACGAGGCGTGGGTGTGCGCCAGCGAGGCTTGGAAATCGCAGTCGGGGGTCAGTTCGACCGTCAGCGGCGCGCTCGTCGTGAGCCACCCGATCGCGTTGGCCCACTGCGGGTCCCGGCGGATGTGCAGCGGAAACTGCAACGGCATCCGGTCGGTGCCGTTGATCGACTGCACGGCCAGGCCCATCGCGGTGAGCGTCCCCGTGAACAGGCTTCCCCCGGAGTCCAGGCAGATCTCCTCGAACCGGTCGGTGCCCGAGGCGTCGAGGAGGGGACGCACGTCGGCGCCCTGCGGGGCGGGCCTGCCGGCCTCGACACCCAGATCGAGCGGGAAACTGGGCGCGGTACCGCCGCAGCGCTCGTAGAAGCGGGCCCATTCCCGCACCCGGGGGTCGCCCATCTCGGTGACCGGCGCCTCGGCTTCGAGTTCGCAGTACCGCAGGAAGCTCCCCGGATCGCCCAGTTCCTCCGTCAACTGCGCCTCGGTGAGCACATCCGAGCGCCCGAGCCCGATGATGCGCTGATAGATCTGCCGGAGTTCGCCCAGCGCGATGACGAGTGAATACCCGTCGACGAGTGTGTGATCGAACGCACTGACCACGGTGTAGTGCGAATCACGCTCGATGGTCGCGAACAGGTAGGCGGGGAACGTCAGCGGATCGCACGCCTCGGTGAACCGGTACCGCAGATGGTCGCGGAGCTCGTGCGGTGACGTCGTCACCGAGGACTCGGACGCGACGACGGTGATGTCGTCGGGGTCGAGATCCACCCGGGCCATTGCATCCGGGCTCACGTCGAAGCCGGTCTGCAGCGTGTCGTGACGCCGGATGAAGTGCACCAGCGCCTGCGCGAGCGCGTCCCGGTCGAGTCGGCCGGGGAGGTCGAAAGCCGCTGCCATCCAGACGCTTCGGCCGACACCGTGCGTGCGTGCGGTGTCGAGATGGAACTGCTGGTTGTACGACGGCGGCACCGCCGAGGCCGACACTTCGCCCGGCGCGACGGACCACTCCGTCACCAGGCCGGGTTCGAGCATGTACCGGTCGATGGACGTGACGTGCACTACTCCGCCCCTGTGGCAGTCGCGAATTCCGCGGCCGCCGGCGCGAAGGGCGTCACCGTGTAATCGCCGTCGCGCGCCACGGTTTTCATGATGGTCGACAATCGTTCGGCATACGCGCTCACCGACCGGTGCGCCTCCTCGGTGTCCGGATGCGAGACAGCCATCCACGTGCCCTCGAGAATACGGTTGATCCAGATCGACGCGATCTGGGTGGCCTTGCCACCCACGATGCCGGTCGCGCGGGTCGACGTGAAATCCTCGGTCTGCGGCAACCGCCGCCCGTCGATGTACGACACGATCGGCGGCGGTGCGAGCGTGGTGTGATGCGACGTCGCCTCGGGGCCGGCCTGAGCGAGCACGGTGTCGATCACCTGCTGCACGGACACCTCACCGAGAGCCTTGCCCGAACGGTAGGCGTCCTGCGCGCGTCCGGCGAGCCCGGTGAACGTCGCGGCATCCTCCAGGGCGAACCCGACCGGAACGAGGTTGATGAACCACCCCTGGGACCAGTAGAACTGCGGATCGTTGCGAGTGGTGAGGGGGGACAGCGCCATGTAGCGGTCGCGCCCGACCAACTCGTGTTCGGTGATGGCAAGGGCCGCGAACACGCCGCCGATGAAGTTGGAACCGTGGGCCTTGCACACCGCGCCGAACCGCTCGCATTCGTCGGCGTCGGCGAGGTCGAACCGGCTGCCGATGGCCGGTTTGGGTGCGTCGGAGGCGCCGAGGTCGAGGGGAAAGCTCGGGAAGGTTCCGCCGTTGCGGGTGAGGTGGCCGATCCAGCCGTGGACCTCGGGGGAGGCGAGGGTCAGCGTCGCAGCCTTCTCCCGTTCCCGCCGGCTGTACTCCACGTAGCTTCCCGGATCCGGCAGTTCGGGCTCCGCGCCGTCGAGTTCGGCCTGATAGAGGATCCGGGTCTCGGCAAACGTGAGGATCATCGACTGCATGTCGGTGTGCGCGTGATCGACGGCGTGGAACAGGGTGAAGCTGTCCTCGGTTCCGGGTGCCCCCGTGTCGTAGTGCTCCACCACACCGAACACGAATGCAGGCCAGGCCAGCGCGCTCGTGTCGTTCGCGAAGCGCGCGGCGATGTGGTCACGCACCTGTTCGGGGGTGGTGAGAGTCTCGCCCTCGTGTGCGGTGAGCGCGATGGAGTCGGCAGGCACGACGTGCCGCCGGACCGCGTTGCCGGCGTCCGTGGGGTCCGCGTCCGCATCCTCGAACGAGAACCAGCTGTGCAGCGTGTCGTGCCGCAGGACGTAGCGCTCGAGGGTGCGGGTCATCGCCGCGCGATCGAGCCTGCCCGGAAAGTCGAACGCGATGCCGATCCACGGTGACTGGGTCTCGCCGTTGTTCGCCGCCTGCCGGGCCCGCCGCAGATGCCGTTCCTGCATCGTCGTCGGCAGCGCCGGATCCACCGGCGCCTCGGCAGCCGCACGTGCACTCGCGTCCGTGACTTTCCACTCGACTACCCGCCCAGGTTCCGGCTTCCAGTGGGTGATCAAGTTCAAGTCCATCGAGCGGCTCCTGGTGTCGAATCGAGATTGCGAGATCGGTCGGGTGTGGCACGGCCTTCTCGCAACAGGATGCGGCACCGAGTGCCTTACCGCGAGAGGTAAAGAAGTATGAGACTGATTACAGGCCGGTCCCAGTTTAGTCAAGTGTCAGCCAAAGGGGTTCTACGCTGCAAGTTCTTCGCGTACCATCCAGCAACTTCGGAACAACCTCACAGCAACCTGTGAGGTTCGAGCCGCTAGCCTGTCCGGATGCCTGTGACCCAGCGTGACGCACTCTATCGGGGCGAACTCGGTCGGTGGGTCCCCTGGCTGGGTTTGGCCACCAGTCTCGCCGCCGTGTTCATGCAACTCCTGGACGCGACCATCGTCAACGTCGCGCTGCCGAGCATCGCGGTCGACCTCGGCGCCTCGGTGTCGGCGCAGTTGCTGATGGTGAGCGTCTACACCCTGTCCTTCGCATGTTCCCTGATCACGGCGGCGCGACTGGGGGATCTGCTCGGCCGGCGACGCGTCTTCCTCACCGCACTGGCCGTCTTCATCGTGGCCTCACTGCTCTGCGGGCTCGCCCAGACGCCGACCGCTCTCGTCGTGTCGCGGGCGCTGCAGGGGCTCGCGGCGGGGTCGATGTCGGCGCAGACGTTCGCCATCATCTCGGGACTCTTCCCGAAACGCGCCCACCCGCGGGTGTTCGGGATCTACGGCGCGACCATCGGGCTCGCCACGATCTGCGGTCCCCTCGTCGGCGGACTTCTCATCCAGTGGGACCTCTTCGGCTGGGGCTGGCGGCTCATCTTCTTCGTCAACCTCCCGCTCGGTCTCGCCGCCCTGGTCCTCGGCTACTTCTACCTCGTCGACGCGAAGCCGGACGGTGCTCGCCAACTCGACCCGGGAGGTGCCGTGCTGTCGGCAGTCGGGCTGTTCCTCCTGATCTTTCCGCTCGCGGAAGGACGTGAACGCGGCTGGCCGACGTCGATCGTGGTGATGCTGCTGTGCTCGGTGCCGGTGCTGATCGCCTTCGTCGTCTACGAGTGGCGGCTCGGGCGCCGCGGCGGCGACCCCGTCCTGCGCCTGGAACTGTTCACCGACCGCGCGTTCTCGCTGGGCGCCGCCATCGCGTTCGTATTCTTCGGCACTCTCACGTCGCTGATCTTCACCATCTCGCTCACCCTGCAGTTCGGGTTCGGGTTCTCCCCGCTGCGGGCCGGGATGACGACGCTGCCGTGGGCGCTCGGCACCGGTCTCGCCGCGCTGGCCTCCGCCGCCGTCTACCGGCGCATCGGCAACCTCGTCCTGCCGTCGGGGATGGTGCTCTTCGCGGGCTCCCTCGTCGTGCTGGCAGCGCAACTGCAGCACGAGGGCACCGATCCGAGGTGGTCGGCGCTGGCCGGGCCCCTGTTCATCGGGGGAGCCGGGCTCGGATTGTTCGTGGCGCCGCTCCAGACGGCGATCCTCGCGACCGTGCGACCGCAGAACGCGGGCTCGGTGTCCGGGCTGCTGCCGACGGTCCAGCAGGTGGGCAGTTCGATCGGGCTCGCGGTGGTCGGCGTGGTGTTCTTCAACCTCGTCGCGACACAGTCGGCGGACGCGGTGCAGGCCGAGCGGCCGGCGCTGACCGCTCAGCTCGCCGAGGTCGGGGTGCCGCCGGGGCTGATCCCGCGCGCGGAGGAGACGTTCGTGCGGTGCGCGTCGGAACAGCTCGGGTCCACGTCTCCGATGACGGTGCCCGGCGAGTGCCGCTCACCGGTATCGGGAGGAACCCCCCTCGGTGCTGCCCAGCAGCAGATCGCCGACTCCGCGGTGGTCGCGGCGCGGGAATCGACCCGCAATGCGGCAGGTGAGGCGTTTCTGCAGGCGGAACGCCGCATCCTCTGGATCATCGCGGCGGTCGCCGCTGCCATCGGGGTGGCGTCGCTGACCCTGCCGCGCCGGAACCAGCCGGTCGACGACGGGTCAGTCGCCGCGGCCTGACGTCGCCCACAACTCGGCGACGCCGACCCCGACGTCCGCGAGCAACCTCCGGACGAGTGGCAGACCGATCCCGATCACGCTGGACGGGTCGCCCTCGATGCGGTCCACGAACCATCCGCCGAGGCTGTCGAGGGTGAACGCACCCGCGACCTGGAGTGGTTCTCCGGTCGCCAGGTAGGCCTCCAGATCGGCGTCCGGTGGGCTCGCGAAATGGACCACGGTGGCGCTGTGGTCGTGAGCGTCGCCCACCACCGCGCCCTCGGCGATCCGCAGGACGCTGTGCCCGGTGAGCAGGGTCGCGCTGCGGCCGGCCATCGACGACCAGCGCTCGCGCGCGACGTCGACGGTCCCGGGCTTGCCCTGCAGCGAGCCGTCGATCAGCAGCATGGAGTCGCATCCGACGATCACCGCGTCCGCGATCCCGTCGCGCGCGAGAACGGGGAGGACGTCCTTGGCCTTGGCGCGGGCCAATTCGGTGACGACGTGCTCGGGGGCGGCGTCGGCACCGAGTGCCGCGATGAGCGCATCCTCGTCGACCCCGGAGACTCGCACCACCGGTTCCACGCCGGCACTGCGCAGCACCGCCAGCCGCGCCGGGGACGCCGAGGCGAGAACGAAGGACGTCACGAGGCCCGGATCAACGCTGGTACGCCGATACGTTCGGGAACGCGTACGGCGAGAACGGGGCGACACTCCGGTGCATCCGGGTGGGGGCACCCCAGGACTCGGGCGGGATACCCGAATCCGGATCACCGCTGCCTGCGGCCGCGACCGCGGACAACACCGCGACGAGTGTCGCGATCTCCTCGTCGGAGGGCGAACCCTTGACCACCTTCAAGAACGGCTCGCGGGCCGCATCGGCTGCGGCACCGTCGGCGGGGAGGTCGGTGACTGCGCCCTCCTCGAGCGTGGTGCCCGCTGCGGAACCGTTGACTGGCGACGTCGCATCCGGACCGGTCTCGGTGCCCATGTCGTCCTCGGGGAGATCCGTCACTCTGTCCAATGATTCGCCGACACTCATAGCGGGATGTTCCCATGCTTCTTGGGCGGGAGGGTGACCATTTTGCGTTCGAGCAGGCGCAGGGCGGCCACGATCTGTCCGCGGGTGTGGGACGGGGGGATGACGGCGTCGACGTAGCCGCGTTCGGCGGCGACGTACGGGTTGACGAGGGTGTCCTCGTATTCCTGCTGCAGTTGCAGGCGCAGCGCGTCGACGTCGTCCCCGTTTTTGGCGGCCTCGAGCAGGCGTTTGCGGTAGACGAACCCGACGGCGCCGGAGGCGCCCATGACGGCGATCTGGGCGGTGGGCCAGGCCAGGTTGACGTCGGCGCCCATGTGCTTGGAGCCCATCACGTCGTAGGCGCCGCCGTAGGCCTTGCGGGTGATGACGGTGATCTTGCCGACGGTGGCCTCGCCGTAGGCGTAGAGCAGTTTCGCGCCGCGGCGGATGATGCCGTTGTATTCCTGGTCGGTGCCGGGCAGGAAGCCGGGGACGTCGACGAGGGTGATGATGGGGACGTTGAACGCGTCGCAGGTGCGCACGAAGCGGGCGGCTTTTTCGGAGGCGTCGATGTCGAGGCAGCCGGCGAAGACGGTGGGCTGGTTGGCGACGATGCCGACGGAGCGGCCGTCGACGCGGCCGAAGCCGACGACGATGTTGCCGGCGCGTTCGGCCTGGACCTCGAGGAATTCGTCGTCGTCGAGGATGCGGCGGATGACCTCGTGCATGTCGTAGGGCTGGTTCGCCGAGTCCGGGATCAGGGTGTCGAGTTCGAGGTCCTCGGCGGTGAGGGAGTCCTCGATGGCGCCGGTGATCGGGTCGGTGGGCAGCATCCGGGGGGCGGCGGCCTGATTGTTCGACGGCAGGTAGGAGAGCAGGTCCTTGACGTAGTCGAGGGCGTCCTGTTCGCCGGAGGCGACGTAGTGGGCGACGCCGGACTTGACCATGTGGGTGTGCGCGCCACCCAAATCTTCCATGGTGACGTCTTCGCCGGTGACGGTCTTGATGACGTCGGGGCCGGTGACGAACATCTGGGAGGTCTGGTCGACCATGACGACGAAGTCGGTCAGGGCGGGGGAGTAGACGTGGCCGCCGGCGGCGGGGCCCATGATCAGGGAGATCTGGGGGATGACGCCCGACGCCTGGACGTTGCGGTGGAAGATTTCGCCGTAGAGGCCGAGGGAGACGACGCCTTCCTGGATGCGGGCGCCGGCGCCTTCGTTGATGCCGATCAGGGGGCGCCCGGTTTTGAGGGCGAGGTCCATGACCTTGACGATTTTTTCGCCGTAGATTTCGCCGAGGGAGCCGCCGAAGACGGTGGCGTCCTGCGAGAACACGCACACGTCGCGGCCGTCGACGGTGCCGTAGCCGGTGACGACGCCGTCGCCGACGGGGCGGTTGTCGGCGAGGCCGAAGTTCACCGAGCGGTGCCGGGCGAGGGCGTCGAGTTCGACGAAGGAGCCCTCGTCCAACAACGCGGTGATGCGTTCGCGGGCGGTGAGCTTGCCCTTGGCGTGCACTTTTTCGACCGCGGCTTCACCGCTCGGGTGCTGCGCCTCGGCCTGACGATTACGCAGGTCGGCGAGCTTTCCCGCCGTCGTGTGAATATCGGGCGTACTCGCCGACTCCGCCGCGCTCGGCTCCTGAACAGTGGTCATGACAGGTCAGCTTAACGAGCGCCGGCGAGCTTCCGCCAAGGGAGGTGGTCACGCGGCGGGTTGCCCGGACCCGGCTACTGACCAGTACCTTTTCCTGCTCGTCCTAGGCTGTGGTGATGTGGACCGACCTGAACCGACCCCCTCTCAACGCCGACAATCTGCGGGCGGCGCTCGTCCGCGGTGACGACGACAGCGACCCCCGCAAGTTCTGGTCGCGGCTCGACGTGGTGCAGGAGACCGGGTCCACCAACGCGGACCTTCTCGCGCGCGCCGCGACGTCGGACTGCGACCGGCACGTGCTGCTCGCCGAATTCCAGGGCAGCGGCCGGGGCCGCCACTCGCGCGCCTGGGTGAGTCCGCCGCAGGCACAGATCGCCGTCTCGGCGTTGCTGACGATGCCGGGGATGAGCCTCCAGGACATGGGGTGGCTGCCGCTGCTGACCGGCGTCGCCGTCGTCGACGCGCTGCGCGCCACCGCCGAGGTCCCCGCGGAACTGAAGTGGCCCAACGATGTGCTCATCGACGGACGCAAGGTCGCCGGGATCCTCGCCGAGGTGTCCGCCACGGCACCGGATCCCGCAGTCGTCGTGGGGATCGGACTCAACGTGAGCCTCACGAGAGACGAACTGCCCGTCGAGCACGCGACGTCGCTCGTCCTCGAGGGCGCCGAGGTCAGTGACCGCGACACCCTGGTGCGGGCGGTGCTGCGCGCCATCGCCGACCGCTGGCGGCAGTGGCACGACTCGAACTGGGACGTCACGGAACTCGCCGCGGCCTACCGTGAGCGCTGCGGCACACTCGGCCAGCGGGTGCGCGCCGAACTGCCCGGCGGGCGCGAACTGATCGGCATCGCAACGGACGTCGACGCGGAGGGCCGGGTCGTGATCGCCCCCGACGGACAGCCCGGCACGGTCGCCGTCGCCGCAGGTGACATCACACATTTACGCCCGGTGCGCACCGAGTAGTGCCACACTGTGGTACATGAGTACCTCAATTCCGGAGTCCTCCGTCACCGCAGCCCGGCGCACGTTGACCGGTCTCACGGTGGTGCTCGGTCTGCTCACCCTGGGCCTGGGCATCGCCGTGCTCGTGTGGCCGCACGTGACACTCACGGTGCTGGCCGTCCTGATCGCCATCCAGTTCTTCGGATTCGGGATCGTCCAGATCATCCGGGCGTTCGCCGACGTCGAGGCCGGTGGAGCCGCGCGCACCCTGATTGGCGTATCCGGCGCCCTGGCAATACTTCTCGCGTTCCTCGTGCTGAGGAGCCCGCTCCAGACCGTCGTCATCATCGCGCTCGTCGTCGGTGCGTGGTGGGTGTTCCGGGGTGTCCTCGACATCGTCGAGGGGGCCTCCGGTTCGGTCGCGAACCGTGGCCTGACCATCGTGCTCGGAGTGATCAGCGTCGTCGCCGGGGCGTTCGTGCTCCTGCAGCCCGAACTGTCGCTCGAGGTGTTCGTGATCGTGGTCGGAGTGTGGATGGTGCTGTACGGCATCATCATCGTGATCACCCCGATCGTGCTCAGCCGCATGCGATAGAGGCACACTCTTCGCATGGGATATCCGGAGGACGCGCTCGCCGAGGACGAGGAACTACTGCTTCACCGCCATCCGCACTGGAAGATGTTGCTGCTCCCCGCCGTCACCTTTCTGCTGGCGACGGCGGTCGCGGGTTTCGCGGCGGGTTTCGCCGAGAACAAGCTGGACGGCTCCACGCTGAACGTCGTGCTCGTCGTCGTCCTCGTGCTGTGGCTGGGACTCGTCGTATGGCGCTGCGTCGCGCCGTTTCTCAGCTGGAAGTTCACCCACTTCATCGTCACCGACCGACGCGTCCTCATCCGCCAGGGTGTGATGACCCACACGGGGATCGACATTCCGATGGGACGCATCAGCAACGTGCAGTTCCGGCACGGCCTCCTCGACCGGATGCTCCGCACCGGAACGCTCGTCATCGTGTCGTCCTCCGACGACCCGCTGGAATTCGACGACATCCCCGACGTTCAGCGCGTCCACTCGCTGCTCTACCACCAAGTGTTCGACGCGATGGATCTGCACCGCGAACGGGAGCGGGAAGACCCGCGCGGCGACGCCGACACCGGCAAAGGCTGGTAACCGGTCACGGCTGTCTCCGCACCTCCGTACGCTGTGGAGGTGACTGCTGTATTGCTTGCCGAAGATGACGAAGCCATCGCCGCCCCGCTGTCGCGGGCACTGGGCCGGGAAGGGTACGACGTCACCATCGAGCAGACCGGCCCGGCAGCGCTCGAGCAGGCGCTCGACGGTGCCTACGACCTACTGATCCTGGACCTCGGACTCCCGGGGATGGACGGGCTCGAGGTGTGCAGGCAGGTCCGTGCCCACAGTTCGGAGCTGGCGGTGCTCATGCTCACCGCGCGCACCGACGAGGTCGACTTCGTCGTCGGACTCGATGCGGGCGCCGACGACTACGTGGGCAAGCCGTTCCGGTTGGCGGAGTTGATGGCCCGGGTGCGTGCCCTGCTGCGCCGTCGCGGCGGCGGCGAGGATTCCGTCGTCGAGGTCGGAGGCATCCGGCTCGAGCCGGCGGCCCGCCGGGTGCTCGTGAACGGAACCGAGATCGCCCTCGCCAACAAGGAGTACGAGCTTCTGCGGGTGCTGCTCGAACATGCGGGGCAGGTGGTGTCGCGCGACACGATTCTCGCGGAAGTGTGGGGCGACGTGGAACTGCGCGGCTCGAAGACCCTCGACATGCACATGTCGTGGCTTCGCCGGAAGATCGGTGACGAGGGGCCCGCCGCCGAACGTCGCATCGCGACGGTCCGCGGCGTCGGTTTCCGCATCAACACCGACTAGGCGGGGTAGTGCGCCGCAGAATTCTCCAGTCGATCCTCGCAGTGGTGATCCTCACGGCGCTGCTGCTCGGCGTGCCGCTGATCTACACGGCCTGGTTGTGGGTCGAGGACTTCAACCGGAGCGACCTGCAGGTCCGGCTGGATCGGATGGCGGCGGAGATCATCACCCAGGAGGGCGTCAACGGCGTCGTCGAGGGCGACCTGGACACGAACTCTCTGCGACTGCTGACGCCCGCCGGGGGCCGTCTGGTCGTGGTGTACCCGACGACCGACGACGGCGCCGCACGCGTCGACATCGGCGAATCGTCCGTGCAGTCGCCACTGGTGGAGTCTCTCGCGATGGGCACGTCCGGTTCGCTCCGCCTCGAGGTGCCGTCCGACGAGATGCGCACCCAGCAACGCCAGGCCGTCGGTGCCGTCGCGCTGCTGGTGCTCGTGTCCATCGCCGCAGGCACCGTCGTGGCCTACGTCACGGCGAAGCGGCTCGCCGATCCGCTACGGGACGTCGCGAACCGGGCGGCCCGGCTCGCCGAGGGCGACTTCCGGCCGGACGTGCGACGCCACGGCATCCCCGAACTCGACCGCGTCTCCGACGTTCTCGACTCGGCGACCGTAGAGATCGCGGGACGGTTGCAGCGCGAACACGCGCTCGTCGCCGACGTCTCCCACCAGCTCCGCAGCCGGCTCACGGCTGTCCGTCTCCGGCTCGACGAACTGTCCGTGCACCCGGATCCGGCCGTCGTCGTCGAGGCCGACGAGGCCATGGCACAGGTGGACCGGCTGACCGTCGCGATCGACGAACTGGTCCGCTCGTCCCGCAGCAGCGGCACCGAGACCCAGGTGTCGGTGATCCGGGAGCTCGGTGTGGTCATCGCGGACTGGAAACGGCCGTTCGAGGACGCCGACCGCGAGTTGCTGCTGCGCGGAGACACGAACGTGATGGCGTCGACCACCGGTTCCCGGCTCCGGGAGGCGGTGGCCGTACTCGTCGACAACGCGCTCATGCACGGGGCGGGGACGTGCACCGTCTCGGTGCGCCTGATCCAGGGACAGAATCAGAGGGCGCCGGGCAAGGAACTGTCGCCGCGCGAGGCGATGGTGTGCGTGGAGGTGTCGGACGAGGGGGTCGGTGTCAGCAACGACCTTGCGCCGCACATCTTCGACCGCGGTTTCTCGGGGGCCGGTTCGACCGGTGTGGGCCTGGCACTGGCCCGCGCGCTCATCGAGGCGGACGGTGGCCGGCTGGAACTGCAACGTCGCCGTCCGGCCCTGTTCGCGATCTTCGTCCCCATCGCCCGCGAGCACGTGCCGACGCGCGTCACCGGTATCCGGGAACCGCGCTGAACGTCAGGGCTGGCCGATCTCTTCCTCGGCGGCCTCGTCGACGAGATCCGGATCGACGAGATGCACGTTCTCGTCGGGGAAGGCGAACCGGCGGAGGGCCCAGAAGCGGAACACCATCTGCAGCAGGTTTCCGATGATGTAGTTGAGCACGAAGTCGACGATCACGAGCGTGGTCAGGTTGTCCTGCGTCTCGCGGATGTCGAACACATTGTTGGCGATCCACAGGGGCGCGGCGGCGAGGAGAACACCGATCCCGCTGATCGTGAAGAACAGCAGGGCTTCGTGGTGACGTTCCCGTCCGCCGCGGTTCTTGAACGACCATTCGCGGTTGAGAATGTAACTCAGGACCGTCGCGAGAATTCCGGACAGAACCTTCGCGACCACCGGCTTCTCTTCGAGGATCGTGAGGCTCAGCGAATAGAAGATCGCGAGGTCGAAGACCATGGTGGTGCCGCCCACAATCGCGAACTTGATCAGTTCGTGATGCCGCAACGCGAGAGCCCGGAAAGGCTGGGGAACGCGTGCAAGGACGCCGTCGACAAATGACACAACGGATGAGTTTACGAAAGTCGGACCGGATACCACCAATTGGCGGCGAGATCATCAGGAGAATCACAGAAACCGGGGACCGGCGACCTCGGCGGTGGAACCCGCCGCCGGACGTGACAAACTAGTAACCCGTGACCGGCAACTCTGACTCCACACCGCGTCCCACGACTCCCCGCGATCTGACCGCCGGGCAACCCGTCGTGACGATGATCGGTGGCGGCCAACTCGCGCGAATGACCCACCAGGCCGCAATCGCGCTCGGCCAGACACTGCGGGTGCTCTCCGGCACCGCCGACGAACCCGCAGCGCAGGTGAGCCCCGACGTCGTCCTCGGGAGCCACACCGACCTCGACGCGCTCCGCAGGGCCGCCGTCGGGTCGCACGCGCTGACGTTCGACCACGAGCACGTGCCCACCGAGCACCTCGACGTCCTCGTCGCCGAGGGTGTCAACGTGCAGCCGCCGCCGACGGCGCTCATCTACGCGCAGGACAAACTCGCGATGCGCCGCAAGCTCGGCGAACTCGGCGCACCGGTTCCGGCGTTCGCCGAGGTGACCTGGGCCGAGGATGTCGTCAAGTTCGGCGCCGAACACGGCTGGCCCGTCGTCATCAAGGCCGTCCGCGGCGGGTACGACGGTCGCGGCGTGTGGATCACCGGCGATTCCGACGAGGCCGAGCGCATCGTCACCCAGCAACTCGACAAGGGTGTCTCGCTCCTCGTCGAGGAGAAGGTCGAGATGCGGCGTGAGCTGTCCGCGATGGTGGCACGGTCACCGTTCGGGCAGGGCGCCACGTGGCCGGTCGTCGAGACGGTGCAACGCCACGGACAGTGCGCCGTGGTCCTCGCCCCCGCCCCCGCACTGCCCGACGCGGTCGCGGAGGCGGCCGAGGAACTGGCGCTCCGCATCGCGTCCGAGCTCGGAGTGGTCGGCTCCATGGCCGTCGAACTGTTCGAGACCACCGACGGCACGCTCGTCGTCAACGAACTCGCGATGCGCCCGCACAACTCCGGTCACTGGACCATGGACGGCGCCCGCACCTCACAGTTCGAGCAGCACCTGCGCGCCGTCCTCGACTACCCGCTCGGCGACACCGCACCCCTCGCACCGATCACGGTGATGGCGAACGTGCTCGGCGCACCGACTGCGCCCGAGATGAGCATGGACGAACGCGTCCACCACCTCTTCGCGCGGATGCCCGACGCGAAGATCCACCTGTACGGCAAGGGTGAACGTGAGGACCGGAAGATCGGTCACGTGAACATCGTCGGCGGGCCCGGCTCGATCGACGACCCCGAATACGTGGCACGAATCCGTGAGCGGGCCGAACGTGCCGCACACTGGCTCTCGCACGCTGAATGGACCGACGGATGGGATGAACACGGTGAGTGACACGGCAGCACGGCACGGCGCACAGGTCGGGCTCATCATGGGCAGCGACTCGGACTGGCCCACCATGGAGGCCGCCGCCGAGGCGCTCGCCGAATTCGGGGTGCGTTTCGAGGTCGGTGTCGTCTCCGCACACCGCACACCGCAGCGCATGCTCGACTACGCGAAGGACGCCGCAGGCCGCGGCATCCAGGTGATCATCGCCGGCGCCGGTGGCGCCGCCCACCTGCCGGGCATGGTCGCGTCGGCCACGCCGCTGCCCGTCATCGGTGTGCCCGTCCCGCTGAAGTACCTCGACGGCATGGACTCGCTGCTCTCGATCGTGCAGATGCCCGCAGGCGTCCCCGTCGCGACCGTGTCCATCGGCGGAGCCCGCAACGCCGGCCTCCTCGCCGTCCGCATCCTCGCTGCCGCCGACCCCGCCCTGCAGCAGCAGATGGTCGCATTCCAGGACGGGCTCGAGAAGATGGTCCTGGGCAAGGATCAGGCCCTCCGCGACAAGCTGCTGGGCTGAGTTCACTTCCGGCGCACGGCGGCGATGATCTCGTCGGCAATCGCATCGGGATGGGCCAGCACGTCGTAGGCCGCGAAGCGAAGCACCATCCACCCCTCCCGGACGAGCCAATTCTGACGCCGGCGGTCTCCTCTGAACACGATGGGCTCAGCTCGGCATCGACGAGTGATGTGGCATCTCGCTCGGGCATGACGACGGCGCAGTCGAAGAGCGCCTGGGCGTGAGGTTGTGGATGAACGCTGCCGGGAGCGCTTATCCTGCGCACATGAAACGCAGCCGCGGGATGCCGACGATCCGGGCTTCGCGGGGGAATCCGCAGTCGGCGGCGATCACTCGACTGGCGCTGGCGTATGCCCGGCTGTGGGGTGCGCGCATCGCGTTCGACGACGAGTTCGGCCTCTTCGTGTGCAGCGGCATGCGCGGTGGGTACGCGCGAGGTGGGACGACGGTCGGCGGTGCGTTTCTCACCGGCAAGGAACCGGCGAGACCGCTCCTGCGACACGAAGCGGTCCACGCCGACCAGTGGGCGACGTACGGGTGGACGTTCGCGCTGCGGTACCTGTTCGAGGAGTCGAGGCGCCGCGGTGCCCGGAACAGGTTCGAGATCGCCGCGGGCCTCGCGGACGGCGGCTACCGGGACAGCTGACGGGTGATCTTCTCGGTGTCCACGCGCCGCGCCTGCGCTGCGGTGTCGGCGTGGGCGACCTGCACCAGTGACGCGCCGGCCGCGAACACGGCCACCAGCCCGTCGATCAGGGCGTCGGGGGAGTCCCACGCCTCGACGGACAGTACCCGGTCGGTGCCGGTGATCCCGTGCGACTCGGCGGACGCCACGGCCGCGGCGAGAACGTCGTCGACGCTCCTGCCTGCCAGCGCGGGTCCGGCGACCGTCGGCCGGAACTGGTCGCCGTGAACACGCACCGAGGTGGCGTAGTCGGTGATGCCGGCGGGGAGGTCGGGAACGGGGCGGCCGAACGCGTCCAGCGACAGCGCCGCCACCTCCGGGACGTCCTCGACGTCGCCCAGACGCGCAGCGGAGACGAGGGCGATCTCGGCGTCCGCGTCGGGTTCGAGGACGACCTCCGCGCCGGCCCACCAGGCGCCGAGGAGGACCGCGGCGGTCTGCCAGTGCGCGGGCAGGAGCACTGCGACGCGGGCGCCGGGTTCGACGGCGAATTCGTCGCGCAGCAGGTTGGCGGTCTTGGCCGCCCAGTTGGCGAGGGTGAGCGCCGAGAGTTCGACCCGTTCGCCCGTCGCGTCGTCGTAGAACGTGACGCGCGGTCCGGCCGGGTCGTTCTTCAGGATGGGGTCGAGCAGAGCATCGGTCAGCGTGCGGGACGCATGGTTCATGGACACAGTCCGTCTCTCGTTTTCTAGTTCACACAACGCGGGCCCGACGAGCCGGCATCGATGGGCGGGCCGGGCGGTGCCGGGGTGGGGGTCGTTCCTGCCGTGGACACGGGTTCGAGGCCCGTCTCCGAGGACTCGGACGACGAGGTGGTGCTGATGGTCTCCGCGGACGTCGGCCCCTGGTAGTCACCGGCCAGCACCACCCGGACCGAGCCTTCCGGCAGGGTCGAATCGGTGTCGGTCGGGAGCCCGCCGAGTGCGGCCGCGACCGCCTTGGCGCTGTCGTCGTCCGCGGAATGCGCGAAGACGGTGGTCTCGCTCACCGCTTTGCCGGTGTAGTTACCGATCTCACCCTGCCCGTAGCCGAGCGATGTGAGTGCGTCGGCCACACCGTTCGCGAGACCGCCGACGTCGCTCGCGTTCGCGACGTCGACGGTGACGGTCGAGGCGTCGATGTCGGGTGTCTCGGACTTGGTGGTCGTGTCCTCCGAGTCGGTGGGCTCCTCACCGACGAGACCGGCCACGTACTTCTTCACATCCTTCGGCTTGACCTCGACGATGGACTCGCCGTAGTCGGTCATACCGTTGAGGTCCGCCACCGGAATGGTCTCGAACTGCACCTTGCCGCCGGCGAGGTCCTGCAGCTGGGTGGCGAATTCGATGATGTCCCAGTCGTCGTCGAGCACGACCGAGCGTTGCACCGCCCCGCTGAGTTCGTTCAGTTTGCCGGGGTCGCTGAGAGTTTTCGCCGACAGCACCTTGCCGACGAGCGAGGCCATGAACACCTGCTGGCGCACGATGCGGTCGAGGTCGCCGCGGGGCAGGTCGTGGCGCTGGCGGACGAAGCTCAGTGCGTCCGCACCCTTCAGCGTCTGCTCCCCTGCGGGGAAGTGGGCGCCCGACATGTCCTCGTCCACCGGTTCGTTGAGGCAGACGTCGACGCCGCCGACCGCGTTGGTGAGGAGGACGAACCCGAGCAGCCCGACCTCGGCGTAGTGGTCGACGGTGATGCCGGTGAGGTCTGCCACCGATTCGATGAGGGCTTCGCGGCCTGCCTTCGTCGATTCCTCCTCGGCCTCCTTGTCGGTGGCTCCGTCCTCGACGAGTTTCAGCCGTTCGGTCTCCTTGGTGGCGCCGTAGGCGGCGTTGATCTTCGACATGCCGATCCCCGGCACGTCGACGTACGAGTCGCGGGGGATCGAGATGGCGGTGGCGGAACTGCCGTCGTTCGGCACGCGGATGAGGACGATGGTGTCGGTGTTGGACGCCACCTCCTCGCCGGCCCGCAGCGAGTCGAGTTCCTCCTGGGAGAGGGGGTTGCCGTGGGCGTCGGTGCGGCTGTCGGTGCCGACCATGAGGATGTCGACGGCGCCGTCGGCGCTTCCGCCGAGTCCGAGACCGCCCGCGGTTGCCAGATTGTTGCGCAGCGAGTCGATGCTCCGCCACGCGAATCCCGTGACGACGAGTGCGAGCACCGACAGCACCGCGACAGCGATGTGAATCGGCCGCCGAGCGGTGCTCGGGGGAGCGTCTGGTGCGGGTTGCTCGTGTGACACGGAAACCAGGCTACTGGTCGACGCGGCTGGAGCAGGGAGGCGTGGATCGGCGTGCCAGACTGGGCGCCGTGACGAACATCCTTGTGACCGGCGCCCGGGGGCAGCTGGGCGGACACCTTCTCCGACGCGCCGAGGCCGCCGGGATTCCGGCGCGGGGTGTGGGGTCGGGCGAGCTCGACATCACCGACCGCGACGCGGTGGATGCCCAGGTCGAAGCCGGCTCGGTGGTGATCAACTGCGCCGCGTACACCGCGGTCGACGCCGCGGAGTCGGACGAGGGCACCGCGCGGGCGGTGAACGAGGACGGTCCCGCGAACCTGGCGGCGGCGTGCGCCCGCGTGGGTGCCCGGCTGATCCACGTCTCCACGGACTACGTGTTCGCCGGGGACGGCGACACGCCGTACGAGGTGGACGCCCCGACCGGTCCCGCGACCGTCTACGGACGCACCAAGCTGGCGGGCGAGCGCGCCGTCCATGCTGCGCTTCCGTCCGCGCAGATCGTGCGCACGGCCTGGGTGTACAGCGGGGTGGGGTCCGACTTCGTCTCCACCATGCGCCGCCTCGAGCGCGAACGTGACACGGTCGACGTCGTGGACGACCAAGTGGGTTCGCCCACATTCGCCGGCGACCTGGCCGACGCGCTGCTCGAACTGGCCGGTCGCGGCGACATCGGCGCACCGGTACTGCACGCCACGAACTCGGGCCGGGCGAGCTGGTTCGACCTCGCGCGTGCCGTGTTCGAGGAGGCAGGTGCCGACCCGCAGCGCGTGCACCCGTGCACGAGTGCCCAGTTCGTGCGCCCCGCCCCGCGACCGGCGTTCTCGGTGCTGTCCGGCCGCGGGTGGGCCGACGCCGGGCTGACCCCGTTGCGGCCGTGGCGAGACGCGTTGCGCGCCGCTCTGCATGCCGCGGTGTGAGAGGGACCCCCGTTCAACGGCTACGCTTGCCCGCGTGAGTTCGAAGCTGGCCGTGGTGACGGTGACCTATTCGCCAGGTGAGCATCTGGAGCAATTCCTGGGCACTCTCGCCGAGGCGACGAAAGAAGATCCGCAGGTCGTGATGGCCGACAACGGTTCGACGGACGGCGCCCCCGAGGCCGCGGACGCGGCGCACGAGCATGTGCGCCTGCTGCGCACCGGCGGGAACATCGGCTACGGCGGTGCCATCAACAGGGCTGTGGCGGAGATCGACGACGACATCGAGTTCGTCGTCATCGCCAATCCGGATGTTCGCTGGGCGCCCGGATCGATCGACGTTCTCCTCGCGGCCGCCGAGCGCTGGCCGCGGGCGGGGGCGCTCGGACCTCTCGTTCTGGAACCCGACGGAAGCATCTACCCGTCGGCGCGTCAGGTCCCCGACCTGGTGTCGGGCGCCGGGCATGCGGTGCTGGGCACGGTGTGGCCGTCCAACCCGTGGACTGCCGGCTACCGCCAGGAGAACGAGACCGTCAGCGAGCGGTCCGTCGGGTGGTTGTCCGGTTCGTGCCTGCTGATGCGCCGCGTCGCGTTCGACTCGATCAACGGCTTCGACTCCCGCTACTTCATGTACATGGAGGACGTCGACCTCGGCGACCGCCTGGGCAAGGCCGGATGGCTCAACGTCTACGTGCCCTCCGCCGAGGTCACTCACGCGAAGGGGCACGCCGCGGGCAAGCATCCGGAACTGATGCTGCCCGCACACCATCAGAGCGCGTACCGGTTCCAGGCCGATCGCCATCCCCAGTGGTGGCAGGCGCCGCTGCGGTGGGCACTTCGGGGAGGATTGGCGGTGCGGTCGAAGATCGCCGTGGCCGCCGCGGTCCGCGAGCGACGCAGGAACCAGAACGAGGGGGGAACGACAGATGGCAATTGAGAAGACGACCGATGCCGTGGTGCTGGTCGGCGGCAAGGGGACGAGGCTGCGCCCGCTGACCTTGTCGGCGCCCAAGCCGATGCTGCCCACAGCGGGTCTGCCGTTCCTCCAGCATCTGCTGGCGCGGATCGAGGCTGCCGGGATCACGCACGTCGTGCTCGGCACGTCCTTCAAGGCGGAGGTCTTCGAGGAGTACTTCGGGGACGGTTCCAAGCTGGGACTCGAGATCGACTACGTCACCGAGACCGAACCGCTCGGCACCGGTGGCGGCATCCGCAACGTTCTGCCGAAGCTGCGCGGCGACCACGCGATGGTCTTCAACGGTGACGTCCTCGGCGGCACCGACCTGGGGGCGATCCTCGACACGCACCGCACCCGTGACGCCGACGTCACGCTGCACCTCGTGCGGGTGGGGGATCCGCGGGCGTTCGGCTGTGTGCCCACCGATGCGGACGGCCGGGTGACCGCCTTCCTCGAGAAGACCCAGGACCCGCCGACCGACCAGATCAACGCCGGCTGCTACGTCTTCAAGCGCGAGATCATCGAACAGATCCCCGAGGGCCGTCCCGTGTCGGTGGAGCGTGAGGTGTTCCCGTCGCTGCTCGCCGGTGACGCCCGCGTCTACGGACACGTGGACTCGTCGTACTGGCGGGACATGGGCACTCCCGAGGACTTCGTGCGCGGCTCGGCGGATCTGGTGCGCGGCATCGCTCCGTCGCCGGCGCTCGACGGACCCCGCGGCGAATCGCTCGTCCATCCGGGTGCGGGCGTCGCTCCGGGTGCGCTGCTGATCGGCGGCACCGTCGTCGGCCGCGGCGCCGAGGTGGGTGCGGGCGCACGACTCGACGGTGCGGTGCTGTTCGACGGCGCCGTCGTCGAGGCCGGTGCCACCGTGGAACGGTCCATCATCGGTTTCGGTGCGCGCATCGGTCCGCGGGCCCTCGTGCGGGACGCGGTGATCGGTGACGGAGCCGATGTCGGTGCCCGGTGCGAACTGCTGCGCGGAGCGCGGGTGTGGCCGGGCGTGACGCTGCCCGACGGCGGGGTGCGGTTCAGCACGGACGTGTGAAAGGAACAGCGCCCCTAGCGCAGTCCGGCGAGGTGCACGAGGTGGTCGATCGTGGACTTCTCCGCGTTCGGCGGCAGAGCGTCCACCGGCCACCAGCGCAGATCCGTCGATTCGGAGCTTCGCACGATGTGGGCGCCGGACCGCGCGCGGACGAGGAACCGGAGATCCAGGTGCCGGGTGGGCTGCCCGAGTGAGCACGTGATCGGGTGGGTGTGCGCCGACAGCAGTTCGGGGTCGATCCGGAGGTCGGGAATCCCCGATTCCTCGCACGCCTCCCGCAGTGCGGCGTCGACGACGGTGTCGTCGGAAGGCTCACAGTGCCCGCCCAATTGGATCCACCGGCCGACCCGGGGATGCAGGGTGAGCAGCACATGACACCCTCCCTCGTCCAGGACGAGGGAGGACGCCGTGATGTGTCCGGGCGCGTACTTACGCAGGCACCCCAGCGGCGCGGAGGCGAGGAACGCAAGCATGGTGTGCCGCAACGATTCGTCGTTCTCGTCGAGTGTCTTCCAGCCCTCGAGCGCGGCGGTCGCGGTGCGGTGCAGTGATTCGGCGCTCATGGCGTGCAGGTCATTTCTCGACGAGGGCGTCGCCGGGGTCGGTGGGCCGGCGGGGTGTGAGTGGTTCGAGGGGGTAGCCGACGGCGATCGCGCCGAGCGGTTGCCAGTCGTCGGGTAGTCCGAGGACACCGCGCACGGTGTCCGGGGCGAAGATCGTCGAACCGATCCAGCAGCTGCCGATTCCCTTGGTGGCCAACGACACCAGCAGTGCCTGCACGGCCGCGCCGACCGCGACGGTGAACATCGTCGCCTCCGCCGCCCGCCGACGCGGATCCGGGTAGGGGTGTGCGCCGTCGGGCACACAGAACGGGATGATCACCTCCGGCGCGTCGAACAGGATGTTCCCCCGCGCCACCCGCGCCGCCACCGCCGCCGGGTCCATGCCGTCGGTGGTCAGGTCGGCCTGCCACCGCTCCCGCATCGCGGTCAGCAATTCCTCGCGCACCGTGCGGGTGCGGATCCACACGAACCGCACCGGCCGGGTGTGGTGCGGCGCCGGGGCGGTCAGCGCCTCGGCGATGGACGCCCGCACCGCATCCGGGTCGACCGGGTCGTCGGCGAAGTCCCGGACCGAGCGGCGCAGCAGCACCGCCTCCGCCCGCCCCCGCTGCACCGATTCGGCGGTGCCGAGCCAGAACAGGTCCTCCTCGCCGCCGCGGATCAGGTCCCGTGCCCGCGACCCGTCGTCGGTCAGGCCCAGACCGCGGACCACCGCGACCGGCACCCCACCGAGCTTGCCCTTGACCAGATCCCCGGCCGCGGCGATCTCGTCGGCGACCGCGACCTCCGTCACCACGAGTTCGTTGCCCTGCGAGTCCCGGGCCCCGGCGTATCCGTGCAGCACCGGCAACCCGGCCGCACCGATCGCGGCGTCGATCTGCCCGTTGCGCCA
>NZ_JBHVEY010000011.1:0-148155 GCF_042802055.1 Rhodococcus sp. NPDC057529
GAACCCGGCACCGCCGAGGAGCAGCAGGGTGCGGCGGCCGATCCGGTCGCCGAGGGTGCCCGCGGTCAGCATGAAACCGACGAGCAGGAACCCGTAGATGTCCATGATCCACAACTGCTCGGTGGCGCCGGCATCGAGATCGCGGCTCAGGCTCGGCAGGGCGAGCAGCAGCACGAACACGTCGACGGACACGAGCAGCGAGGCCAGGCCGAGCACGGCGAGACCGGCCCATTCGCGAGCGCCGGCCGTGGTGGTCCGAGCGTCGGAGGCAGCGGTGAATTCGCTCATGTCAGCCACCGTAACCAGGCATGGTCCTAAAACACAACCACTTAGTCGTGATTTGGTACTATCGTGGTATGGCGTCCCGACGTACCTACGGTTCCTACGACGACGGCTGCGCCGCCGCACACGCCCTCGACCTGATCGGGGAGCGGTGGTCGCTGATCGTGGTCCGCGAACTCATGCTCGGCCCCAAACGCTTCACCGACCTCCGCAGCGGCGTACTCGGCGCCAGCGCGAACGTGCTGTCGCAACGACTGCGCGACCTCGAGGAGGCGGGCATCGTACGCCGGGTCACGCTCGGACCTCCGGCGCGCGCCCAGGTGTACGAGCTGACCGAGTGGGGTCTCGACCTCGAACCGGTGCTCCGGGCGCTGGGGCGCTGGGGAGTGCGCTCGCCCGCCATGCCGCACGGCGCGCAGGTCAGCAACGAGACCACCGTGCTGTCGATGCGGACCATGCTCGAGGACGTCCCGCTGGGTGACGTGAACGTGCGCCTCGAACTACGACTCGGCGAGGGCGACGTCATCCGCATCGACACCACCGACGGGCTCGTCATCGAGCGGGGCAGCGCCGTCGACCCCGATGCGGTGGTCTCGGCCGAATCCACCGTGTTCACGTCCATGGCGTTCTACGGCCGCGACCTCGACGAGGTGATCGACGCAGGCGACGCCGCCGTCGACGGCGACCGCACTGCCGTCCGACGCTTCCTCGGCCTGCTCCCCGCGCTGACCTGACACCACGAAAGCGATTGCGCGACAATCACGGAATCCGAGCGGCTCACCCGAGGACGCGGGGACGCAGCCTGACGAACCGGATCTCGCGGCCCGCCGCCCGGAAGTCGGACGCGCTGCCGTCGACGTCGAAACCCATGCCCCGGGCGATCCGCATCGCGAGTTTCGGATGCTCCGCCGCGTAGTGCGCCATGAAGTCCGCGCCGGTGTCGGCGTCGAGGAATTCGGCTGTCACGGACAGTCGCCGACGGCCCACCTGGGCCGTCGCGTTCGGCTGCGCCCGCAGGTTCCGGTACCAATCGGACTTGGGACCGAACCCGGCGGCCAGCACGTACCCGTCGCCGACGGCGTCGTGGTTGACCACCTCGAGCACGACCCGCCTTCGGGCGCCGGTCTTGCGTCCGACGTGTTCGAGGAGCAGAAACCGGCCGCCGAGCAGGAACCCGAGATGGCAGCGGTAGAGGTGGATCGGCGCGCGGAAGAACGCCCGCCGGAAGCCGGTGGGCGGGTCGGGCCGCCGGGTGACCTTCACACGCCCACTCTTCCACGGCCGCCGCCCGCTCGGCGGTTCGTTGTGCGCCCGGCCGTCGCGCGAGCAGTATGGATCGAGAAGGCCCACCGTCTACTCCGAGGAGCCAGAATGACTCGTCCAGTTCGCATCGGCGTCCAACTTCAGCCGCAGCACGCTCCCGACTACGGGTTGATCCGCGACGCGGTGCTGCGGGCCGAGGACGCCGGCGTCGACATCGTCTTCAACTGGGATCACTTCTACCCGCTGTACGGCGACCCCGCAGGCGCCCACTTCGAATGCTGGACGATGCTCGGGGCGTTCGCCGAACAGACCGAACGGGTGGAGATCGGCGCGCTCGTCACGTGCGCCGGCTACCGCAACCCGGACCTCCTCGCCGACATGGCCCGCACCGTCGACCACATCAGCGGCGGACGCCTGATCCTGGGCATCGGCTCGGGCTGGTTCGAGCGCGACTACGACGAGTACGGCTACGAATTCGGCACCGCCGGGTCGCGCCTCGACCTGCTGGCCGAGTACCTCCCACGGATCACCGCCCGGTTCGCCAAGCTGGAACCCGCACCCACCCGGCACATTCCGATCCTCATCGGCGGCGGCGGCGAGAAGAAGACGTTGCCGCTGGTCGGCAAGTACGGCGACATCTGGCACAGCTTCAGCGACATGGACACCTACCAACGTAAGTCGGGGATCCTGGCCGAACACGCCCGCAGCGCCGGACGCAGCCCCGACAGCATCCAGCACTCGACGTCGTGGCCGGGCGTCGACGACGCGGCAGCCCACGTCGACGCCGGCGTCACCCTCTTCACCGTGGGCGTCGGCGGCCCCGACTACGACCTCGGCACGCTGAAGGAGGCCATCGCCTGGCGTGACGAGAACACCCCGCCGCCGCTGTCGGGCCTGGCCTAGGCGCTTCGCGCCCGTGAGTGGTTAACGAGTCTCTGCACTCGTCAACCACTCACGGGCGGCGGAGCCGCCTACAGCCGCTCGAGGACCATCGCCATGCCCTGACCGCCTCCGACGCACATGGTTTCGAGACCGAACTGCTTGTCGTGGGTGGTCAGGTTGTTGAGCAGGGTCGCGGTGATGCGGGCGCCGGTCATGCCGAACGGGTGTCCGAGGGCGATCGCGCCGCCGGAGACGTTGAGCTTGTCCTCGTCGATGTTCAACTCCCGCGCCGACCCGATCACCTGCACCGCGAACGCCTCGTTGATCTCGACGAGGTCGATGTCGGAGATGCCCAGCCCCGCGATCGCGAGGGCACGCTTCGACGCCTCGATCGGGCCGAGCCCCATGATCTCCGGCGACAGACCGGACACCCCGGTGGACACGATCCGGGCGAGCGGCGTCAGTCCGAGTTCCTTGGCCTTGGTGTCGGACATGATGACCAGGGCGGCGGCGCCGTCGTTGAGCGGGCACGCGTTGCCGGCGGTGACGGTGCCGTCCGGCCGGAACACCGGCTTGAGCTGGGACACGGCCTCGTAGGTGGTGCCGGCGCGGGGGCCGTCGTCGGTGGACACGACGGTGCCGTCGGGCAGGGTGACCGGAGTGATCTCCCGCTCGAAGAAGCCGCTCTTGATGGCCTCCTCCGCGCGGTTCTGCGAGCGCACCGCCCAGCGGTCCTGCTCCTCGCGGGTGATGCCGGTGACCTGGGCGACGTTCTCGGCGGTCTGGCCCATCGCGATGTAGGTGTCGGGGACCAGGCCCTCCTCGCGGGGGTCGACCCACTGCTGACCGCCCTGGGCGAGCTTCTCGGTGCGGGTCTGCGCGTCCGCGTACAGCGGGTTCTGGGTGTCGGGCAGCGAATCGGAGTTGCCCTTCACGAACCGGGAGACCGTCTCGACACCGGCGGAGATGAACACGTCGCCTTCCCCGGCCTTGATGGCGTGCAGCGCCATGCGGGTGGTCTGCAGCGACGAGGAACAGTAGCGGGTGATGGTGGTGCCGGGGATGAAGTCGTAGCCGAGTTGGACGGCGACGTTGCGGCCCATGTTGAAGCCCTGCTCACCGCCGGGCAGACCGCAGCCGAGAATGAGGTCGTTGACGTCGGTCGGGTCGAGTGCGGGCACCTTGTCGAGGGCCGCCTGCACCATCTGCGCGGCGAGGTCGTCCGGGCGCATGCCGACCAGCGACCCCTTCATGGCACGGCCGATCGGGGAACGGGCAATGGAAACGATGACGGCCTCGGGCATGGGTAACTCCTACCGATTGACGTGGTGGACGGCGGTCGGTGCGGACCTGCAGCCCCTCAATTCTAAGCATCTGCTTATTTTCTAAGCATTTGCATATATTGTCCGCGGCTGCGGCGCGGTGTCAACCCCCGGACACCCGCGGTTGTGCTCGAGTGACAACGCAGCGTCCGAACTCGAGCCCCCGAGACCGTTTCCCGCCCCCGAACCCGCCGATAGTGTCGTACATCACACCACCACCGAAGGGGATCGAAATCGTGTCGCACATCGGCTATTTCGCTTGGGACCGCGCCGCACAGCGCGCTGATGCGCCGTGCCTGCGCGACGACCGCCTCGACCTGACCTACCGGCAGTTCGCGGAGCGGGTCGACGCGTTCGCCGCGCAGTTGTCCGGGCACGGCGTCGGTCGCGGTGACGTCGTCGCGATCATACTGCCCAACCGCGCCGAACTGCTCGTCGCCCTCATGGCGTCCTGGCGGATCGGGGCGGCCGCGACCCCGGTCAATCCCACCTTCACCGCGACGGAGGCCGAGTACCAGATCGCGGACGCCGCCGCAGTTCTCGTCGTCAACGAGGGACCGGACGCACCCACCGGCGGACGGCCGACGATCGCCGTCGACGACATGGCGGTCACCCCCGACCCCGACTGGGCGCCGGGCCCGACCGTCGGCGCCGACGACCTCGCCCTGCTGATCTACACGTCCGGTTCGACGGGACGCCCCAAGGGTGTGATGCTCACGCACGAGAATCTGCAGTTCATGAGCTCGTCGATGGTGCAGCACTTTTCGCTCACCGCCGACGACCATTGCCTGCTGATCCTGCCGCTGTTCCACGTCAACGCGATCTGCGTCAGCTTCCTTGCGCCGATGCTGGCCGGCGGTCAGCTGAGCGTCACCGGACGGTTCTCCCCGGCCCGGTTCTTCGACGACGTCGCCCGCCTGCGCCCGACGTACTTCTCCGCGGTCCCGACCATCTATGCCCTGCTGGTGTCCCAGGACGCCGCCACCGACCTCTCGTCGCTGCGGTTCGCGGTGTGCGGGGCCGCCCCGATCTCGAAGGAACTCCTCGACCGTGCCGAGCAGCGTTTCGGTCTCGTCATCGTCGAGGGCTACGGGCTGACGGAGGGGACGTGCGCGTCGGCGTGCAATCCGCCGGGCGGCGTCCGCAAGCTGGGGACGGTCGGCCCCGCTCTGCCGGGCCAGACCATCGCGATCGTCGACGAGTCCGGCGCACCGGCACCGGTGGGGACCGTCGGCGAGGTGGTGATCCGGGGCGCGAACGTGATGCGCGGCTACCTCGGACGGCCCGACGAGTCCGAACGCACCGTCGTCGACGGCTGGCTGCACACTGGCGACGTCGGACGCCTCGACGAGGACGGCTACCTCACCCTCGTCGACCGCATCAAGGACATGATCATCCGCGGCGGAGAGAACATCTACCCCAAGGAGATCGAGAACGCCCTCGCCACCCACGACGACGTCCTCGAGGCCGCCGTGATCGGCGCCCCGCACGACGTGTACGGCGAGGTCCCGGTCGCCTACGTCGTCGCCTACCCCGACAGCCCGGTCACCGACGATCAGCTCGGCGACCATCTGCGCGACCGGCTCACGAAAGTCAAACTGCCCGTAGCCATTCACATCGTCGACGCGCTGCCCCGCAACGCCGTCGGCAAGATCGACAAGCCCGGTCTGCGCAGCCGCCACCGGCCCGCCACCGTCGACTGATCCAGCACCACTCCAGACCTCGGGCGCCACCCGAGGCGATGACCCCTACCCGCAAGGAGCCTTCCATGGGATTCAAGACCGGGAACTTCCCCGAAGTCGACCCCGCCACCTTCCTCGACCTCCCGTTCCGCGACCGCCTGCGCGCCATGTCGACGCATTGGGTCGACTACGGCTTCGGGACCCCGAAGATGGTGCACACCATCTACATTCTGAAACTGCTCGTCCTCTACCTCGGCGCCGGACTGTCGATCGCGACGTTCACCTCCGGTTACCACGTGCTCGACGTCGGCACCTGGTGGAACGCACCGATCGTGTACCAGAAGCTGATCCTGTGGACCCTGCTGGTCGAGACGATCGGCCTGGGCGGCTCCTGGGGTCCGCTCGCCGGCCACTTCAAGCCGATGATGGGTGGCGCCCTGTTCTGGCTGCGACCCGGCACCATCCGGCTCCCACCGTGGCCGGGGAAGGTACCGCTCACCTCCGGGGACACCCGCACCGTGTTCGACGTCCTCATCTACGCCGCGATTCTGATCAACATCGTCCTCGCGCTCGGGTTCGCCGGCGTGCACACCCCGTCCATCGACGCGGTGCTGCCCGGCAACCACGGCCTGGTGAACCCCACCCTCCTGTTGCCGCTGATCGCATTGCTGATCGTGATCGGGCTGCGGGACAAGGTCATCTTCATCGCCGCCCGCGGCGAGCAGTACTTCCCGGCCGTCGTCTTCTTCGGCGTCCTGCCGTTCGTGGACATGATCATCGCGCTCAAGCTGCTCATCGTGGCGGTGTGGGTCGGCGCCGGTGTGTCCAAGCTGGGCCACCACTTCTCGATGGTGGTGCCGCCGATGCTGTCCAACACCCCGTGGATGCCGTTCAAGAAGATCAAGCGCGCCCACTACCGCAGCTTCCCCGAGGATCTGCGACCGTCGATCGTCGCCGGTGGTGTCGCCCACGTGCTCGGCACCGTCGTGGAGGTGGTGACACCGCTGGTGCTGCTGTTCTCCACCAACCGCACGCTGACACTGCTCGCGGTCGCGTTGATGGTGGCGTTCCACCTGTTCATCCTGTCCACGTTCCCGCTCGCCGTGCCGCTCGAATGGAACCTCCTGTTCGCCTACGCGTCGATCTTCCTGTTCGTCGGATTCCCCGCCTGGGACGGGTACGGCGTCGCCGACATGTCGTCGGTGTGGCTGACCGCAGTGATCGTCGCCGCGCTCGTGTTCTTCCCCATTCTCGGCAACCTGCGCCCCGACCTCGTCTCGTTCCTGCCGTCGATGCGCCAGTACGCCGGCAACTGGGCGTCGGCCACCTGGGCATTCGCGCCGGGCGCCGAGGAGAAGCTCGACCGATTCGTGAAGCGGCCCAGCCAGAACACCCGCACCCAGTTGCTCGCCACGTACCCGCCGGAGGTCGCGGACGTCGTGATGCACCAACTGCTCGGCTGGCGGTCGATGCACAGCCAGGGCCGCGCGTTGTACTCGCTGCTGATGAACCACCTCGGCGACGACATCGACACGTACTCGCTGCGGGAGGCCGAGTTCAGCTGTAACTCCCTGGTGGCGTTCAACTTCGGAGACGGCCACCTGCACAACGAGTTCCTGATCGCCGCACTCCAGCGGCGCTGCCACTTCGCGCCCGGCGAATTCGTGATCGCCTGGATCGAATCGCAGCCCATCCACAAGGGCATCCAGGAGTACAAGGTGATCGACGCGGCGCTCGGAGTCGTCGAACGGGGAACGTACAAGGTGTCCGACGCCATCGCCGAGCAGCCGTGGCTGCCGAACGGGCCCATTCCGTTCGACGTGCAGTGGAGACTGGAGGGAGACGTCGAGGAGCGGGAGAGCGAGTTGCCGAAGTCGAACGTGGCGGTGCGGCCGTGACGACGGCGGTCGTGGTCGGTAGCGGGCCCAACGGGCTCGCCGCCGCGGTCCACCTCGCCCGGCACGGCGTCGACGTCCAGGTGCTCGAGGCCGCCGACACCATCGGGGGCGGCACCCGCTCCGGCGAACTCACCGTCCCCGGACTGCTGCACGACGAATGCTCCGCGTTCCACCCGATGGGCGCCGGGTCGCCGTACCTGCGGACCCTCGACCTCGAACGGTTCGGGCTGACCTGGAAATGGCCGGAGACCGACTGCGCGCACCCCCTCGACACCGGCGACGCCGGGCTGCTGCACCGCTCCGTCGAGGACACCGCCGCCGGCCTGGGCGACGACGGAACACGCTGGCAGCGGATGTTCGGCGGCCTCGCCGACGGCTTCGACGACCTGGCCGCCGACCTCATGCGCCCGATCGCGAACATCCCCCGGCACCCGATCAAGCTCGCGAGCTTCGGCCCGCGCGCCCTGTTGCCGGCCACCGTCACGGCCCGCTGGTGGCGCACCGAGAGGGCCCGCGCCCTGTTCGGCGGCGTCGCCGCGCACGCGTACTACCGCCTCGACCGGCCCGCGACGTCCGCGGTCGGGTTGATGATCGTCGCCGCCGGGCACCGCTACGGCTGGCCGGTCGCCGAGGGCGGGTCGCAGTCGATCACCGCCGCGCTCGCCGCGATGCTCACCGACTGGGGCGGCAAGATCACCACCGGCATCCGGGTCCGCAGCCCCCGGGACATTCCGCCGGCGGACGTCGTCCTCCTCGACCTCGCGCCGTCCGCCGCCGCCGACATCCTCGGCGACCGGCTGCCGCCGCGGGTCGCCAAAGCCTACCGCCGGTACCGGCACGGACCGGCCGCGTTCAAGGTCGACTTCGCCGTCGACGGCGGGGTGCCGTGGGCCGACCCCGCCTGCGGTCGCGCCGGAACCGTGCACCTCGGTGGCACTTTCGCGGAGATCGCCGACGCCGAACGCGACGTCGCGACGGGCCGGATGCCGCGGCGGCCGTTCGTCCTCGTCGGGCAGCAGTATGTCGCCGACCCCGGCCGGTCGAACGGGAACCTGCACCCGCTGTACGCGTACGCCCATGTCCCGCACGGGTACACCGGGGACGCGACCGAGGCGGTAGTCGCGCAGATCGAACGATTCGCCCCCGGGTTCCGGGACCGCGTCGTCGCCACGGTCAGCAGTGGACCCGTGCAGTTGGCCGCGTCGAACGCGAACTACGTCGGCGGCGACATCATCGGCGGCGCCAACACCGAAACCCAGGTGGTGCTGCGCCCCCGGATCGCCCTCGACCCGTACAGCACCGGGATCCCCGGCACCTACCTGTGCTCGGCGTCCGCACCGCCCGGCGCCGGCGCGCACGGCATGTGCGGGTACAACGCCGCCCAGTCCGCGCTCAGGCGGCTTCGCCGCGCCGGAGGGGACGTGCTGTGAGCAGTCCCGCCCCCGGCGACCGCCGCGCCGGTGCCCGGCGCCGGATGGCACGGGTGCCGGCGATGGCGGAGGCCGAGGTCCTCGACATCGTGGTCGGCATCGCACGGAAACTCGATGCGCGGCAGGCGGAGATCACCCGCGCGATGAGCGCGCTGCTCGCGCACGAGATCGACCAACTCGACGAGAACCCGCAGCTCGTCGAACTGCTCGAGGCCAGTGTGCACGGCAACGTCTCGACGATCGTCCACGTCCTGGCCAACGACATTCCCGTCGACCATCTCCAGCCCACCACCGCCGCCGTGGAGTACGCGCTGCGGTTGGCGCAACGCGACGTGTCGTCGAACTCGCTGGTGCGCGCGTATCACATGGGCCAGGACGATCTGATGAAGATCTGCTACGACGAGGTCAGCTCCCTCGACCTGCCCGGACCGCTGACTCTCGCGGTGCTCAAACATATCTCGGAGGTCGTGTACAGCTACATCGACTGGATCACGCTGTACGTGTTCGACGCCTACGAGCAGGAACGGCGGCGGTGGCTGGGTGCCCGCGGCAACGTGCACTCGTCGACCATCCACACCCTCCTCACCGGGACCGGCTCCGACGGATCCGCGTTCGAGGCCGAGACGCAGTACCGGCTCGACCAGACGCACGTCGCGATGATCCTGTGGTCCACCGGAGCCGACACCGAGGCGAGCCTCAACGCCCTCGACCACTACGTGCGCGACCTCGCCCGTCACCTCGCCACCGACTCCGCACCCATCGTCACCGCCATCGACCGCCGAACCCTCTGGGCCTGGCTCCCTTTCGGTCGCCGCAAGCCCGTTCTCGACACCACCGAACTCGCCGCCGCCCTGCCGTCGAAACCGGGCATCCGGACCGCGATCGGCCTGCCCGCACCCGGGATCGCCGGATTCCGGCGGTCGCACGAACAGGCGCGGGCCGCCTACTCCGTCGCCACCGTGCCCCACACCCAGGTCCGGCCGATCGTCGGTTTCGGCGACCGCGGCGTCGCCGTCGTGTCCCTCCTCGCCGAGAACCTGGACTCCACCCGGGCGTGGGTGTGGGAGGTCCTCGGCCCGCTCGCGGAGAACACCGACCAGGCCGCGACCTTGCGGGCCACGCTGAGCACCTACTTCGCGACCGGCGAGAGCCACCTCCACACCGCGCAGCAGATGAACCTGCACCGCAACACCGTCAAATACCGCATCACCAAGGCACTCGGCGACCCGGCCACCGGCACGCACAGCAAACTGGATCTCGCACTCGCCCTGCAGGTGTGCGAGTTCCTGGGCCCGACGGTCCTGCGGTAGGCGGCTTCGCCGCCTGTGAGTGGGAAAGGAGTCTCTGGACTCGTCAACCACGCACGGGCGGCGGAGCCGCGAGTTTGTCGCCGATCACGCGCGCACCCTCGGGGAAGGCGCCGGGGTTGGTGCCGGAGTAGTTGAGCCGGATGAACGGACCGGCGGGTTCGGCGGGGAACCACTCGGAGCCGGCGGCGATGAGCACTCCCGAGGCTTCGCAGTCTGCGACGAGTTTCGGGAGGTTCGTTGCGTCGGGCAGGCGCACCCAGAGGTTGAGTCCGCCTTTGGGCACGGTGGTGAGGTGGGCGCCGGGGACGTGCTCGCGCAGGCTGGTGACGAGCAGGTCGCGCCGCGCTCGGAGTTGGTGCCGGAGATTGCGCAGGTGGGTCTGCCATCCGGGCTGGGTGACGACGTCGAGTGCCGCGGCCTGGAGGAGTCCGCTGACATACATCGACGCGGCGCCGCGGTCGGCGAGGATGCGGTCCCCGGCCGGTCCGCGGGCGATGACCGCGGCGATGCGGATGGACGGTGACACGCTCTTGGTCAGCGAGCGAAGGTAGATCACGTGGCCGGCGTCATCGTGCGCGGCAACGGGACTGGCGTCGGTGTCGATCCCGAAATCGTGGGCCCAGTCGTCTTCGACGAGGAAGGCCCCGTGTGCCCGGACCACCTCCAAGATGTTCTCGGACAACTGGTTCGACCATTGCGCACCGGTGGGGTTGGCATAGTTCGGTTGAGCGTAGAACACCCGGGCGCCGGTCTCCTCGAACGCTCGGGCCAGCTCGTCCGGGTCGGGACCGTCGGGTCCGCTGGGGACGGGGACGACGCGCACTCCCGCCTGGGCCGCGGCCAGGATCGCCCCCCAGTAGGTGGGCGACTCCAGCAGCAACGGCTGTCCGACCGGAACCAGGGCCCGGAAGACCGAGCTGAGCCCGCTCTGACTTCCCGGCAACACGATGACGTCGCTCGCCGTGGGCGGCGTGACGCCGACCGGTGTCGAGCGGCCGAGCTCATTGGCGAACCACGACTGCAGCTCCGGTAGGCCCGCGGCGGGAGAGGGCGACAGCGCGGCGTCGCTGCGCGCGGCCCGGGTCAGCGCGGACCGGATCAGGCGCTCCGGTAGAAGTTCGCGATCCGGATAGCCGGCGTGCAACGCGATCGCATCGTTGGGGGCCCGGCGCATCGGAGTCGACGACAACGGCAGACGGCTCTGCGGGGATCGGAGAGCAGCAGTCTGCCATCCGTAGTCGAGCGGCCGCGCCGTCCGAACGGCGCGAACGAACGTGCCGACGCCGGGCCTGCTCTCGATCAGCCCCTGCGCGGTGAGGGTGCGCAGGGCCTTCTGCACGGTCACCGGACTTGCCGCGTATTCGGCGACCAGCGCACGGGTCGATGGGAGCCGCGCCCCGGGTGGCGCCTGGCCGATCCACTTGCCCAGTGCCGCGACGATGCGCGTACTGCTATCGTTGATCATGACGATAGATAGTAGCGCTACTCCTATTCGCGCAACAGTGATATCGCCTTCTCGTGCCGGTCTGGGGTGGGGCCTGCTCGGAGTGGCGGCGTTCTCGTTCACGGTGCCGTTCACTCGGGTGGCGGTGGGCGGGCTGTCGCCGCTGTTCATCGGATCGGGCAGGGCAGTGCTCGCGGCGTTCCTCGCGGCGGCGGCTCTGACCCTGACCCGGCAGCGCTTGCCGCGGGGTGCGCAGTGGGCGCGTCTCGCCGTAGTGGGGGGTGGAGTCGTCGTCGGCTTTCCGTTTCTCACGTCCTTCGCCCTGACGACCGCGCCTGCCATTCACAGTGCCGTCGTCATCGCGCTGCTGCCGGCGGCGACGGCGGTCGCGGCCGTCGTCCGGAGCAAAGAGCGTCCGCCGCTGTCGTTTTGGATCATGGCCGGGGTGGGCGCCGTGGCGTGTGTCGTGTTCGCATCCCTGCAGGGCGGCGGGGTCGGTCGGTTGCACTGGGCGGATCTTTTGCTGTTCGGCGCCGTCATCGCTGCCGCGATCGGATACGCCGAGGGGGGCCTCCTCGCCCGCGAACTCGGTGCATGGCAGACGATATCCTGGGCTCTGGTGGGCGCCGCGCCGCTGATGGTCGTCCTGACAGTCGTTTCGGCGATCCGGCAGCCGCCGACCGGGTCACCGACCGAGTGGGCGGCATTCGCGTACCTGGGCGTGGTGAGCATGTACCTCGGCTTCTTCGCCTGGTATCGCGGGCTCGCGATCGGGCCGATGGCGCAGGTCAGTCAAGTCCAGCTGGTCCAACCCGTGTTGACCATCTCCTGGGCGGCCCTGCTGCTGGGTGAACAACTCACCTGGGCCACCGTCGTCGGCGGCGTGGCCGTGATCGTCGCCGCGGGGACCGCCGTCCGAGTGCGCTTCGCGCCCGTGCGCGGTTAAGGAGTCCAGAGACTCGTTAACCACGCACGGGCGGCGGAGCCGCCTACGCGCGACGGAGGATCGCCTGCAGGTCGGCGGCCGGCGAGAGGGTTCCGTATTCGTGGCTGCGGTCGGGGCCGAGGCGGGCGTCGACGAACGCATCGGCGACGGCGGCGGGTGAGAATCGCGTGAGCAGCGACGCCTGCAGCGCGAGGGCCATCGACTCGACGACGGTGCGGGCGCGGCGTTGGGCGTCGGCGGGGTCGAGTCCGGCGAGGTCGCCGAGTTGCGTGCGGACCCGGTCGAGGTGCGCGTCCAGCATCGCGTTGCTGCCGCGGGCCAGGTTCACCTCGGCGTCGAACGCGGCGACGGTGTCGGGTTCGCGGGTCATCGCGCGCAGGACGTCGAGGGCGATGACGTTCCCCGACCCCTCCCACACGGCCATGACGGGCTGTTCGCGGTAGCGGCGGGCGAGCGGGAAGTCTTCGGTGTACCCGTTGCCGCCCAGGCATTCCAGCGCCTCGTAGGCGTGGTGCGGGCCGCGCTTGCAGATCCAGTACTTCGCAACCGCGGTCGCGAGTCTGCGGAAGCTGCGTTCCTGCTCGCTCGCGTCCTCGTCGTGGGCGCGGGCGAGTCGCAGGGCGGTGACGGTGGCCGCCTCCGATTCCAACGCGAGGTCGGCGAGCACCGACGTCATCGCCGGCTGGTCGGCCAGGACGGCACCGAACGCCGAGCGGTGCCGGGCGTGCCACACGGCCTCGGCGACGGACTGCCGCATCCCCGACGCGCTGCCGAGCACACAGTCGAGGCGGGTGCGCGCGACCATCTCGATGATCGTGCGGACACCGCGCCCCGGTTCGCCGACCATGACACCGACGGTGCCGTCGAGTTCGATCTCGGACGACGCGTTGGACTTGTTGCCGAGCTTGTTCTTCAGCCGCTGGATACGGAAAACGTTGCGGGTGCCGTCCGGGAGGATGCGGGGCAGCAGGAAGCACGAGAGTCCTTCGCCGCCCGAGCCTTCCGCATGCGCGAGTACGAGGAATGCGTCGGACATCGGCGCGGAGCAGAACCACTTGTGCCCGGTGAGCAGGTAGTCGGCGCCGGGGCCGCCGCGCCCGGTGGGTTTCGCGACGGTGGTGTTGGCGCGGACGTCGGAGCCGCCCTGCTTCTCCGTCATGGACATGCCGAAGATCGCGGACGCCTTGCCGGGCGCGTCGAGTTCCGGGGTGTAGCTGCGGGACAGGGCGCGCGGCTTCCACGTCGCGGCGACGTCGGGTTGCAGTTCGAGGGACGGGATGACGGCGTTGGTCATCGAGATCGGGCAGGAGTGGCCCGGCTCGATCTGCGCGAACAGCATGAATGCGGCTGCGCGAGCGACGTTCGCGCCGGGTTTCGGATCGGCCCACGCGGACGTGTGCGCGCCGTGAGCGACGGCCGCGGAGATGATCCGGTGGTAGGACGGATGGTATTCGACCTCGTCGATCCGGTTGCCCCAGCGGTCGAACGTCTTCAGTTCCGGGATGATCGTGTTGGCGAGTTCGGCGTCGTGCTGGAACGTGGCGCTGCCGACGAGTGCGCCGATGTCGGTGAGTTCTCCGGTGGCCCAGTCGGCGTCGTGGCGGCGCACGCCCTCGGACAGCACCGTGTCGAGGGTGAACTCGTTGACGTCGGTGCGGGGCACCGACTGGTTGAGCACGGTATGCGTCCGGTGGGGTGCGGGATGGGTAATGCGATTGTCGGAAACGGAAGTCATGGTGGTGTCCTTCCCCAGGTGAGTGGCAAAGCGTGCTGGAGCACACCGTGCCGCTCACGTGGTCAGTCGATGGAGGTGCCCAGGACGGTGTCGGGGATCTGCAGGTTCGCGAAGATGACGGCGACGGCCTCCTCCAGCGAGTAACCGAAGCTCTCGCCGGTGGCGGTCTTCTGGATCACCAGTCCGAAGATCGCGGACCAGAATGCCTTCGCCTCCACGTCGATGCCGGCGCGCAGTTGCCAGCCGGTGCGCATCAGGGTGCGGATGAGCGCATCCTCGCCCGAGGAGTGCAGGGTGCGGAGGGTGTCGGTGATGAGGTCGCGTAGTTCGCCGCGGCGACCCGTCATGAGCATCGCTTCCACGAACAGTTCGACGCTGGGGGCGCCCGGTCCGAGCAGGGAGCCGACGAGTTTCTCCGTGTAGTCGCCGACGGTCTCGGCGGTGGCGGCGTCGTCCTCGGCCTGCTTGCCCGCGCGCAGCACGGCAGCGCACGCCACCTCGACGAAGAGCCGTTCCTTGGACCCGTAGTAATACGTCACCTGGTTGGGGTGGGCCCCTGCGGCGGCACAGATCTGCGTGATCGCGACGCCGTCGCCGTGTTCGAGGAAGAGCTCGGTGGCGGCGGTGAACAGGGCGTCGCGGGTCTGCCGACCGGACTCCCGGGTTGCGCGCGCTGCTCGGCCCGTCTGCGACGCCATGGCTGCCCTCCAAGTTGTTTGTACGACAAACAATAACTTCTCCTTGTTTGTATGACAAACAAGGAGAGTGACGGGCGTCGCCCGAGGCGTCCTCCGACCCCGGAAAACCCGCCGGCCAGGGTTACGCTGCTCACCATGTTTTCTTCCGTCGGAGCGAAGATCCGTGTGGTGGTGGCGTTACTGCTCACCGCCCTGCTGGCGTTGACACTGTCGTCCTGTTCGAGCGGCGGCGAGACGTCGGGGGCGGCGCCGCAGGATCTGTGTTCCCCGCCGGGAGTCGGCGCGGCCACCGCCGCCCCGACCAACCTCGCCGCCTCTGGTGCGGCGGCCGAAGACCGCTACACGACGCCGTCGACCACCCCGCTCGACCAGATCGACACGTCGAAACTGAACCTCATCACCCCCGGGGTGCTCACCGTCGGCACCCTGTCCGACGCGCCGCCGAGCATCTGCGTGAACTCGGACAACCAGTTCACCGGCTACGACAACGAACTGCTGCGGGCCGTCGCCGACAAGCTGGGCCTGCGCGTCGACTTCGTCGGCACCGAGTTCGCCGGGCTTCTCGCCCAGGTGGCCGGGCGCCGCTTCGACGTCGGGTCCTCGTCCATCACCACGACCGACGAGCGCCGCAACACCGTCGGCTTCACCAACGGCTACGACTTCGGCTATTTCTCGCTCGTCGTCCCCAACGGCGGACCGATCCAGAGCTTCGACGACCTGAACGCGTCGACCCGCATCGGCGTCGTCCAGGGCACCGTCCAGGACGACTACGTCGTCAACACGCTGAAGCTGAACCCGGTGAAGTTCCCCGACTACGCCACCGCGTACGCCAACCTCAAGACCGGGCAGATCGACGCCTGGGTGGCGCCGTCGCAGCAGGCCGAGGGCGCCATCGCACCGGGCGACCCCACGTCGATCGTCGAGAACACCTTCAGCGTCAACAACTATGTCGGCTGGGCCGTCAACAAGGAGAACCAGCCGCTCGTCGACGCACTCAACTCCGGGCTCGACGCCGTCATCGCCGACGGCACCTGGGCCCAGCTGTACTCCGACTGGGTGCCCCGCGAACTGCCCGAGGGCTGGAAGCCGGGTAGCAAGGCGGCACCCGCGCCCGACCTCCCGGACTTCGCCGCGCTCGCCGCCCAGAACGCGAACGACACGACCGAAACCCCCGTCGCCGAACCCAAGTCGACACTCCAGCAACTAAAGGACACGTTCTTCGACTGGGACCTCTACACCCGGGCCTTCCCCGACCTGCTGAAGACCGGTCTGCCGAACACACTGATCCTGGCGTTGGCGTCCGGCATCGTCGGCACCGTCCTCGGCATGCTGCTCGCGATGGCCGGCATCTCCCGCACCCGCTGGCTGCGGTGGCCCGCCCGCGTCTACACGGACGTGTTCCGCGGTCTGCCCGCCGTCGTCATCATCCTCATCGTCGGACTCGGCGTCGGACCCGTCGTCAAGGGACTCACCGGCAACAACCCGTACTGGCTCGGCGCCGCCGCGCTGTCGCTGCTGGCGTCCGCGTACATCGGTGAGATCTTCCGGTCCGGCATCCAGAGCGTCGAACCCGGACAGCTCGAGGCGTCCCGCGCGCTCGGCTTCAGCTACCGGAAGTCGATGACACTCGTCGTCGTCCCGCAGGGTGTGCGGCGGGTGCTGCCCGCGCTGATGAACCAGTTCATCTCCCTGATCAAGGACTCGTCGCTGATCTACTTCCTCGGACTGCTCGTCACCCAGCGGGAACTGTTCGCCGTCGGCCGCGACCTCAACGCGCAGACCGGAAACCTGTCACCGCTCGTCGCCGCCGGTCTGTTCTACCTGGCGCTCACCATCCCGCTGACGCACCTCGTCAACTACATCGACAACCGTCTGCGCACCGGCCGCGCCGACACGTCCGGCACGCTCGACCCGGTGGAACAGTCCATCGTCGTGGAAAGGGGATAGGGCGATGGCCGTCTCTCTCACTGGAACCAACCTGCACCTCGCGTTCGGCACCAACCAGGTGCTGCGCGGCGTCGACCTCCACGTCGACGCCGGCGACACCGTCACCGTCATCGGGCCGTCCGGTTCCGGCAAGTCCACCCTGCTGCGGGTCCTCAACCGGCTGCACGAACCCGACCAGGGCGACGTCCTGCTCGACGGCAAATCCGTGCTGCAGGACAACCCCGACAAGCTGCGGCAGCGCATCGGCATGGTGTTCCAGCACTTCAACCTGTTCCCGCACAAGACCGTCGTCGACAACATCGCGCTCGGACCCCGCAAACTCAAGGGCATGTCCAAGGACGAGGCGCGGTCGCTGGCGCTCGAGCAACTCGAACTCGTCGGCCTCGCCAACAAGGCCGACTCACGGCCCGGCAACCTGTCGGGCGGACAGCAGCAGCGCGTCGCGATCGCCCGCGCCCTCGCGATGAAACCCGAAGTGATGTTCTTCGACGAGGCCACGTCGGCACTCGACCCCGAACTGGTGAAGGGCGTCCTCGCGCTGATGGCCGACCTCGCCAAGGGCGGCATGACGATGGTCGTCGTCACGCACGAGATGGGCTTCGCCCGCGAGGTGTCCGACACCGTGCTGTTCATGGACCACGGCGCCGTCGTCGAGACCGGCACACCGGAGCAGCTGTTCGACAAGCCCGAAACCGAACGGCTGCAGCAGTTCCTGTCGCAGGTGCTGTAGGCCGCTCCGCGGCCCGTGCGTGGTTGACGAGTCCAGAGACTCCTTAACCGCGCACGGGCGCGAAGCGCCTACCGCGTCATCGCCCGGATCCGCCTGGCCGCGACGGAGATCAGCGCCAGCGTGGGTTCGGTGGCGACCTCCGACTCGATCTCGGTGAGCAGTGCCCGCGCGCGGGCGAGCCGGGCGGCGTTGTGCTGTTCCCACTGGTCGACCTTGTCGGCCGCGTCGTCGCCGGGTTCGCTGACGGACAGCGCGTCGAGGGTGATGGCGCGCAGCGAACTGTAGAGGTCGTCGCGCAGGGCGAGGCGGGCGAGAGCGTGCCACCGGTCCAGCCGGGGCAGTGCGGTGACGGCGGTCAGCGCGGTGTTGATGTGCAGGTGCGCCGACAACGCGAAATACAGTTCCGCGACGTCCTCCGCGCGGTGCTGGGAGATCTCCGCGATGTCCACGATGTCGAGGAGGCAGTACGTGTGCAGGAGGTCCGCGACGTCGGCGGCGATCCCGGCGTCCGCGCCCCGCGACGTCAGGGCCTCGGTTCGGCCCTCGACGGCGGTGATCTCGTCGCCCTGCAACCATTCCCGCACGCGGGGTCCGAGTTCGCGGACCACCGGCCGGTAGCGGGCGATGGTGGCCTCGAGCGGCAGCGGTTGCGGCCGGTGCGTGGTCAGCCACCGCGACGCCCGGTCGATCAGCCGCTGCGTCTGCACGGTCAGCGCGTTCGTCCCGGACGCCGGGGTCGTGTCGGCCGCCGCCCGGATCCGTGCGAAAGTCGTTCCGAGGTCGAAGATCTCGGTGACGGCGGTGAAGGCGTTCACCGCCTCCGCCGAGTCGGCGCCGGTCTCCTCCCGCAGCCGGAAGGCGAACGTCATCCCGGCACGGTCGACCATGTCGTTGACGACCGACGTGGTGACGATCTCCCGGCGCAGCGGGTGCACGGCGACCGTGTGCGCGTACTCGCGGCCGAGCCGCGGCGGGAAGTAGTCGTGGAGCCGGCCGGCGTAGACCTTGTTGTCGGGGAGCGTGGTGCCCGACACCTCGCTCTTGATGAACCGCTTGACCTGCGCGGTGAGCTGCGCCAGTTCCGGGCTGGTCAGGCCCTTCTGCTCGCGTTCGAGGGCACCGAACTGGGCGGAGGTCGGGAGCACGTCGATCGCGCGGTCCACGTGGCCGCGCCGTTCCAGGTCGTCGACCATGCGGGAGTGGAAGCTGACGAGCGTCGCCGCCTGCGCCCGGTTGAGGCTCATCATCTCGTTCTGGCTGCGGTTGTCGGCGAGGACGAGCCGGCTGACGTCGTCGGTCATGTCGGACAGCAGTTCTCGACGGTCCTGCGCGGTGAGCGTGTTGTCGGCGGTGGCACCCGCGAGGGCGATCTTGATGTTGACCTCGTGGTCGGAGCAGTCGACACCGGCGGAGTTGTCGAGTGCGTCGGTGTTGACGCGACCGCCGTGGCGCGCGTATTCGATCCGGCCGAGTTGGGTGAGGCCGAGGTTGCCGCCCTCGCCGACCACCCGGACGCGCAGTGCGGGCGCGTCGAGCCGGACGGCGTCGTTCGACTTGTCGCCGACGTCCGCGTGGCTCTCCGACGTGGCCTTGACGTACGTGCCGACGCCGCCGTTCCACAGCAGGTCCGCGGGCGCACCGAGGACGGCGCGGACGAGTTCGACGGTGGTGAGCGCCCGATCCGTGTCGATCCCCAGCGCGCGCCGCGCCTGCGGTGTCAGCCGAACGGATTTGGCCGACCGGTCGACGATCATCGCGCCGTCGCTGAGGACCGCCCTGTCGTAGTCCTTCCAACTGGACCTGCCGAGGCCGAAGAGCCGCGCCCGCTCGTCCCAGGAGGTCTGCGGGTCGGGGTCGGGGTCGATGAAGACGTGGCGGTGGTCGAACGCGGCGACGAGGCGGATGTGGGGGCTGAGCAGCATCCCGTTGCCGAACACGTCGCCGCTCATGTCGCCGATCCCGACGACGGTGAAGTCGTCGGTGCGGGTGTCGACGCCCATCTCACGGAAGTGCTGCACGACGCTCTCCCACGCGCCGCGGGCGGTGATGCCCATCGCCTTGTGGTCGTAGCCGACGGACCCGCCGGACGCGAAACCGTCGCCCAGCCAGTACCCGCGCGCGAGCGCGACGGCGTTGGCGACGTCCGAGAACGCCGCGGTGCCCTTGTCCGCGGCGACCACGAGGTAGGTGTCGTCGCCGTCGCGGCGGACGATGCCGTCCGGCGCGATCACGTGCCGGGTCGCGATGTCGAGGTTGTCCGTCATGTCGAGGAGGCTGGAGATGAATTCGCGGTAGCAGGAGATTCCGGCCGCCAGCATCGCCTCCCGGTCGGCGGCGGCGTCGCCGGTCGCCGCGGGCGGGTTCTTGACGACGAAGCCGCCCTTCGCCCCGGCGGGGACGATGACGGCGTTCTTGACCGCCTGCGCCTTGACGAGTCCGAGGATCTCGGTGCGGAAGTCGTCGCGCCGATCGGACCATCGGAGGCCGCCGCGGGCGACGTCGTCGAACCGCAGGTGCACGCCCTCCATCCGCGGCGAGTACACGTAGGCCTCGTATTTCGGCCGGGGCAACGGCAATTCGTCGATCGACGAGGAGTCGAACTTGAACGCCAGGGCCTTCGCGGGCCGCGGATCGCGGACGTAATGGGTCGTGCGGGTGGTGGCACGGACCAGCGACAGCAGGGCCCGCAGGATCCGGTCGGCGTCGATTCCGGCGACGGCGTCGATCGCGGCCGAGATGCGGTCTTCGAGCGCGTCCTCCGCGGCGGCGTCCCGTTCCAGGCTGGGGTCGAGCCGGAGCGCGTAGAACTCGAGGAGAAGCTGTGTGATGGCGCTGTTGCCCAGCAGGACTCGTTCGACGTTGCTGCGGCTGTAGGGCAGGCCGGCCTGGCGCAGATAGGCGGCGTACGCCCGCAGGACGGTCACCTCACGCCACCCGAGCCCGGCGTGCAGGACGAGGGCGTTGAACCCGTCGACCTCGGTCTCACCCGTCCACGCCGCCCGGAACGCGTCCGAGATCCGGCCGTCCCGGGTCGCCCCGTGGCCGTCCGTGACCGCCGGCAGGTCGACGGTGAGGTCGTAGATCCAGGCGCGACTGCCGTCCGGCCGGGTCAGCGCGGCCGGCCGTTCGTCGAGGGCGTTGACGCCCAGGCTGGACAGGATCGGCAGCACCTCGTTGAGCGGTGCGGGTTTGCCGACGGCGTAGATCTTGAGGTTCTCGTACGGCGCGGACGCCTCCGTGGTGGTGAACGTCAGCGCCACACTGTCGACGTCGAGACGTTCCACCTCGGCGACGTCGCGGATCGCCTGTGCCGGATCGGTTTCGGTGGCGTAGCTGATCGGCAGCGCGGACGCGTAGTGGCGCGCGACCGCGGTGCCCTGACGGTGCGGTTCCGCGAGCAGCGTGGTGCGCCACGACTCGTGGGACCAGGGTGTGTCGAGTTCCGTGCCGATGCTGTTCATGGCGATGGGGTGATCTCCTGTAATGGGATCGGCGCGCAGCCGATCACGCAGTGGTGAAGCGGATCAGTTGGCCTGGGCGGGCCTGGGCGATCCGGTCGATGTCCTCGTCCGCGACGACGCCGATGACGGGGTACCCGCCGGAGATGGGATGGTCCGCGAGGAATACGACGGGCTGCCCGCTCGGCGGGACCTGGATGGACCCGAGTGCGACGCCCTCGGTGGGGAGTTCGGCCTCGGACGTCCGTTGCAGGGCGGGTGCGCCGGCGTGCCGGTTCAGGCGGGCGCCGATGCGGTCGGTGTCCGGGGAGACCGCCCACGCACCGGTGGTCAGCGCGTCCGGGTTGGTGAACCAGTCGTCGCGGGGACCGCCGACGACCCGCACCGACAGCGGTCCGGGGTCCATCGCGGGGAGGGGCGCGACGTCGACGTTGGGGAAGTTCCTCGTCCACGTGCCGACGGGCAGGACGTCGTTGGGCTTCAACGCTTCCGGGCCGATGCCGGAGAGCGTGTCGGTGCTGCGGGAGCCGAGCACGTCCGGCACCGCGAGGCCGCCGCGGACCCCCACGTAGCTGCGCAGCCCGACGTGCGCGTACTGCAACCGCAGCGTCTGGCCCGGCTCCATCACGATGACGCTCGCGTGACCCATCGGGATGCCGTCGAGCAGCGCCGCGGCGGGGGCACCGGTGACGGCGACGGTCGTCACCGCCCGCGCGCGCAGGGCGAGCCCGCCCATCAGCACCTCGATGCACGCGCCGTTCTCGTCGTTCCCGACCAGCCGATTCGCGAGCCTCGCGGATCCGCGGTCGGCGGCGCCGGACACGCCGACACCCGAACTGAGGTAGCCGGGGCGGCCGAGGTCCTGGATCAGGCTGAGCGGACCCGTTTCGAGTACTTCGAGTTCACTCACAGCGTTTCCTCGTCGACGAATCGGACGCGGCGCCCCGGCTGCAGCAGCGCCGGGGGTTCCGCGTCGAGGTTCCACATCGGGGAGTCCGTGGTTCCGATGATCTGCCATCCGCCGGGGGAGGACCGCGGATACACCGCGCCGTAGCCGCCGGCGAGGGCCACGGATCCGGCGGGCACCACGGTGCGGGACTGCGCGCGCCGGGGCACGGTGAGCCGGTCGTCGCCGCAACTCAGGTAGCCGAAACCCGGTGCGAATCCGATGAATACACAACGCCACGTGGCGGCGGTGTGGGCGGCGATCACGTCCTCGCGGCTCATCCGCAGAAGGTCGGCGACGTCGGCGAGATCGGCGCCGTCGTAGCGGACCGGGATGGTGACCGGTTCGGATTCGGGGACGCCGGTGTGGTCGTGTGCCTCGAGGTCGACGGTCAACGTCCGCAGCGCGCGGCGCACCTCGTCGAGGTCGGTCCGCGGTGTGGTGGTGACGAGCACCGTGCGCGCCGCGGGCAGCACGTCCTCCATACCTGGAAGCGGTGTCCGGCGCAGGCGTTCGGTCAGCGACACGACCAGGGGTTCCGAGTCGAGTTCGACGAGCAGGGCCCGATCGCCCGCCGGGAGGATCCGGGTGGGGGTGGTCATGTGAAGGATCCGAGCGTGACGTCGGCACTCTCCAGGGCGTGCCGGACCCGGCGTGCGGTGTGCACGGACCCGGGCGTGTCGCCGTGGACGCAGATGCTGCGCACCGCCACCGCGACGTCGTCGCCGTCGATCGACTCCACCGTTCCGGTCGCCACCATCCGCACGGACTGCGCGGCGGCGATGTCGGGATCGTCGATGACGGCGCCGGGCACCGAGCGCGGGGTCAGCGTGCCCGCGGCGGTGTAGCGGCGGTCGGCGAAACCTTCGGCGACGAACGCGATGCCGTGCGCCTCCGCGGCCCGCTGCAACTGCGAGCCGGGCGGTCCCATCAGCGTGAGCGGCTCGGCGAACTCGTCGATGGCGGATGCGACCGCGTCGGCCCGCCCGAAGTCGAGTGCCGCGGAATTGTAGAGCGCACCATGCGGTTTGACGTACGTCACCGAGGATCCGGCGGCGCGGGCGAACCCGGCGAGTGCGCCGATCTGGTACAGCGTCTCGTCGCGCAGATCCGCGGGCGACACCGCGAGGTCGCGCCGGCCGAATCCGGCCAGATCCCGGAACCCCACGTGCGCCCCGATCGCGACGCCGCGCTCGGCTGCGCTGTCGCAGGCCTTGCGGATGATCATCGGATCGCCCGCGTGAAACCCGCACGCGATGTTCGCGCTGGTGACGATGTCGAGGAGGGCGTCGTCGTCGGCCAGCGTCCACTGCCCGAAGCCCTCGCCGAGGTCGCAGTTCAGGTCAACGCGCATCGGGGACCTCCAGGACGTACTCGCTGTCCGGGGTGTCGGTGATCAGCATGTACCCGGGTGCGTGGGTGATCGCGAACGGCAACCGGGACGCCATCACCGCCGCCTGCGGAGTGACCCCACAGGCCCAGAACATCGGGACGTCGCCGGGCTCGAAGGTCACCGGATCGCCGAAGTCGGGGGCCGCGAGATCGGCGATGCCGAGTTCCGCGGGATCACCGACGTGCACGGGGCCACCGTGGACGGCGGGCATCCGCGCCGAGATCGCCGCCGCGAGCGCCACCTGGTGCTCGGGGACGGGTCGCATCGACACCACCATCGGCCCGCTGACCCGGCCCGCCGGCCTGCACTCGCGGTCGGTGACGTACATCGGGACGTTGCTGCCCTGCTCGACGTGCCGGAGCGGCACCCCGGCCGCGGCCACCGGATGTTCGAACGTGAAGCTGCACCCGATGTGGAACGCGACGAGGTCGTCCCGCCACAGCGAGGACACGTCCGTGGTCTCGTCCGCGAGTTCGCCGTCCTTCCACACCCGGTACAGCGGCAGGTCCGTGGTGATGTCGGCGCCGGGGGCGAGCATCGTCGTCCGGGAGCCGGCGTCACCGACGTCGAGGACGGGGCACGGCTTCGGGTTGCGCTGGGTGAACAGCAGCACGTCGTACGCCCAGTCCTGCGGGACGGCGATGAGATTCGTCTGCGCGAATCCGGGTGCCAGACCGGCGGTCGGGGTGACGCGTCCCGAGCGGAACGCGGAGCGGAGGTCGATCGGCGAGTCAGGCAAGTTCGCTCCCGCGGGTCTCGGGGAGGAAGAACAGGGCGAACACGGCGATGCCGTAGCCGAGGGCGCCGAAGATCATCGCGCCGCCAATGCCCAGCTGGGTGGCGGCCAGGAAACCGACGACCGCGGGGAACACGGCGCCGACGGCGCGCCCGAAGTTGTACGTGAAGCCCTGGCCGGTGCCGCGGGACTGCGTCGGGTACAGCTCGGACAGGAACGATCCGAATCCGCTGAAGATCGCCGACGTGCAGAAGCCGAGCGGGAAGCCCAGGATCAGGATCAGCGTGTTCGCGCCCTCGGGCACCTGGGTGTAGCCGACCATGAAGATCGCCGACAGGAACGCGAACAGCTGCATGGTCCGCTTGCGGCCCAGCTTGTCGGTGAGGATGCCGCCGCTGACGTAGCCGAGGAACGCCCCGGAGATGAGGATCGCCAGGTAGCCGCCGGTGCCGACGACGTCGAGTCCGCGCGAGGTCTTGAGGAACGTCGGCAGCCAGGACGCCAGCGTGTAGTAGCCGCCCTGCACACCGGTGGCGAGCAGCGACGCGAGCACGGTGGTGCGGAGCAGTCCGCCGCGGAAGATGGCCGCGAACGAGCCCGTCTGCTTGCCCGCGGACTCGCGGCGCTCCGTGACGACCTCGGGGTCCTTCAGGTTCCGGCGCACCCAGATGATGAGGAAGGCGGGCAGCACACCGGTGAAGAACAGCACGCGCCACGCGACGTCGGGGTCGAACAGCTGGAAGACGATGGTGTAGACGATCACGGCCAGCGCCCAGCCGACGGCCCATGCGCTCTGCACGAACGCGACGGCCCGGCCGCGGTACTCGGCGCGGGCGTACTCGGCGACGAGGATCGCGCCTGCCGCCCACTCACCGCCGAAGCCGAGGCCCTGGAAGGCGCGGAAGATCAGCAGCGTCTCGAAGTTCTGCGCGAAACCGCACAGCACCGTGAAGATCGTGTACGTCGCGACGGTGACCTGCAGCGTGCGGACCCGGCCGATCTTGTCGACGAGGATGCCGGCGAGGGCGCCGCCGAGCGCGGACACCACCAGCGTGACCGTCGTCAGCAGGCCTGCCTGACCGGTGGTGAGGCCGAAGTAGGCGGCGATGGCCGCGAGGCCGAGCGGGAGGACCTGGAAGTCGTAGGAGTCGAGCCCGTATCCGCCGAACGCGCCGATGAAGGCTCTTTTTCCCTTCGGCCCGAGGGTGCGGAACCAGTCGAAGGGGCGCGCCTGCGCGACCTCGGTCTGTGTATCTGTGGTCATGGCACCTCGCCTGAAGAAGGGATGTAACTGCTCGAAGAATCCGATGTAACTCCCATCACGGTACAAATCGTTCAACGATCCTGCAATACCTCGAGGGGATTGTTATCCTGGAAGAAATCGCGGAACCGAGCTGACAACTATGATTGCGGTCGAGATCGAAACCTGAGGAGTGGACTTGACCAGCTCGAATGCCCTTCGCGGCGACGCGCATTCCCGCCTGGCCGCTCACCGCGGCCTGCTCGAACGCACCAGCAGGACCACACGGGTCGCCGGCATTCTGCGGGACGCCATCATCGACGGAACGTTCCCACCAGGGGCGCGACTGTCCGAACCCGACATCTGCGCCGCCCTCGACGTCTCCCGCAACACCGTCCGCGAGGCCTTCCAGATCCTCATCGAAGACCGGCTCGTCGCGCACGAACTCAACCGCGGCGTCTTCGTCCGCGTCCCCACCGCCGAGGACATCACCGAGCTCTACATCTGCCGACGCGTCGTCGAATGCGCCGGCGTCAACGGATTCGACCCCGAGACCGGCGACCTGTCCGGCGTCGCCGAGGCCCTGAACCTGGCCGACGAGCGGTTCGCCGTCGAGGACTGGACCGGCGTCGGCACCGCCGACATCTACTTCCACATCGCCCTCGCGAGCCTCAACAACAGCAACCGCATCGACGAACTCATGCGCAGCGTCTGGAACGAGGCACGGCTCGTCTTCCACGTCATGGACGACGCCCACCGCTTCCACGGGCCGTACCTCACCCGCAACCACGAGATCTACGACGCCCTCGTCGCCGGCAACACCGAAGCCGCAGGTCAGCTACTCAAGACCTACCTCGAAGACGCCGAGGCGCAGATCCTGGGGGCGTACCGCCCCGTGCGCGGTTGACGAGTCCAGGGACTCGTCAACCACGCACGGGCGCGAAGCGCCCGTAGAAGCCCTCGATGTGCTCCCGCACCAGGCCGGCGGCCTCGGCGCCGTGCCCTGCGCGGAGGGCGGCGACGATCCCGCGGTGCTCGCAGCGCAGATGGGTCGCGACCGCGGGCCAGTCGTCGAGCAGCGGAACCGCCTGCATGACGTAGCCGTGGATGGAGTCGCGGAGCGAGACCATCATCGCCTCGACGAGGACGTTGCCGGCCAGTCCGGCCATCGCGACGTGCAGGTCGGCGTCGAGGCGGTGGAACGCCTCCGGGGAGAGGTCCTCGTCGTCCATCGCGTCGAGCAGTGCGTCGATGGCCGAGAAGTCGAGGTCACCGGACTGCCCGGCGGCCTCCTGCACCGCCCACGACTCGAGCAGCGTGCGGGTCTGGACGACGTCGCGGATCGGCAGGGTGCGCGTCGCCATGTGCAGTCGCAGTGCCGCGCCGATGGACGCGGCCGGGTCGGCGGCGACGATCGCGCCTGCGTCCGGTCCGGACCCGACGGCCGTGCGGACGATGCCCATCGCCTCGAGCACGCGCATGGCCTCGCGGACCGACGAGCGTCCGACGCCCAGTTCCTCGGCGAGTGCGCGCTCGGCGGGCAGACGACCGCCGACGGTGAGTTTGCCGGCCGCCAGATCCTGCTCGATGCGGTGCAGGACGACCTCGTGTGTGCGCACGACCGAAGTTTACCTGGTGTGGTCTGACCACAGTGCGCTACTGTGGTCAGACCACAGCCCAGCCCGGTTGGAGTACCCGATGAGAATCGCCCTGTTCGCCACCTGCCTGGCGGATGCCCTGTTCCCCGAATCCGCCACCTCCACGGTCCGTCTGCTCGAGCGGCTCGGCCACGAGGTCGTGTTCCCGCCGAAGCAGACGTGCTGCGGGCAGATGCACGTCAACACCGGCTACCAGGCCGAGGCGCTGCCGCTCGTCCGTCACCACGTGGAGGCGTTCGAGAGCGGACCGTCGTGGGACGTCGCGGTGGCGCCGTCCGGTTCCTGCGTCGGATCCGTCCGGCACCAGCACGCGATGGTCGCCCGGCGGTACGGGGACGAATCGCTCGCGACCCGCGCCGAGGACGTCGCGTCCCGGACGTACGAGCTGTCGGAACTGCTCGTCGACGTCCTCGGTGTCACCGACGTCGGCGCCTACTACCCGCACCGGGTGACGTACCACCCGACGTGCCACTCGCTCCGGATGCTGCGGGTCGCCGACAAACCGCTGCAACTGCTGCGCGCGGTGCGGGGGATGACCCTGATCGAGCTGCCCGCGGCCGAATCCTGTTGCGGCTTCGGCGGAACGTTCGCGCTGAAGAACTCCGAGACGTCGACCGCGATGCTCGCCGACAAGATGGGCAACGTCCTGAGCACCGGCGCCGAGGTGTGCAGCGCGGGCGACTCGTCCTGCCTGATGCACATCGGCGGCGGGCTGTCCCGGCTGCGCAGCGGGGTCCGCACCGTCCACCTCGCCGAGATCCTGGCGAGCACCGAGAAGATCGGGAGCACCGCATGACCACGTTCCTCGGCTCACCCTCCTTCCACGCCGGCACCGGAAACATCCGGGGCACAGAATCTTTCCCCGACGCCGCACGGAAGGCACTCACCGACACCCAGCTGCGCGCCAACCTCGGCGCCGCCACCACCACCATCCGCAACAAGCGGATCGCCGCGGTCGCCGAGGTGGACGACTGGGAGGAACTGCGCCGGGCCGGCAGCGCCCTGAAGGCGGACGTGATGGCCCGGCTCCCCGAACTGCTCGTGCAGTTCGAGGAGAACGTCACCGCCCGCGGCGGCACCGTCCACTGGGCGCGCGACGCGGAGGAGGCGAACCGGATCATCACCGACCTCGTGCGGGCCACCGGCTCCGACGAGGTGGTGAAGGTCAAGTCGATGGCCACGCAGGAGACGGGCCTGAACGAGCATCTCGAGGAGAACGGGATCGCGGCCATCGAAACCGACCTCGCCGAACTCATCGTCCAACTCGGCGAGGACAAACCGAGTCACATCCTCGTTCCCGCGATCCACCGCAACCGCGCCGAAATCCGCGAGATCTTCCTGAACGCGATGCCGGGCGTCGACAAGGACATCACCGACGACCCCCGCGCGCTGGCGATGGCCGCGCGGGCACACCTGCGGCGAAAGTTTTTGTCCGCCAAGGTCGCGATCAGTGGCGCGAACTTCGGGGTCGCGGAGACCGGAACCCTCGCGGTGGTGGAGTCGGAGGGCAACGGACGGATGTGCCTGACCCTGCCCGACACCCTCATCACGCTCATGGGCATCGAGAAACTGGTCCCGACGTTTAACGACCTCGAGGTGTTCATGCAGTTGCTGCCGCGGTCGTCCACCGCCGAGCGGATGAACCCGTACACCTCCATGTGGACCGGGGTGCATCCCGGCGACGGCCCGCAGAATTTCCACGTCGTCCTGCTCGACAACGGTCGCACCAACGTCCTCGCGGACGAGACCGGGCGGTCGGCGCTGCACTGCATCCGCTGCAGCGCCTGCCTGAACGTGTGCCCCGTCTACGAGCGGGCGGGCGGTCACGCATACGGGTCCGTCTATCCCGGGCCGATCGGAGCGATCCTCAGCCCACAACTCACCGGGACCACAGGCCACGACGACCCCAACGCCTCACTGCCCTACGCGTCCACCCTGTGCGGCGCCTGCTTCGACGCCTGCCCGGTGCGCATCGACATTCCCAGCATTCTCGTGCACCTGCGCGCGGAACAGGTCGACTCCGAACGGCACGGACTGCCCGGCGGCCAGGACCTCGCGATGAAGGCCGCCGGCTTCGTGATGGGGTCGGAGAAACGGTTCGCCGCCGCCGAGACAGCGGCCAAGGTCGGCCGGGTGCTGGGCGGCCGGTCCGGACGCATCACGTCGCTGCCGTACCCGGCGTCGAAGTGGACCGCGAGCCGCGACCTGCCCGCCCCGCCGAAGGAGACGTTCCGACAATGGTGGGCCCGCACACACGAGGACACGACCCGATGACCGCACGCGCAGAGATACTGTCCCGGATCCGGTCGGCGCTGGCCGACGCGCCGGCCCCCGGCCCCGTTCCCCGCGACTACCACCGCGAGCCGGCGTCCGGCCCCGGCGACGTCGAGTTGTTCGCCCACACCGTCGACGACTACCGCGCACAGGTCCACCGCGCCGACGAGACCACCGTCGCCGAGATCGTCACCGGACTGATCGCGGAGGGGAAGCGGGCCGTCGTCCCACCGGACCTGCCGCAGTCGTGGCGGCCGCGCGGTGACGTCGTCGTCGACGGCGCACCCGCCGAACTGTCGACGCTCGAACTCGACGCCATCGACGTGGTCGTCACCGGCTGCACCCTCGGAATCGCGGCCACCGGGACCATCGTGCTCGACGGCGGCGCCGGTCAGGGACGCCGGGCGCTGACCCTGGTCCCGGATCACCACATCTGCATCGTGCGCACCGATCAGATCGTCGACACCGTGCCGCAGGCCTTCCAGACCCTCGACGCCACCACACCGCTGACGTTCATCAGCGGTCCCAGCGCCACCAGCGACATCGAACTCAACCGCGTCGAGGGCGTGCACGGTCCCCGGACGCTGGACGTCGTGATCGTGCGCTGACGCGCCCGTGCGTGGTTAGCGAGTCCAGGGACTCGTCAACCACTCACGGGGCGCGGAGCGCCCTCGGCGGCGGCGATCACCACGGCGACCACCGCGACCGGGATCAGCCCGACACGGATCATTGCCGAATCGGCGCGCCGGTCCACTCCAGCAACTCGGCCACGGGCAGGGTGTTGATCACATCCGACGGCTCGACTCCGCGCTCGGCGGCGCGCTCGCAGGCGTAGCCCTGCCAGGCGAGGTGCCCGGTGGTGTGCGCGTCCGTGTCGATGGAGAATTTGCAGCCGCTGTTCAGTGCGAGGTCGATCAGGCGTCCCGGCGGGTCGCGGCGTTCGGGGCGGGAGTTGATCTCCACTGCGGTGCCGTACTCGCGGCACGCGTCGAATACGCGTTCCGCGTCGAACTTCGATTCGGGCCGCGGTCCGCGCACCCCCTCGACGAGGCGGCCGGTGCAGTGCCCGAGCACGTCGACGTGCGGAGACTTGACGGCCTGCAGCATCCGCTTGGTCGTCGTCGCCCGGTCGGTGTCCAGGTGCGAGTGCACGCTCGCGACCACGATGTCCAGGTCGGCAAGCAGGTCGTCGTCCTGGTCGAGGGTGCCGTCGTCGAGGATGTCGACCTCGATGCCGGTGAGCACCCGGAACGGCGCGAGCTCGACGTTCAGTTCGGCGACCACGTTCAACTGGACGAGCAGTTGCTCCGACGACAGCCCGTTCGCGACCGTCAGCCGCGGCGAGTGGTCGGTGATCGCGCAGTAGTCGTGTCCCAGCGCGGCGGCGCGCCGCATCATCTCCCGGAGCGGGCACCGGCCGTCCGACCAATCCGAATGGGTGTGCAGGTCGCCGCGGAGGGCCTCGAGCAGTTCCGTTCCGCCCAGCCCGATCGGCTCCGCGGAACCGCGCAGATACGTCAGGTACAGCGGCACCGCATCGGCGCACTCCCGGATGATCGCGGCCGCCTCGGAGCCGATGTCGGGCAGGTATACCCAGCCGTTCGCCGCCAGGGCTTCCCGCTCCTCCGCGGTGGAGTACTCGAGAACATCGGCCGCCCGGCGGAAGGCGCCGATCCTGGGTCCCTCGTCGCGCGAACGCTCGAGCCAGAACGCAATTTCCCGCAACGCATCGACGGCGTCCATCTATCCATCGTGCACGCCGTCCGGGCTGCTGGCTAGACGTAAATTACGCCAGACTTAGGGTCGCCTCGTTGTCCGCGCGTTCACACATACGTTCCCTTTCCCTCGCTTACGACTTCTACGGTGCCGGAGTTGTCCGCATTCGAATCGGGAGCCACGGTGAGTTTGAAACCCCTCGCACTGTTCGTCAACCATGACGGCGTGTCCTCGCGCGCGTCCGTCACCTGCCAGTACAAATGCGGAAACGCGTGCTCCCACGACGTGCCCAACACCTCACACGGCGAATACTTCCGTGACATCGCCCGTACCGCCCTGTCGCGGCGCGGGATGTTGCGCGGGACGGGGATGGCCGTCCTCGCCGTCGGCGCGGGCAGTGCGCTGGCCGCCTGCTCGGACGACTCAGGCAGCGGAAGTGTCTCCGGCACGGGCGGTTCGGACGGCGCCACCCCGGCGGGAACGAACTTCGGTGCCGTCGCCCCCAACACCGAGGACACCGTCGTCGTCCCCGAGGGGTACGAGCAGGCCGTCGTGATCCGCTGGGGCGACCCGGTGCTGCCCGGGGCACCCGCGTTCGACTTCGACAACCAGACCGCCCAGGCGCAGGCGCAGCAGTTCGGGTTCAACAACGACTTCGCCGGACTGCTGCCGGTCGACGGGCAGCCGAACACCTTCCTGCTGGTGGTCAACCACGAGTACACCACCGAGCCGTTCATGTTCACGGGATACGACGCCGAGAACCCGTCGCCGGAGCAGTTCCAGACCGCGCTCGCCGCCCACGGACTGTCCGTGGTGCAGGTGAAGGGCGAATCCGGCTCGGGCACGCTCACTCCCGAGTTCGGGCCGTACAACCGGCGCATCACGGCGACGACGGAATTCGTCGTCACCGGACCCGCCGCGGGCAGCGACTTCCTGAAGACGTCCGCCGACCCGACGGGCACGAAGGTGCTCGGCACGCTCAACAACTGTTCCGGGGGCGTGACCCCGTGGGGCACGGTGCTGTCGGGGGAGGAGAACTTCAACCAGTACTTCGCGAACGCCGAACTGGTCACCGACCCCGCCGTCGCCGCGCGGCTGAAGCGGTACGGCGTGGAAGGTGCTGCATCCGAACGCAAATGGGAGCGGTTCGACAAGCGTTTCGACCTCACCGCGGAGCCGAACGAGGTCAACCGCTTCGGGTACGTCGTCGAGGTGAACCCATGGGATGCGACGTCCGCACCCGTCAAGCACACGGCGCTGGGCCGGTTCAAGCACGAGGCCGCCACTATCCACGTCACCGACGACGACACCGTCGTGGCGTACAGCGGCGACGACGAACGCTTCGACTACATGTACAAGTTCGTCTCCAGCCGCAAGATGATGGACGGCAACAGCCAGGCCGCCGTCCGCAACAACATGACGCTGCTCGACGCGGGCACGCTGTACGTCGCGAAGTTCGCCGGCAACTCGCCGGACGAGATCGACGGGTCGGGCACGCTGCCGTCCAGCGGCACGTTCGACGGCACCGGGGAGTGGATCCCGCTGCTGCGCACCGGTGAGGACGGCAAGGGGGAATCCCTCGTCGACGGCATGAGCGCCGAGGAGGTGGCGGTGTTCACCCGTCAGGCCGGCGACAAGGTCGGTGCCACCAAGATGGACCGCCCCGAGGACTTCGAACCCAGCCCGACGACCGGCAAGGTGTACGTGGCGCTGACCAACAACACCAAGCGCGGCGTCGACGGCGCCGCGGCGGCCGACGAGGCCAACCCGCGGAACAACAACAAGAACGGTCAGGTCCTCGAACTGACCGACGACCACGCCGGCACCGCGTTCACGTGGAACCTGCTGCTCGTGTGCGGCGACCCGACAGCCGCCGACACCTACTTCGGCGGGTTCGACAAGGAGAGCGTCAGCCCGATCTCCTGCCCCGACAACCTGGCGTTCGATCCGCACGGCAACCTGTGGATCTCCACTGACGGCAACGCGCTGAAGTCGAACGACGGCCTGTTCAGCGTCGTCCTCGACGGCCCGAACCGCGGCGAGACCAAGCAGTTCCTGACCGTCCCGAAGGGCGCCGAGACGTGCGGTCCGATCGTCGGCGAGGAGCGGGTCACGGTGTGCGTGCAGCACCCGGGCGAGCTGGACGACGCGAGCGCCGACAACCCGGCGTCGCACTGGCCCGACGGCGGCGACACGCAGCCGCGTCCCGCCGTCGTGGCGGTGTGGAAGTCGGGCGGCCGGATCGGCGTCTGACAGGTGAGTGGCAAAGTGTGCCCCGGCACGCTTTGCCACTCACCTGGGTGGGCGGCCCAGCAGCGACTCGAGCACGGCATTGCCCGCGGTGAAGCCGTGCCGGTCGTAGAACTCGAACATCGCGGACAACCTGGCGCGACCGTCGTCGGTCAGCGACTGCCCGTGCCGCGACATCCACTCGTCGACGGACACCTGCTTCACCGATACCGGACCGGCCGCCCGATCGCACAGTTCCCGCACGCTGAGGGCCTCCGGGCCACCGAGTTCGTAGGTGGCGCCGTGATGGATGTCCGGGCCCTCCGTCAGCACTCGCGCGGCCACCTCCGCGACGTCGGCGAGTGCGACGAACGAGAACGTCGCGTCGGGACTGTAGGGCAGTTCGACGGTCGTTGCCGAACCGTCCAGCACCGACGCGAAGTTCTCCGCATAGGCGCACGGTTGCAGAATCGTCCACCGGAGCCCGCCGAACGTCCTGAGTTCGTCCTCGCACCGCGCCTTGTCGACGTGGTGCGGCATCGCCGGGGTGTACGGCCACGCGACCGAGTGGTAGACGACATGCTCGACGCCCGCGTCGGCGGCGGCCGTGAGAACCCGCTGCAGCAGCGCCGGCTCGTCGGGATGCACATTCGGGGCGATGAAGTACACGGCCCGGCACCCCGACAGCGCCTCGTCCAGTCCCACCCCGGTCTCGAGGTCGACGGCGACATCGCCGGTACGCCGGGCGGTGTGCACCACCCGGCGTACGTTGGCGAGTCCCTCGAGCGCCGCGACAACGGCGGCTCCGGTCTTTCCCGCGGCGCCGACGACGGCGATGCCGGCGCCGCGGGAGAGTGACTCGGTCATCGGATCACCGGTCGATGAAGTCGAATTCGGCGAACTTCGCACCGCCGGAGAGGCGTTCGTAACCGGGACCGCGGTCGAAGAACGGCTCGTCCAGTCCGCGGGTGTCGCGCATCTGCTCGCGCAGCGCCTCGGTGGCGTCGGCGTCCGCGACCGGTTCCCCGGTCGACGACGCCAGCACGACACCGTAGTCGGCGCGGGCACCCTCGGCGGACACCTTGCCCCACAGCACGTCCCGGACGACTTCCTCGATCGGACGGTCGAGGGGGTCGCCCCAGCCGCCGCCACCGGTGGTGCGGATGCGCACCACCTCACCGGCCTTGATCGGTTCGGCGTCGGTCAGCGCGTCGAACTCGCGCTCGTTGGGGCCGCCCGGGTCGAGGACCACGGAGAAGGGCCGTCCGGCCTTGCCGCCCTTGACTCCCCAGCAGGAGAGGATCGAGCGGTCGGCGATGGACATGAAGTTCGCGTCCTTGAGCATCCGGATGTGCTTCTCGTAGCCGAGGCCGCCGCGGTAGCGTCCGGCGCCGCCGGAGTCCTTCGCCAGGCCCAGCTTCTCGACGATGAACGGGAACCGGCTCTCGGTGAACTCGGTCGGCAGGTTCCGCGAGTCGGGAACGACGTGGATGGTGTCCTCGCCGTCCGCGTAGTGCCGACCGCCGGACCCGCCGCCGAGCACCTCGCGCATCAGGTACGAGTGCCCGTCGAAGTCCTCGCCGTACACCCCGGTGTAGCGGATGGTCTCCTGGTCGGCGGGCATGTTCCCGTCGACGGCCTTGGCGACGACGCCGGCGAGCACGCCGAGCAGTCGCAGGATCACGAACGTGCGGGCGTTGGTGGGCGCCGGGAAGATCGGGGTGATCAGCGTGCCCTTCTCCGGGAACTTCATTTCGATCAGCGGCACGACGCCCTCGTTGACGTCGAGTTCCGCCATCCGCTCGGGACTGTCGGCGAGGTTGCGCAGGATCGGTGCGAGCCACTTGATGAGGAAGTTGCCGTCGGCGTAGTCACCGCAGTGGTTGATCGGGCCCTTGGCCTGCGGTCCGGTGCCGTTGAAGTCGAGGATGAGGCGTTCGCCGCCCTCGTCCTCCGGGTCGGTCTTGGTGAGCGTGATCCGCTGGCGGTGCAGCATGGGCTCGTCGACGCCGTCGTGTTCGGCGTAGTCCTCCCACGTGTACTCCCCCTTGGGGATCTTGCTGAGTATCTCCCGCCGGTACGTCTCGGTGGTCGCGTCCATCATCGCGTCGAAGCAGGCCTCGACGGTGTCGCAGCCGTACCGCTCGAACAGCTCGGTGAGACGCCGGGCGCCCATGAGGCACGCGGAGCATTCGGCGTCGAGGTCGGCGGCCAGCGCGTCGGGCATCCGCGAGTTGCGGGTCATGATGCGCAGCGCGGCCTCGTTCGGCACCCCCTGATCCCACAGCTTGATCGGCGGGACCATCAGGCCCTCCTCGTACACCGTGGTCGCGCCGGACGGCATCGATCCCGGGCAGCAGCCGCCGATGTCGTCGTGGTGGCCGAACGCCTGCACGAACGCGACGACGGACGGTTCCGTCTCGCCCGGCCGGGTCGCGAACACCGGGACGGTGACGCAGAGATCGGGGAGGTGGCCGATGCCGCCTTCGGACAGGTAGACGTCGTTGTGGAAGTAGACGTCGCCGGGCTTCATGGTGTCGAGCGGGAAGTCCCGCGCCACCGGATGCACCAGCGCCGAATACGAACGGCCCGTGAGCTTCCGGAGGTTGCGGTCGTGGATGCCGGCGCGGAAGTCGTGCGCGTCGCGGATCATCGGGGAGCGGGAGGTCCGCGAGATCGACGTCTCGACCTCCATCTCGACGCTGGCGAGGTAGCCGGCGACGATCTCCACCAGCACGGGGTCGGGGGTCGTGCCGTCGACCGGTGTCAGCCGGTAGGGCTTGGCCGCCTGCACTACAACGGGTTCGGTGGTGACGGTCATCGGTTCGCTCCGTTCGAGTCGGCGATCTTGGTGATGCGGATGTTTCCGAAGGTGTCGATCCGCGCCTGGAAACCGGGGTGCACGGGGATGGTGGAGCTGAATTCCTCGATCACCGCGGGACCCTCGAGGACGTCGCCGGCTCCGAGCCGGGCCCGGTCGTAGACCTGGGTGGTGACCCACTCGTCGAAGTAGGCCGGACGGGTGCCGGTCACGGCGGACTCCGCCCCGGTCCCGGCCGCGATCTCCTTCAGCGCCGGGCGCTTGATCGGGCCGATGCCGCTGACGCGCAGGTTGACCCACTCCACGTGCTGGTGCGGGTCGCCGCGGAAGTCGTAGCCGTACAGCTCCGTGTGCGCCTGGTGGAACCGCTCCGCGGCCTCGTCCATCAGCTCCTGCGTGACGGGACCGTCCCCGACCGGCACCCGCACCTCGAACGCCTGGCCGAGGTAGCGGAGGTCGGCCGAGCGCGCGTACTTGCGCTCCGCCTCGCCGAACCCCTCGTCGGCGAGTGCGATTTCCGCCTCGGCGGCGAGCGCGTCCAGCCCGGACTGCAGGTCCTCGATCTTCAGCCGGTCGTGCCGGCAGACGTGGGTCTGCACGTAGTCGTTGCGGACGTCGACGGTGAGCAGCCCGAACGCGGACACGTTGCCCGGGTTCAGCGGGACGAGGACGTCCTTGAGCCCGAGAATGTCGACGAGCCTGCAGGCGAGCAGCGAACCGGAGCCGCCGAACGTCACCAGGGTGAAGTCGCGGACGTCGAGGCCGCGCTTGACCGTGATCTGCCGCAGCGCGTTGGCCTGGTTCCACGCGGACACCTCGAGGATGCCGGTGGCGCACGCCTCGAAGTCGAGCTTCAGCTGGTGGGCGAGCTGCTCGACGCCCTTGCGGGCCAGTTCGGTGTCGAGGGGGATCTCGCCGCCGAGCAGGTGGGGTGGGATGCGGCCGAGCAGCACGTGGGCGTCGGTGATGGTCGGCTCGCTGCCGCCCTTGCCGTAGCAGAGCGGTCCGGGGTCGGCGCCCGCCGACTGCGGTCCGACGCGCAGCGTGCCCTCGGGGGTCTGCCAGGCGATGGAGCCGCCGCCTGCGCCGACGGTGACGACGTCGATCATCGGGATCTTCGACGGGTACGCCCCCACCCGGCCCTCGGTGGTGAGTGCGGGCTCGCCGCGGACCACGACGGTGACGTCGGTCGACGTTCCGCCGCCGTCGCACGTGAGGACCTGCTCGACACCCGCGACGCTGGCGATGAGCGCCGCACCGAGCGCGCCGGCCGCCGGGCCGGACAGCACGGTCGTTATGGGCTGGTGCACGACCTCCTTCGCGGACAGCACGCCGCCGTTGGACTTCATCACGTAGAACGGGATGTCGCGGGCCTCGCCCTCGTCGGAGGAGAATTCGCGCAGCCGGTTCGCGATGTTGTTGACGTAGTTGCGGATGTTCGGCTTCACGGCCGCGTCCACCAGCGTGGTGATGGACCGCTCGTATTCGCGGTACTCGCGCAGCACCTGGCTGGAGATGCTCACCGTGGCCTCGGGGTATTCCTCGAGCAGGATGTCGCGCACACGCGTCTCGTGGCTCGGGTCGGCGTAGGAGTGCATGAGGCACACGCCGATGGTGCGGATGCCGCGGTCGGCGAAGAAGCGCGCGGCCTCGCGGACGTCGTCCTCGACGAGGGGACGGATCTCGCTGCCGTCGAACGCGAGCCGGCCGCCGATGGTCCGGACGCGGTCGGCGGGGACGATGCGGTCGGGCTTGACCCAGAAGTAGGAGTTGCCGTAGCCGTCGGGGACGGACTGGCGGGCGATCTCGAGGACGTGCTCGTACCCCTCGGTGGTGATGAACCCGAGGTTCTCGACCTTGCCTTCGAGCAGCTTGTTGGTGGCGACGGTGGTGCCGTGGCTGACGGCGCCGATCGCGTCGCCGGTCTCGCCGAGCTTGGCGAGCACCTTCTCGATTCCGGTGAGGAATCCCTGCGCCGGGTCGGCGGGCGTCGAGGGTGTCTTGGTGGTGACGACGGCTCCGGACTCCTCATCCACAGCCACGACGTCGGTGAATGTTCCGCCGGTGTCGATACCGACCCGAATCTTCCTGGATTCCACGATTCCTCCTGGGCTCGTCTCTGTAAGGCAATTGCACCGTTTCCGCCGCCCGGTTTCTTTGTCACATATCGCCGAACTCGGCGGTCCTCGTTCGGCGCTGCCCGCGATCGGAGGGCCCGGACAGACGACAGCACCCCGAACCGGGCGGTTCGGGGTGCTGTGTCGAGGGTGTGCGCGGGTTATTTCGAGCAGGTGCCCCGCACGAGGATGCCGCCGACGAGGACACCGGCGAGGGCGATGCCCGCACCGAGTGCCGCCGACACGAGAACGGTTGTCGTGGAAGCGCCCTCGGGCACCCCCACCCGCGCAGCCGCCGCCGCGGGAACCGGAGCGGCGGAGGAGACACTCCCGACCGCAGACACCTCGCCGGGCGCCGCGGCGACCTCGGCCGCCGGGATGCCGTTGGCGATGACGCCGTCGATGCCCTTGAAGAACACCCCGGCCATCTTCTTCGCGACGCCGGTGATCATCCGCTGCCCGACGCCGCCGACCATGCCGCCGACGACGGCGTCCGCATCGTAGCTGAGCAGGGTGCCGCCGTCGCGTTCCTCGAGCCGCACCGTCACATCGGCCTTGACGGTGCCGGGCGCACCGGCACCGGACGCCGTCATCACGAATGACTGGGGCCGATTCTGCTGCGACAGAATCACTTCGCCGTCATAGGTACCCTTGATCGACGCGACGCCCGCGGTGATGGACAGCTTGTAATGGTTGTCGCTGACCTGCTCGAGGGACTGCACCCCGGGAATGGTGGCCGCGAGGACCTTTCCGTCCTGCAGGTTGTCGTACACGGCCTCGGGTGGTGCGGTCAGTAGGGCTGTGCCTGCGATTCTCATTCGTTCTCCTTGCTCTGTGACGACGCGTGCGCGAGGCGAAGCTCGAACAACTCCGAGGGGGATATCGGCATGGATGTGATCGGGAAGCCTTCCGCGTCCTCGATCGCGGCGGCGATGACGGCGGACGTCGGAATCACGCCCGCCTCGCCCGCACCCTTCATGCCGAGGGGATTGAGGCCGGACGGGGTGACGGTGTGGTCCATCTCGAGCGAGTCGGGCATCTCGGTGACGAACGGCATCAGGAAGTCCATGTACGACGCGTTCAGCATCTGGCCGTGCTCGTCGTAGACGATCTTCTCGTACAGCGCGCCGCCGACACCTTGTGCGACCGCGCCCATGACCTGACCCTCGACGATCCGCGGGTTGATGACGTTGCCGCAGTCGTGGATGACGGCGTACCGCCGGACGTGGATCTCCGCCGTCACCGGATCGGTTTCGACGATCGCCGCGTGCACGCCGGACGCGAACGTCGACGTCGGGGGCGAGTAGTAGCCGGTGGCCTCGAGCCCGGGTTGCTCACCTTCGCGGACCGGCGGAATCGTCATGTCCGTGTCGGCTTTCGCGAATCCGGTGGCCTGCCGCGACGCGTCGTCGAACGCGTAGCGCAGCGGGTTCGACAGCACGGCGACGACACCCAGCGATATGGACGTGCCCTCGGCACCGGGCAGTGTGCCGATCTTGCACACGTGCCCGCCGCGAAGTTCCAGTTCGGCGGGGTCGAGGTTCAGTGCGTCCCCGGCGATCTTGCGGGCCTTCTCCGCGACCATCTGCGCGGCCACGTGGAACGCCGACCCGGACATCACGGCGCCGCGGGACGCGAACGTGCCGACGGCGTAACCGAATCGGCGGGTGTCGCCGGTGACGATCTCGACGTCGGTGACCGGCACGCCGAGGTCGTCCGCGACGATCTGCGCGAACGCCGTCTGGTGACCCTGCCCCTGGGTGGTCAGACCCGTTGCGGCCTTCACCTTCCCGGACGTCTCGACGAGGACGTGGGCGCCCTCGTACGGGCCGGGTCCGGTTCCCTCCACGTAGGCGCCGATCCCGATGCCCACGGACCGGCCCTCGGCCTTCGCCTGCTTCTTGTAGTCGGCGAACCCGTCCCAGTCGATGAGCTTCTTCAGCTTGTCGATCCCGGCCTGGTAGTTGCCGGTGTCGTAGATCAGCGGGCGGCCGTCCTGGAACGTGAGATGGAAGTCGTACGGCATCTCCTCGGGCCGGATGAAGTTGTGCTCGCGGACCTCGATGACGTCCTTGCCGAGATACTTCGCGATCGCGTCCATCGCCCGTTCCATCGCGAACACGGCCTGCGGGCGCCCGGCGCCGCGGTAGGGCGTGACGATGACGGTGTTCGTGTACAGCGAGTACGCGTCCACCCGGAACGATTTCGGCTTGTACGGCCCGAGCACCTGCGTCGACGTGTTCAGCATGACGATGATGCCGTACGGCAGGTACGCGCCGTTGTCGTGCCAGAACGTGAAATCGAACGCGAGGAGGGTGCCGTCGTCGTCGAAACCGACCGTCACCTCCTGGATCTGGCCGCGTTCGTGCGCGCTCGACACGAAGTGCTCACGCCGGTCCTCGACCCATTTGACCTCGCTGGAGATGCCGGCCGTCCCGAGCTGCCGCGCGGCCCAGGTGACCATGACCTCCTCCGGCCACGGGTGGACGATCTTGACGCCGAAACCGCCACCGACGTCGGGGGCGATGCAGTGGACCTTGTTGTGCGCCATCTTCAGCCGGGCCGCGATCGCGGCGCGGGCCGACGTCGACGTCTGAGTCGACGTCCAGAACGTGAGCGCCTGCTCATCGGTGTCCCAGCGCGCGTAGACGCCCTTGCCCTCCATCGGCATCGACGCCGACCGCTCGATCTCGAGGTTCAGCGTGAGCCGGTGGGGTGCGTTCGCCAGTTCCGCGTCCACGTCGCCGAATCCGTGCTGCAGGTGCGCCGCGACGTTGTCGGGGACGTCCGCGTGCACGGCGTTGTCCGCCTGCCGCGCCACGTCGATACCCACGACCGGCGGGAGCATCTCGTACGTGACGTCGATCTTGGCGCACGCGTCCTCGGCGATGTACCGGCTGTCGGCGACGACCATCGCGATCGCCTCACCGACGTGGTTCACCTCGTCCTTGGCGAGCGGATATCCGTTGCGCGGGGCGGTGATCGCCGGGTGCGGGATCAGGAGGGGCAGGTTCTCGGCCATCTCCGGGGAGTCGTCGACGAGGTCGTCGTACGTGTAGATCGCGTGCACGCCGGGCAGATCCAGGGCGGCGTCGATGTCGATCCCGGTGATCCGAGCATGCGCGTGCGGTGACCGGACGAACGCGGCGATGAGCGCGTTGTGGCCCAGATCGTCGAGGTAACGGCCCTGACCGCTGAGCAGTCGGGCGTCCTCGGTGCGGGGAATCGGTTTGCCGAACAACTTCTCCGACGCGGCGGGCGCGTCGGCACCCTTGGTGGACGCGGGCTCGGTGCGGGGTTTCGTGACGCTCATGCTCGGCCTGCCCTTCCGCCGACGGGGTTGGTCGTTCCCCTGACCTTCGGGTCGAGCGAGGCCCGCGACGACTCGTCGTCCTTACCGAGCGGGAACTCGCCCGACCGCTCGCGCTTGATCTCGGCGGCGCGCAGCACGGCCGCCCGGATGTTCTGGTAGCCGGTGCACCGGCAGAGGTTGCCGGCGATCGCGTCGGTGGCCTCCTCGCGGGTGGGCGAATCGTTCTCCTCGAGGAACGCCGCGATGGTGGTGACGAACCCGGGAGTGCAGAAACCGCACTGCAGCCCGTGGCAGTCGATGAACGCCTGCTGCACCGGGTGCAGGGTGCCGTCGGGTTCGACGAGACCCTCGACGGTGGTGACCTCCCTGCCTTCGAGGCTTGCCGCGAGTACCAGGCACGACCGCACCGGTTTGCCGTCGAGCAGCACGGTGCACGCGCCGCACACGCCGTGCTCGCAGCCGACGTGGGTTCCCGTCTGGCGTAGATGGTGCCGGATCGCGTCGGACGCGAGCGTCCGCGACGGCAGCAGCACCGTCTGCGTCACCGCGTTGAGTGTGAACGTCACCGCGACGTGCTGTTCGCCCGTCTCCTCTTGCAGCTCGGCGAGTTGCTCGTCGATGCTGGTCGTTGCCTTTGCCATGGTCATCTTCCTCCCGCCGACGCGTGCACGGCGGCACCGTCGAGTACTGCATCCTGCGCGGCCGCGAATCCGACCCGTGCGGTCAGCGCCGCCACCAGTTGCGACCGGTAGCGCGCCGTGGCGTGGATGTCGGGTTCGGTGTCGATCCGTTCCCGCGCGAACTCGGACAGATTCCGCCACAACGGGTCCCGGTCGTCCGTCGCGGACGCGCCTCGGAGGATGTCCGTGTAGTCGACGACCTCACCGAGTTCGCCGGCCGACACGTACGTCATCCGGGCCTCGGCCACCGCGCCGTCCTCGACCCGCACCTGCGCCGCGACGCCGACGAGCGCGTAGTCGCCGTGCCTGCGGGCGATCTCGTCGATCGCCGTCCCGACACCGGGCTCGGCCGCCGGGACCGTAACACTGGTCGCGATCTCGTCCGCCTCGAGGGTGCTTTCGAGCGGCCCGGCGAACAGGTCGGTCGACCGGATCTCCCGGACCCCGCGCACCGAGCGCACGGTGATCGAGCCCCCGAGCAGCGCGAGCACGGCCGGCATCTCCGCGGACGGGTCCGCGTGCACGATGGACCCGACCGTCGTGCCGCGGTTGCGGATGGTCGGGTGCGCGACGAGACGCAGCCCGCGGCCGAGCAGCGGCTGCACCTGTGCGGCGCCGCGGTCGGCTTCCAGCATCGAGTGCGTGGTCAGTGCGTCGAACGTGACACCGAGGTCGCGTGACGCCGACACCGCGTCCAGCCGGGGGATCGATCCGATGTCGACGAGGTGCGCAGGCGCGGCCAGCCGCATCGACAGCAACGGGACCAGCGACTGCCCGCCCGCGAGCACCTTGCCCTCGTGAGCCACGTCCGCGAGGATCTGACAGGCCTCGTCGATCGACCGAGGTCGGTGATAAGTCAGTGGCGACGGTTTCATTCCTCAGATCCTGCCCGTATCGTACGCTCGACGTTTCGTGAACTAGTGACAAAACTCACGTCCCACCGATGGCAGATCACGTGAACTGACCGACCCGGTCCGGGACCGTACCGTCGTCCGCGGTCGGCTTCGGGTGGTGACGGCCGGTGCCTGGACCGTCGGCGTCCTCGGCGTCCTTCGGGGCGATGAGACGGCACAGGTGGTACATGCCGATCACCACGATCGTGCCGAGCGCGATGCCGCTGAGGGAGAAGCTGTCGCTGAACGTCAACTCCACGTCACCGATCGCGATGATCAGGCCCGCCGCGATGGGCATCAGGTTGAGCGGATTGCCGAAGTCGACGCCGTTCTCCTTCCAGATCTTCGCGCCGAGCAGGCCGATGATCCCGTAGAGCACCACCGTGATTCCGCCCAGCACGCCGCCGGGGGTCGCGGAGATGACGGCGCCGAACTTGGGGGAGAAGCCGAGCAGCATCGCGATCGCACCGGCCGCGGCGTACGCGGCGGTGGAGTACACCTTCGTCGCGGCCATGACGCCGATGTTCTCGGCGTACGTCGTCGTCGGGGATCCGCCGACGCTGGTCGCGATGGTGGTGGCCAGGCCGTCGCCGATGAGGGCGCGTCCCATCATCGGGTCGAGGTCGGTCTTGGTGATCTCGGCGACGGCCTTGACGTGTCCGGCGTTCTCCGCGATCAGGGCGATCACACCGGGCAGCACGAGGACGATGAATGTGAGACTGAACGACGGCGCGTGGATGCCGACGATGCCGTTCGCCTCGTCGGAGAACGGCGGAAGCCCGATCCACGATGCGGAGGAGACGCCGTCCCAATTGACGCGGAAGTGCTCGGTGACTGCGCCGGCGACCGGGTCGTACGACGTGATCATGCCGGTCGTCACGTCGAGCACCCACGACAGCACGTACCCGAACAGCAGGGTCAGGAAGATCGCGACCCGGCCGAGGAACCCGCGGAGCGCGACGCTCGCCACCACCAGCACGACCATCACGGTCAGCGCGACCCACTGGTCCTGGGGCCAGTACGTACCGGCCACGACCGGGGCCAGGTTGAACCCGATCAGCATGACGACGGCGCCGGTGACCACGGGCGGCAGGATCTTGAACACCACCCCGCCGCCGAGGAAGTGGATCAGCACGCCGATCCCGGCGAGCACGAGGCCGGACACGAGGATCGCCCCCGTCACCTGCGCGGACGTGCCGCCCTGGGCGCGGATGGCGGCGATGCCGCCGACGAATGCGGCCGACGTCCCCAGGTAGCTGGGAATGCGGCCCTTGACGACCAGCAGGAAGAAGAGGGTACAGAAACCCGACAACATCACGGCCAGTTGAGGATTGAGGCCCATGATGATCGGGAAGACGAACGTGGCCCCGAACATCGAGACCACGTGCTGCCCGCCGAGCCCGATCGTGCGACCCCAGCTCAGCCGTTCACTCGGGGCGACGACCTCACCGGGCGCGATGGTCTTGCCATCTCCGTGCAATGTCCAGATAGGCATAGGGGGACCTTTCAGACAGGTGACGGTGCAAGGGTGCCGGCGGCCGGCTTCGCTGATGTGCCGCATGTCACAGTTGCACCTCGATAGGAGGGCAACGTTATTACAGCGTCAGCCACCCGGCGTGAGAAGAATCTGCCAGCGCGTGTCCGGCGAAATTGGCAACTTTAGGAATTGATGCCGCGCATCGCCATGATCTTGAGGGCGAGAGACAGGTCGAGACGCAATTCGGGGTGATCGGTGAACGACCCGAGCATCTTCTCGAGCTTCACCACCCGGTACCGCAGGGTGTTGTAGTGAAAGTGGAGTTGACGTGCGGTTTCGGCGATGTTGATGTTCGTGGCGAGCAGCACCTCGAGGGTGCGCCGCATGTCCTGCGCCTCGGGTGTGTCGGCCGTCAGTTCGCGCAGCGTCTCGCTCGCGAACGATTCGAGTTCGCGGTCGTCCTCGACGAGGCTCAGCAGTCGGTACACGCCGAGGTCGTCGAAATGCGTCACCGCCCAGGCGCCGGTGATCTGCCGCCCCACCTTCAGCGCGGTCCGGGCCTGGCCGTACAGGGCCGGGATGCCGTCCACCGTGTCCGTCGGCCGGGACACCCCCACCCCGAACGCCCGGCGACCACCGCCGCCGGCGCCGCGCACGGTGGCGACGAGTTCGTGGACGAGGTTCATCGTGTCGGTGCCGACACCCATCAGGATCACCGTCTCCGTCGCCAGTGCGGTGACGGCAGCACCGGTGTCGCGGCCCGCGACGGCGCTGGTGAACGCCCGCGCCTGCCGCTCGACGAGCGGCATCCGGGTCGGCATCGACGGTTCGTCCTCGCCGACCGGATCGGGTTCGATCACCACGACCACCACGGGCCGGTCCAGGTCCCAGCCGAACGTCTTGGCGTGCGCGACCACGTGCTCGTGTTCGCCGCCGCGGCCGAGCAGCAGGTCACGCACGAAGTTGGCGCGGTGCTTCTCCTCCACCGAGGACACGACCAGTTCGCGGGCCACCACCAGGGCGCACACCGCCGCCGCCTGCTCGACGAGATACAGGTCTTCGCTGCGCAGCGGGTGCCCGGTGGTGAAGTGCACCAGCCGCCCGTGATCGATGCCGTTGGCCGAAATCGCTGAGACGGCGATGAACTCGTCGCCCAGCCGGTGCAGGCCGAGCCCACCCTCCGTCGAATCGGTGCGGACCCGTCCGGTGGAGTCGAGCGCCGCACTTGCCGCCAGCCGGCGCAGTTCGGACTCGTCGCCCGCCCGGCACAACTGGCGTCCGTCGGGTGTCGTGATCAGCACCGCCCCGCCCAGTTCACGGGCGACGGCGACGGACAGTTCGGCGAACCCACCGCCCGCCATCACGACGTCGACGAGCACCCGCCGCAACCGGTCCGCCTCGAACACGGCGTCGACCTGCCGGGCTGACGACTCCGCGAGAGCAGCGGCCAGCGGATGTGCCTGCGAATACAGCTCCGCGACCACGACGACGGGAAACCCGAGTTCGTCGGCTGCATCGGACATCTCGGCAGGCAGCGATGCGGTGGGGTCGTCCAGGTGGACGGCGAGCCCCGAGACGCCCCGCCGGTCGAGCCGGGCGAGGAACGCGTCGAACGGTTCGACCAGCCGGCCGAGAACCGCGGTCGTGGTGATCAGCAACTGCCCGGTCCGGAGCCACGGCCCGATGTCCGGCACCGCCATCACGGCGATGTTCGACACCTCACGCGAGGTGCCGCTCTCGCCGCCGACGAGGGTCGGGGAGACGAGCAGATCGGACGCCAGCACGTCGGCGAGCGTTTGCGGCGCAATGCCCGGACCAGGCCCGTTGCCGGAGTCGGCGGCTGCGCGGAACCCGGGAGCGGAACCGCCGACATCCCTCGCCGTCACTGCAACACCCTGCTCACCTGATCCGACACTCGCCCCGGATGGCGCGAAAGTGTGACCTTAAGTCGCGACCCGAACAGCCGTCAAACGATGGTTGCCAATCAGCGACCGATGCCGTTGCGGACGAGGTCCTGCGCGTTTCGGATCACCGACTGGAGGGTCTGCCGTTCAGGGTCCCACCATTCGTTGGCCCAGCTCAATGCTCCGATGATCAGTCCTTGCGCCGCATAGAGATTCAAGTCGGGTTGAAGTTGTCCGGCTTCGGCTGCCTCGGCGAGGTGTCGTCGCCAGATCATGCCGTACTCTCGGCGCAACTCTTGTTGCCGTTCCCGGATATCCTCGGGCATCTGGCTCATGTTGCGGGTCGAGGCCGCCGCGTAGTGCGAGATCGTCAAGGCTACTTCCAGATGACCCGCAACGGCCGCGAGTATCCGATCGAGTGGCGTCGCGGTGGCCGGGAGAGCGTCGATGATGAAGGTCACGTGTTCGATGAATCGTCGGTGACCGACGGTCATCACCTCGTCGACGAGGTCGTCTCGTGAGGGGAAGTAGCGGTAGATCGCGGGTGCTCTGATTCCCGCGATCTCGGCGATGTCTGCAAGCTTGGTTCCCGCGTATCCATCCCGGAACATGACCTCTGCGGCGGCATCGAGTATCAGCTGACGGGTGTGCTTGCCGCTGCGCGCGGGGGCGTCGCCACGCCGTCCCTTGCCGGAGGTGTCCTTCGTCACCGGTTCACGGTAGAGGACCCGAGGCATCACGCCGTCATCGCGGGTACGGGTCATCGCCGCTCGCGAACCTCGTTCAGGCAGCGTGCAACGGCTTCAGGGAGGTGACCGCGCGATGCGGGTTCGGCCACCGAGAAAGTGACCGGGCACGACGCGTGAACAGCGGCAAGGGCCTCGACGATCTCGCTGTCGGACCGCGCGGACATCGCTCGGACCGGACCACCGAGCGCTTTGGGGAATGCGAACCCTTCGGTCATGGCCACATCGATGTCGGATGCGCGCTCGGCGGTTGCGCAGTCCACGAGGACCGCGGCGCCGCACAGCATCGAGGCCAGGACCCTGTCTCGGATCTCCGAATCGTCGATGTGGCGGGGCTCGACGCCCTTGTTCGCACGTTCGGCCGCGATGATTCGGTCGACAGCGGGGTCGGGTTCTCCGCGTCGCGAATCGTCGGGATAGGTGAACCACCCGGTTCCGGTCTTCTGCCCGAGTCGGCCGGTTTCACACAGTCGGTCGGCGATCGCGACGTAACGTTGCCGTGGATCACGCGTGGCTGCGAGCCGTTTTCGGCGCGCCCAGGCGATGTCGAGTCCGGACATGTCGGCGACAGCGAAGGGGCCGATCGGCATGCCGAGTCCGCGCATCGCACGGTCGACGTCCGACGGTGAGGTGCCTTCTTCGACCAGGAACTCGACCTGCGTGCGGTAGTCGGCGTAGACGCGATTGGCGACGAACCCGTCACCGAGTCCGGCGGGAATTGCGACCTTGCCCAGGGTGGCGGCGATCCGGGACAGGGTGGCGGCGGTTGCGTCGTCGGTTGCCGGAGTGCGGATCACCTCGACGAGGGGATTGCGATGTGGCGGATTGAAGAAATGCAGCCCGGCGAATCGATTGCGATACTCGAGCGCACGCGACATCTCACAGAGATCGAGATAGGAGGTGTTGCTCGCGATGATCGCGTCGTCCCGAAGTTTGGGCTCCAGGTTTTCGAGCAGGTCGGTCTTGACTCCCATGTCCTCGAACACGGCGTCGATGACGAGATCGGAGTCGGACAGACCGGTGATGTCGGCGGCGGTACGGATCCCGCTGACCTGTGAGTCGAGCCGTTCCACCGCGGCAGGGTCCCGGTCGTAGACGACGACCGCGAACCCGTGATCGATGAAGGCTCGGGCCAGGGATGCGCCCATGGTTCCCGCGCCGGCGATGCCCACCGTGCGGACCGGCAGTGGGTTTGCAGGTGAGCGAAGCGCTTTCGCTGCCGCCCGGCGTGCGAAGAACAGGTAGCGCAGGTTGCTCGCCTCGCCGGACAGCCTGAGCCGGTTGAACACCTTCCGTTCCGCATCGAGGACCTCATCGACCTCGCCGTCACCCGCGCGACGAACCAGGTCGATCGCCTCGAGGACGTTGGGGCGAGCCCGCCGGCTCACCCGCGCGACCACCGCTTCGATGTCTTCGGCGGTAGCGGGTGGCACCTGCCGGTCGATCAGTCGGGACTTGCCGCTGACCGACCTCGCGAGCTCGACCGCGCGATCGACGAGTTCGTCGGCCGGAACGATGTCGTCGAGAATGCCGACGCGGAGTGCCTCGTCGGCATCGATTCGCCGCGCCGACGCCACCAGATCGATGGCGATGGGGACACCGGTGAGGCGGGGCGTACGGACCGTTCCGCCGGCACCCGGCACCATCCCGAGGGTCACCTCGGGGAATCCGACCTGGACCGTGGGGTCTCCGATCCGCCGGTCGCAGCCGAGAGCGAATTCGAGTCCGCCGCCCAGGGCGAGCCCGGTGAGGGCGGCGACCACGGGCACGTCCAGCTGTTCGACGGCCGCGATGACCGAGGGCAGTTGCGGTTCCCGAACGTCACCGGCGAACTCGGAAAGGTCCGAGCCGGCGTAGAAGTGCGTCAGCGCCGAGGCGATCACCACACCCTCCACCTGCCGATCCGTCGCGAGGTTCTGCAGGGACCGGGCGAGGTCGGCCCGCAGAGTCGCATTGCCCATGTTCACCGGGGGGTTGTTCAGGAGAAGTACCGCGATCGTTCCGCGAAGGCTGGTGGTGACCGTGGACATGATGAGGGCCTTTCTTCGTCGCACATCGTGATCGTTCGGAATTGACGTCGCCGAGGGCGAGGACGGGAGTCTCCGATATCGTGCCGACCAGCAGAGGCGGTGAGCCAGTGCTGGTCGGCACGCGGGATGTCGAGACTATTTCCCGATGCGTTCGGCCGCGGGGGCGACGAACTCGGCGTTGGAATTCTCGTTGACGCCCTTGAACCCGAACCACGCGACGATTGCCGCGATGGCGGAGATGAGGGACAGGTAGTACCCGGGCGCCAGCTCGATGTCGGTGCCCCCCAGCCAGGTGGCCACATAGGGCGCGGTGCCACCGAAGACGGCGATGGAGATCTGATAGGGCACTGCGCCGGCGGAGAATCGGATGCGGGCGGGGAAGAGGTCGACCATGGAGACGGCCACGATGGAGGTCACACCGGCGGCGAAGAACCCGATCCCTATCAAGGCGACTAACGACGCGGCGAACGTCTGTTTGTGGAGCAGGTAGAACGCCAGCGGCGCGAACATTGCCATACCCAGTGCCGCGAACACGGCGACCTGGCGGCGGCCGATCTTGTCCACGCACAGCCCGTAAACGGGGGACACGGCGGTGTAGAAAAGCAGTGCGATGGCCAGGGCGCTGAGCGACGCGGTGTAGCTGAGCGCGGCCACCTTCATCATGTAGGCCACTGTGAAGCCGGTGAGCATGTAGAAGGCGACACCGTTGAGCATGTTCCATCCGAAGACGGTGGCCATCGACTTCTTCGCTACCCGGATGCCCTCGGCGAGCGGCGCCGACTCGACCTGGCCGGATTCGCGCACCGCCTTGAATTCTGGTGTCTCCTCGATGCGCATCCGCAGGAAGATGGCGATGATGCCCATCGGTCCGGCGAGCAGGAACGGGATCCGCCAGCCCCACGAGGCGAGGTCGGCCTCGGACACCGACGAGGTCACGATGAGGGAGACGACAGCGGCGGTTGCGGTTCCGATGCCGACCGCGGCGGGAGAGAGCGAACCGTATCGCCCGCGCCATCCCCGGGGTGCATGCTCGACCACGTAGATCGTCGCGCCGGCATACTCGCCACCGGCCGACAACCCCTGGAACACCCGCAGGACGACGAGCAGGACGGTGGCCCACACGCCGAGGCCCGCGTGCGTCGGCAGCACGCCGAGCAGGACGGTCGACAGGCTCATGAGGATCACGGCGGTCAGGAGGGCGGCCCGACGACCGATGCGGTCACCGATCCACCCGAACACGAAGGCCCCGAAGGGGCGGACGAAGAATCCCAGCGCGAACACCGCGAAGGTGGACAGGAGCGCGGCGCTCGGGTCGGACGACGGGAAGAACAGCGCCGAGATGGTGACAGCGAAGAAGCCGTAGAGGCCGAAGTCGTACCACTCGATGAAGTTGCCAATGGCGCCGGCGTAGATGGCGCGGCGGCGCGCCGCGGATTCGGTGACTTGTCTCGGTGGCGAGGACACATGGGCGGAGGGCATGGCAATCCTTCCGGAGGGCCGGGGAGGGGAGAACTTTGTTGGGGGAGAGCGGATTCAGTCGGGATGGTTCAGACGAGGGCGAGGGCGTCGGCGAGGGCGATGACGCCCTCCGCGGTCTTGGCGTGAGCGAGGTCGATGTGCTGGCCCTCGAAGTCGACTGCACCGTGTCCCTGAGCTTCGGCGTCGTGGAAGGCCTGGACCATGCGTCGGTAGAAGTCGACCTTTTCGGGGGAGGGGGTGAAGACCTCGTTGGCGATCTCGACGTGGGACGGGTGGATGAGGGTCATGCCCCGGTACCCGAGGCGGCGGTTGTCCTCACAGAAGGTGCGGAATCCGTCCAGATCTGCGATGTCCTGCCACACGCCGCCGATCGGGTGGTGGAGCCCGTTCGCCCGGGACGCGAGCACGATGCGGCTGCGCAGATACAGGGTTTCGAGGCCCCCCGGGGTAAATTCGAATCCAAGCTCACGTCCGACATCGGCGTTGGGTCCGGTGGCGCCGAGGAGTGCAGCAACCCGCGGAGTGGCCGCGGCCATCGCCTCGCAGTTCGCCATCGACGAGGCGGTTTCGAGGCTCAGCAGGAAACCGATCTTTCCAGCGGGAAGGCCACGGGTTTCTTCGAGATGGGACACGACAGCGTCGATCCGGACGATGTCCTCGGCGTTGAAGGTCTTCGGAAGCAGCAGCCCCGCGACGCCGGGTACGACGACGGCGTCGAGATCGCCGCCCATCAGTCCCGTATCGCGGCTGTTGGGCCTAACCCACACATCCGCGCGTAGTCCCTGGTCGTGGAGACGGCCGATGGTCCCGGCGACGGTGTCGCGTGCGGTCATCTTGTCCGCGGCGGGGACGGAGTCCTCCAGGTCGAGAATGATCGCGTCGGTGCCCGACGCAACGGCCTTGTCGGCCCATGCGCCCTTGTGGCCCGGCACGAAGAGCATGGACCGATACGGTCGAATTGTGGTCATGGAGGACTTCTCCTTCGAGATGATGGTCTTTCGAGTTCGATCGACTTCGACGGACCGGGATCGACGGATCACTGGAATCAGAGTTCACGACAAGGAAATTGGAGTGACATGCAGTTTGCCGACGTGGATCGGACCGCGGGTTGACCTGCCGTCCCGGTGCGTGAATCGATCGTAGATTAACGTGATGTGGATGACAATAGCCCCGACCTGGGTCGATCCGTCGGTCGTTGCCCTGGGGCACCGTCCACCCACGACGGACAAGCTCGACGCGCCCCGATTCGCGCAGGTCGGGGCCCGATCCGCTAGGCGCGGGGCTCGATGAACAGCGGGAACGTCGCCTGCGCGGAGCGGTTCTCCAGTCCGCGGCGAACGATGGTCTGCGCGGTCGCGATCACGATCTCCACCGGGACCCTGTCCTCGCGCCACCATTCCACGGCCCAGTTCAAAGCGCCCATGATCAGCATGCGCGTGAGGTAGGGGTCGGCGTCAGGTCTGATCCGGCCGGCCGTGTGTGCGGCGTTCATCAGGTCACGCCAGACGGTGCCGTATTCCTCCTCGTCGACGCTGATCGCGGCGCGCATGGAGTCGGGAAGTTGGCGGGAGTTACGGACCGCAGCGATGGTGTAGTCCGACATGCCGAGCGTCACGCGCAAATGCGCCTCGACTGCGACCGCGATCTTATCCAGCGGGTCCGTGTCCGGCGGCAATTCGGCGAGAGCGTGACGAACATGGGTGTTGACCTGCGTAGTTCCTTCCCGGATGACCGCTTCGATGAGCTCTTCCAGGGAGGCGAAATGGTAGTAGATCGCCGCCGTTTGAAGACCCGCCTCCGATGCGACCTGGAAGAGTCGGGTGCCGGCGTAGCCGCGTTCTCCAACCACCCGAGCAGTGGCATCCATGATGCGCTGCCGGGTTCGCGCGGCTTTGGTTCCGGCGGGCGAGTTCGACTCGGTTCCGCGTCTCGTGTCTGTCATCGATTGAAAATTAGCACAGAAGGCGCTGTTGACTCGTACGTTAATCGACAGTAGATTAACTCTCGGATGGGGCACACGCCTCATGTCACTCGACTCCGATCCCGCTCATCGCGCGGACGTGAGGTCACTTCCTATTCCTGGCGGAACTGCCAGACGTTCGTCACGCGAAACAAAGTGAAAGGCAGGGCGCCGATATGCCCGGTTTGTATTTCGAGGAGTTCGAATCCGGTCTCGTGATCGACCACCCGACGAGGCGGACGGTCTCCGAGTACGACAACGTACTGTTCAGCTCGCTGACGCTGAACCTCGCGCCCCTGCACCTGGATGCGGAGTACAGCAAGAACACCGAATTCGGCCAGCGACTGGTCAACAGCCTCTACATCCTCGGGCTGGTCTGCGGTGTCCCCGTGCCCGAGACCACCCTCGGCACGACGGTCGCGAATCTCGGGTTCGAGGAGATCACGTTCCCCAAGCCTGTGTTCCACGGCGACACCATCCACGTCCGCACCGAGATCATCGGCAAGCGAGAGTCCAAGAGCCGCAACGACGCCGGAATCGTCTTCTTCCGTCACCTCGGACTCAACCAAAGTGACGAGATCGTGTGCAACGCCCGCCGCAACGGGCTCATGCTCAAGCGCCCCGCCTGATCCCCATCCGATCACACAAGAAGGACGTGCACATGAAGGGGCAATGCGTCTTCGGAACCTCCTCCTCACCCGCCTGGATGCCAACCGAGGAGATCATCTCCCGGAACCGGCTGCTCGCAGCGATGAAGCGGTGGGGATACGAGTCAGTGGAGGAACTACATACCGCATCGATCGACGATCCCGAGTGGTTCTGGCGGGCGGTGATCGACGACCTCGACATCGAGTTCGGCCGCCCGTTCACCGCGGTGCTCGACGACTCCGCCGGCAAACCGCTTCCGAAGTGGTTCGTCGGAGGCGGGATCAATCTGGCGCACCTGTGTTCACACCGCCACGCGGCGGGCGACCTCGCCGACCGTGACGCCATCGTCTACGAGGCCGACAACGGCACTCGACGGGCGCTCACCTTCGCCGAACTCGACCGTGAGGTGCGCCGGTTCGCGGCGAACCTGCGCGACCTCGGCGTCGGCAAGGGCGACCGGATCGTGCTGTTCACCCCGGTGGCCACCGAGACCGCGGTGGCCTTCCTCGCTGCCGCCATGATCGGCGCGGTCGTGGTCCCGGCGTTCTCCGGCTACGGCGCCGAGGCCGTAGCCTCACGCATCCGCAGCTCCGAGGCGGTCGTGCTCGTGACGGCGGACGCGACGACCCGCCGCGGCAAGCGGATACCCCTCAAAGAGACCGCGGACGAGGCCCTCGCGGAGACGACGTCGATCCGCAAGGTCATCGTCGTTCGCAATCTCGGCGACGGGGCTCCGATGACTGCCGGCCGCGACCTCTACTGGGACGAACTCCCGGCCGACCCCGCGCCGACCCCGACCGTGGACACCGACCCCAACGACCCGGTCGTCATCGCCTACACCTCCGGTACCACCGGCGCACCGAAGGGCATCGTCCACTCACACGGCGGATTGGCCGCCAAGTGCGGTGTCGACGCGGCCTACGGATTCGACGTCCACCGGGGCGATGTCGTCGCCTGGATCGCCGACATCGGCTGGATGCTGTACGGCGTACTCCTCATCGGAGTTCTCCAGCACGGCGCCACCCTGGTTCTGACCGAAGGCGTCCCGACGTACCCGAGCCGGAACCGGCTGTGGGAAATCGTCGAACGCAACGGGGTCACCCTGCAGGGCATCGCTCCGACCGCGGCACGGGCGATCATGGCGGCCACACAGAACGAGGAAATCGGTCAGGACCTGTCGACCCTCGTTTCCTTCGCCTCCACGGGTGAGGCATGGGACGAGCCCACCTGGCGGTGGTTGTTCGACCACGTCGGCAAGGGCACCCGCCCCGTCATCAACTACAGCGGCGGAACCGAGGTCCCCGGCGGAATCATCGTCTGCTACCCGTTCCTCGCCGCGGACGCGGCGTCGTTCAACGGCCCCATGCTGGGTATGGACGCCGCCGTCCTCGACGCGGCCGGTGCGCCGGTCTTCGACGAAATCGGGGAACTGGCCGTGATGAACACCTGGCCCGGAATGACCCACTCGTTCTGGAGGGATACCGACCGCTATCTGAAAACCTATTGGGACACCTGGCCCGACGTCTGGGTTCACGGTGACCTGGCAAGCGTGTCGCCGTCCGGGAGCTGGAAGATCCACGGCCGTTCGGACGACACGATGAAGGTGTCCGGGCGGCGAATCGGGCCCGCGGAGCTCGAGGCCGCCCTGCTCAAGGATCCTCGCATCGTCGAGGTCGCCGTGATCGGGGTGCCCGACGAACACCGCGGCCAGAAGGTCGTTGCCTTTGTCGTCGTGCGGGACGCCGGGACCGACGAGGACGACCTCGTCGCCACGGCGGTCCACAACGTCGGGCGGTCATTCGCCCCCGACGTCCACCTTGTGTCGGCTCTGCCGAAGACCAAGAACGGCAAGATCATGCGCCGCGTCATCCGCGCACAGCATCTCGGAGAACCGACGGGCGATCTCGCCGCACTCGACTCCGTGGACAGTCTCGCCGCCATTCCCTCTTTGCAGAATTAGGAGAAACACCATGACCATCGTCACCGAGGAAACCACCGTCGACGTCGTCAGAAAGGCGACACGCGATCTGGCCCGCAGCTTCGATCTCGAATACTGGCGGCAGAAGGACAAGAAGGCCGAATACCCTCGCGAGTTCGTCAAGGCGTTCGCCGACGGTGGCTGGCTGGGCCTGATCATTCCCGAGGAATACGGCGGACTCGGGCTCGGGATGACCGAGGCGGCCGTGATGCTCTACGAGATCTCCGCTTCCGGTGCCGCGAACAGTGGTGCGTCGGCCATCCACTTCTCGATCTTCCCCCCGGCGCCGATCATCAACTTCGGCTCCGAGGAAATGAAGAAGCAGTGGCTACCGAAGATCGCCAGCGGCGAAATCCTCATGTGCTTCGGCGTCACCGAACCCACCGCCGGCGTCGACACCTCCCGCATCCGCACCATGGCCAAGAAGGTCGACGGGGGCTGGGTCGTCAACGGTCAGAAGGTCTGGATCAGCAACGCGCAGAACGCGGACAAGATCCTGCTGCTCGCCCGCACCTCACCGCGCGATGACGCCAACCCGCTCGACGGCATGACGATCTTCTTCACCGATCTCAACCGGGACCACGTCACCATCCGGGAGATCGAGAAGTGCGGCCGTTCGGCGCTGGACTCGAACGAGCTGTTCATCGACGACCTGCCGGTCCGGGACGACGAGGTCGTCGGCGAAGTCGGCAAGGGCTTCCAGTACCTCATCGACGGACTCAACCCCGAGCGCATCGTTGTCGCCATGGAACAAATCGGAATCGGTCGCGCCGCAATGGACATCGCGGTTCAGTACGCCAAGGACCGAGTCGTGTTCGATCGCCCCATCGGCAAGAACCAGGCGGTAGCGCATCCACTGGCAGACTCGTGGATCCGCCTCGAGGCAGCTGAGCGGATGGCCATGCATGCGGCGACCCTGTTCGACACGCAACAGCGATGCGGCAAGGAAGCCGCCGCAGCGAAATTCCTCGGCGCCGAAGCCGGGTTCGAAGCCTGCAATCGCGCGATGTCGACCCTGGGCGGCTACGCGTACTCGAAGGAATACCACGTCGAGCGGCTGTGGCGGGAATGCCGCCTCCAGTTGAACGCGCCGTTCTCGCAAGAGATGGTGCTCAACTTCGTCTCGCACAACGTCCTCAAAATGCCGAGGTCGTACTGATGTCCGCGCGGCGCGGTGCCCTCTCCGGAACACGAGTTGTCGTTCTGGAGGGACTCGGGCCCACCCCGTTCATCTCGATGCTGCTCTCCGACATGGGCGCCGACGTCGTCCGCGTCGCGCGCCCACAGCACCGCTCCGCGCGCGAGATCGGACAGACCAAGGGACTGTCCCCGGACCGGGACGTGGTCAACCGGGGGACCACCTCCGTCGAAGCCGATCTCAAGAGTCCCGCCGGGATCGAATCCGTGCTCCGCCTCATCGACTCGGCGAACATCTTCATGGAGGGCTACCGTCCCGGCGTCGCCGAGCGGCTCGGTCTCGGCCCGGACGTCGTCCTCGACCGCAATCCGGCGATTGTGTTCGCACGGATCACCGGCTACGGCCAGACCGGCCGCCTGGCGAAGGCTGTCGGACACGACATCAACTACATCGCCCAGTCCGGTGTCCTGCACACCCTCGGACATCCCGGTGAACGCCCCCGGCCGGCGGTGAACTACCTCGGCGACTACGCCGGCGGCGGCGCACTCGGCGCCTACGGAATCGTCTGCGCCCTGTTCGAGTCCGCTCGGTCGGGCGAGGGGCAAGTCGTCGATGTCTCGATGGTGGACGGAGCGGCACTGCTCACCGCACGCATGCAGGGCCTGCGTGCGGCAGGCCTGTTCTCCGACGAGCCAGGAACCAATCACATCGACAACGGGGCACCGTTCTACGACACCTACCGCTGCGCCGACGGGCGGTACGTCGCGGTCGGCGCCCTCGAAGCGGATTTCTACCTCGCATTCCTCGCCGGGCTCGGAGAGGACACCACGGCGTGGCCCGACCGGGACGACGAGGCGAACTGGCCGACGCTGCGGGCCTTGATCGAGGAACGGGTCGCGACCCGCTCGATGGCCGAATGGACAAAGATTTTCGACGGCACCGATGCCTGCGTGACCGCGGTGCTGAACTTCCCCGAGGCGGCCCGCGACGCACACAACGCCGAACGCGGGGTGTACGTCGACGTCCACGGGATTTGCCATCCCGCGCCCTCACCGCGTCTGCACCGAACACCGGCCCGCCGGCCGGGACTGTCCGCCCGTGAGGGAGCAACCGTCGACGACGTCCTCGCAAACTGGTCCGCTCCGGCGGGCCTGCCCTCCTGACCCACCGCCACGAAGGAACGCCCCATGTTGTCCACTTATGAGCAGTTCTCCAGTCTGAAGTTCGAGAACAACCACCCCGGCGTGCTCGAGCTCGTCTTCGACGGGCCCAACCTCAACGCCGTGACCGAAGACCAGCACCGCGAACTCGCCCTCATCTGGCAGGTCATCGACCGCGACCCGCAGGTCCGGGTGGTCCTCGTGCACGGTGTGGGCAAGGCGTTCTCCGCAGGCGGCAGCTTCGACATGGTCGAGGCGCAGATCGCCGACCACAGGATCAACATGCGCGTCATGCAGGAGGCCCGAGACCTGTACTACAACATCATCGGTTGCTCGAAGCCCATCGTCTCGGCCATCCACGGACCCGCCGTCGGGGCCGGGCTCGTCATCGCACTGATGGCCGACATCTCGGTCGCCGCCACAGACGCACGCATCATCGACGGCCACACCCGACTCGGTGTCGCCGCCGGAGACCATGCCGCCGCCGTCTGGCCGCTCCTGTGCGGCATCGCGAAATCGAAATACCTCCTGATGACCTGCCGCGAGGTCTCCGGGCAGGACGCCGAGCGGGCGGGACTGGTCTCCCTCACCGTCGACAAGGAGCAGCTGCTCGACACCGCCACGACCATCGCCAAAGACCTCGCGGACGGCGCACAGGATGCCATCCGATGGACCAAACAGGCGATCAATGGCTGGTACCGCCAGGCCGGGCCGATCTTCGACGCATCCCTCGGCCTCGAGTTCCTCGCCTTCAACGGCCCCGACGTCGCCGAAGGCGTTGCCTCCCATCGCGAGCGCCGCGCCCCGAACTTCACCCCGAATGCCTCCCATGAACTCGCCTGAGGCCACGGTGTTGCCCGACGTCCTGACCGCCGTCATCGGCGGGAAGTGGACGGCGGCAGCAACCGACGCGACAATCCACGACGTCCACGACCCGGCCACCGAACAGGTCATCGCACGGTTCGCGCAGACCACGGCGCAGCAGGTCGACGAGGCCGTCCGCAACGCCCACGACGCGTGGCGAGGCTGGGCCGCGACCGCACCGGTCGAACGCGGACGCGTGCTCGCTCGGCTCGCCGACACCGTCCGCGCTCACGCAGACATGCTGGCCGCCCTGGAGTCCGCCGACACCGGGAAGCCCATCTCCCAGGCACGCGGCGACATCGCCGTCACCGCGCGCTACCTCGAGTACTACGCCGGTGCGTGTGACAAATTCGGCGGCGAAACCATCCCACAGGCGGCAGACACCTTCGCCTACACCGTCCGCGAGTCATACGGCGTCGTCGCGCATATCACCCCCTGGAATGCCCCGCTCAGCCAGATGATGCGCGGCGTCGCACCGTGTCTCGCCGCCGGGAACACGGTGGTCGTCAAGCCGTCCGAGCTGACACCACTCACGACCAGTCTCGTCGCGATCCTCATGGTCGAGGCCGGTCTTCCGGCCGGGGTGTGCAACATCGTCCTCGGCGACGGACCTGCTGTCGGTAGCCCCCTGGTCGGGCACGAACTGGTCCGGCACATCGCGTTCACCGGATCGGTGGCAGCGGGCCAGAGCGTGGGACGTGTGGCTGCGGAGCGAATCGTCGGCGCCCATCTCGAGCTCGGTGGAAAATCGCCCACGATCGTCTGTGCCGACGCCGACCTCGGGCGTGCTGCGAAGGCCGGAGCCCTTGCCGTGATTCGGAACTCGGGCCAATCTTGTTTCGCCACCACGCGGTTGTTCGTCCATCGTGCGGTCCACGACGAATTCGTCGAACGGGTCGCCGCCGAGATGCAAGGGCTGTCCGTCGGCCCCGGTGCCGACGATCCCGATCTCGGACCGCTCGTGTCGGCTGCTCAACGCGACCGGGTCCTCGGGATCGTGGAACAGGCCCGAGCGAACGGTGCGGAGATCATCGTCGGCGGCCACCGTCCCACCGGCCGGGACACGGGATTCTTCGTGATGCCGACCCTCGTCGCGTCCGTGACGAACGACATGGCGATCGCCCAGCAGGAAGTGTTCGGCCCGGTGCAGTCCGTCATCGCATTCGACGATCTCGGCGAGGCGATCGCGCAGGCGAACGACACACCGTACGGCCTGTCGGCGGGTGTCTTCACTTCCGACATCGGCCGGGCACATCGAGTGGCCCGGGAACTGCAGGCCGGCCAGGTGCAGATCAACCGCTATGCCGGGGCGGGCGTCGAGATCCCGTTCGGCGGATACAAAGCCAGCGGCATCGGCCGGGAAAAGGGCACCGAGGCACTGCTCGGCTACACACAGGTCAAGAGCGTGATCGTCGCGCTCGACTGAGCGGCGAGACGCGACGAAAAGATCGTAGGGAAGGAAACCAACATGAGCAGCAAGCGCACTCTCGGATTCGTCGGACTCGGCGTCATGGGAGGCCCGATGAGTATCAACTTGGTGACCCGATCGGGCCACGAGATGATCGCCTTCGATCTGAGCACCGAGTCGCTGGACCGAGTGGTCGACGCCGGCGCGAAGCGGGGCGCGAGCGTGGTCGACGTCGCCGAGCAGGCCGACATCGTCTTCCTCTCGCTCCCCAGCATCGTCCAGGTGGAAGCCGTCGCAGCGGAACTCCTGTCCGCAACCAACCCACCGAAGATCATCGTCGACATGAGCACGAGCGATGTGACCCGGACGCGTGCGCTCGGGGCGCTGGTAGACAAGGACGGCGTCGAATTGGTCGACGCGCCGGTGGCCCGGTTGCGGCAGGCCGCCAAGGACGGCACCCTGCTGATCACCGTCGGCGCCACGCCGGAACGGTTCACCGACCTGCAACCGCTGTTGTCCTGCATGGGATCCGACATCGTCCATGCCGGCGCACTCGGCAGCGGGCAGGTCATCAAGATCCTCAACAACATGGTGGTCTTCCAGACCGTCAACGCGCTCGCGGAGGCCCGTGCCATCGGTACCGCGGCAGGGGTGGACCCGAAGTTGCTGTTCGAGACGCTCACCCTCGGATCCGCGGACAGCTTCGTCCTGCGCAAGTCGGCGCTGAGTACCCTCGCCGTCGACAGCTTCCCGGTCAAGACGTTCCCGACCGTGTACGCCATCAAGGATCTGAATCTGGCGCTCCAGCTCGCCCGCGACGAGGGCGTCCCCACCGCCTCTGCGGATCAGACCATGAAACTGTTGGAGGCCACCCGCGACGCCGGCTACCGCGACGAGTACTACCCCGTAATGGTCAAGCTCATCGACGGCGGCACGCGGAAATGAGCGCGACCTTCGACGTCGTCGCGATCCGGCTCGGGCATGTCGACCGGGTCGCCCGGGACAACTTCCTCGGCGACCCGCACCTCGCGGGCGCGATGCGGCTCGACTTCGACATCTGGGTCGTCCGCAACGAGGATCGGATCATCCTGGTGGACACCGGCTTCAGCCCTGAAGCCGGAGAGCGTCGCGGTCGAGTGCTGGAGCGTCGCCCGGCGGACGCTCTGCGCGAGTTGGGAATCGCGCCCGACGAGGTCACCGACATCGTCGTCACGCACCTGCACTACGACCATGCCGGCAATCTCGGAGACTTCCCCGGCGCTGACATCTGGATCCAGGGTGCCGAGGTCGCGTACGCGACCGGCAACAGCATGCGGCACCGGCAATTATCTCACTTCTTCGACGTGGACGACGTATGCGACATCGTGCGCCGAACCTTCGACGGCCGAGTCCGCCAGATCGACGGTCGCCACGTAGTGACCGACGGAGTCGAACTGCACCCGGTCGGCGGACACACCCCCGGCCTGCAGGTGGTTCGGGTGCGCACCGAACGCGGGTGGGTCGTGCTCGCCTCCGACGCGCTCCACTACTACGCAAACCTCGAACTACGGAACCCGTTCCCGGCGATCGTCGACGTACCCGCGATGCTCGACGCCTTCGACACCGTCCTGCAACTCGCCGACGGACCCGATCATGTGGTGCCGGGCCACGACCCCGCCGTCATGGAACGGTTCGGCACGGTCTCCGGCGATCTTCCCGGCGGGATGGTCGCGCTGCACCGACAGCCCACGCCCCACCCCGCACCCGCACAGCACTGACTCACCGCACAACACAGGAGATTTCGCCGTGGACTTCCGCCTTCCCGATGACATCGAGGACTTCCGCGCCTCCGTCTCGGCGTTTGCAGCCAAGACGCTCGCGCCGGGTGCCCTCGCCAGGGCGCACGCTCCCGAATTTCCCTGGGACGTCGCCGCGCAGATGGGGCAGCAAGGGCTGCTCGGACTGACCATCCCCGAGGACAAGGGCGGACAGGGCGCCTCGCTGCTCGCCGCTGTCGTCGCCATCCAAGCTGTCGCAGCGCACTGCCCGCGATCGGCGGACGTCGTCCAGGCAGGCAACTTCGGCGCGATCCGAACCTTCGCCGAGTACGCGTCGCCCGAGCAGCGTGAGAAGTACCTGCCGAACCTGCTGGCTGGGAGGTCGGTCATCGGACTGAGCATGACCGAGCCCGAGGCAGGCTCGGCGGTGACGGACCTGCAGACAACCGCAATCCGTAAGGACAACGGGTTCGTCATCAACGGCACCAAGGTGTTCGGAACCCACAGTGCGGACGCCTCGGTGTACCTGGTGTACGTGCGATTCGGCCCGGGTGTGGGGGGCATCGGCTCGGTGCTCATCGACGCAGGCACTCCCGGTCTGACCGTCGGGGAACCGTCGATGTTCATGAACGGTGAGCATTGGTGCCAGCTGTACTTCGAGGACTGCTTCGTTCCGGACGCTCAGGTCCTTCTCGGCGAGGGCGGCTTCAAACGGCAGATCACGGGATTCAACGTCGAGCGGCTCGGGAACGCCTCCCGATCGCTGGCTGTCGGACGCTATGCCTTCGATACCGCCGTGCGGCATGTCACCGAGCGCGAACAGTTCAGCCGTCCCCTCGCCGAATTTCAGGGGCTGCAGTGGATGTTCGCAGAGCGCGCGGTCGCGCTCGAGTCCGCCCAACTGCTCCTGCACCGTGCTGCCGCCGTCGGCGACGGTGACCTTCCGACCGCCTACGACACCGCTGTCGCGAAGTACGCGGCCAACGAAGCCGGATTCGGCGCCGCAGACCTCGCCGTTCAGGCGATGGGTGGTATCGGGTTCAGCGAAGAATCACTGGTCGAATACTGCTTCCGGCGAACCCGTGGCTGGAAGATCGCCGGTGGTTCCACCGAGATCCTCAAGAACCGCATCGCGGAGACCGTCTTCGATCGCCGGTTCAGCCAGAGGGCGGGCACGCGATGAGTCCCGATGCCGGCGAACGCCTCTACCACGCACTCATGCAGCCGCAGACCGTCGCGATCGTGGGAGCCTCCGACGATCCGGCCAAGACCACCTCGCGCCCTCTCCGCAATCTTGCCGACAGCGACTGGCCAGGGACCGTCTACGTCGTCAACCCGAACCGCGACACCGTCGCGGGTCACAGAGCGTACGACAGCCTGGCCGATCTGCCCGCCGTCCCGGACCACGTCTTCGTGCTTACCGGCGCGGATCCGGCGATCGAGGCCGCGCGTGAGTGCTCCCGGATCGGCATTCCGGTGGTGACGATCATGGCCGACGGTTTCGTGGGCGGTTCGGTGGATGCCCGCCGACGGATGACGTCACTCGAGGAGGTTGCCGCCGCCGGGCGGACCCGTGTCCTGGGCCCCAGCAGTCTCGGAGTGGTCAGCACTTCCCAGCGACTCGTCCTGACCGCGAATGCCGCCTTTTCCGAGCCCTTGCCGATGGGTGGGGGGATCTTCGTCGCGTCCCAGTCGGGTAGTGCCATAGGTGCGTTGGCCTCACGCGGCAAGGACGAGGGAATAGCCTTCCACTCCATGGTCTCCACCGGCTCCGAAATCGACCTGTCGTTGGGCGAAGTGTGCCTCGCTTCGGTCGACGACCCCGAGGTGACGAGCTATATCCTCTTCCTCGAGAACCTCAGCCATGCGGGTGATCTCGCAGCCTTCGCGCGGGCGGCCGCCGACCGCGGGAAGCCGGTGCTGGCATACAAGCTCGGGCGCTCGGATGCGGCTGCCGAACTGGCTGTCTCCCACACCGGCGCCCTCGCGGGAGATGATGCGATAGCCGATGCGGCGCTCCACGACCTCGGCATCACCCGCGTGCGCACCTTCGACGCGCTCCTCGAGGCGCACCCCCTGGCTCGCCGCGCCCGGACCCTCGGAGCTGCGCGTTCGGCTCCGCGGGTGGCCGTCGTGTCCACCACCGGCGGTGGCGGGGCGATGATGGTGGACTGCCTGGCAATGGCCGGCGCCGAACCGACCCGGCCGAGCGAGCAGACCCGAGCCCGGCTCGCCGACGCCGGCATCGATGCAGGGGGTGGCACCCTCGTCGACCTCACCCTGGCGGGAACTCGATACGAGGTGATGAAGTCCGCACTCGACATCCTGCTCGCAGCCCCCGAGTTCGATGCCGTCGTGGCGGTCCCGGGTTCGTCTGCCCGCTTTCATCCGGAGCACGCCGTCAAGCCGATCGTCGACGCCGCAGGAGGCGACAAGGCCCTCGTTGCGTTCGTCGTACCCTCCGCGCCGGATGCGCTACGCATGCTTCGTGACTGCGGGATCAGCGCCTTCCGGTCCCCGGAGTCCTGCGCCGACGCGATCGTTTCGGTATTCGCTTCCAGGGCACCCCGGATGGCGGCACTCTCTCCCGTTCCGGCACCGACGACGACGAACGTCCTCGACGAGCAATCCTCGTACGGGGTGTTCACCGACTTGGGTATCCCATACGCCCCGTTCGCGGTTCTCGACACGGCAGGACCCTTCGACGAGATCCCGGTGGCCACACCCGCCGCGGTGAAGATTCATGCCGCCGGACTGGCTCACAAATCAGACCTGGGTGGCGTCGTCCTCGGAGTCGAGGACACCGCCGGGTTGACGTCCGCCGTCGACACCATCGTCTCGTCGGTGCGGCGAACCGACCCCACCGTGCCGACCGACCAGATTCTCGTGCAGCAGATGATCCGAGGTCTCGGCGAGGCCCTCATCGGGTTCCGGGTCGACCCGGATGTCGGCCCGATCGTGCTTCTCGCCGCGGGCGGAGTGCTGGCCGAACTCCACCAGGACCGCGGCGTCCGTCTCGCACCCGTCGATCCGGCCACGGCCCAGGAGATGATCGACGAGGTGACCGCGTTCCGTGCACTCGCCGGTTTCCGCGGCCTCCCCAAGGGGGACCTCACGGCGTTGCGTGACGCCGTGGTCGCAGTGTCGCGCGCCGCCGATCTGGTCGACTCCGGTGTGGTCGAACTCGAAGCGAACCCGGTGATGGTGTGTGCCGAAGGGCAGGGTGTGTTCGCGGTCGACGCCGTTGTCCGGATCGCACAACCCGATCGTCCCCATGCCACTCGGTCGACCCCCGCCGTTATTGTGACCGCCGGTAACGTAGGACCGTAGGAGTTCCCATGGACATCAACCACATCGTGGATTCACCTTTCCGGGCGCTGCCGCGGGGCGACAAGAGCGCCCCCGCGGTGTCGATCGACGGAACAACATGGTGGACCTACGCCGATCTCCGCGCCCGCCGCGATTGCTACGTGACAGCGCTCAGGGACGCCGGGGTCGTCAAGGGCGACCGGGTCGGAATCATCCTGCTGAACTCCCTCGACTACGTCGCCCTGTACTTCGCGATCGCCCGCATCGGCGCAATCGCCGTCCGCCTGAATTTCCGGCTCGCTCCCGCGGAACTGTCCTTTCTCATCGAGGACTCGGGGAGCGAGGTGGTCTTCTTTCACTCCAGCCGCAGTGACCAGCTGGAGCCGGTTCGCGGTGACCTCTCGGTCCGGACCTGGTTCTGCCTCGAGGACGACGACACTCCGGTACCCGAATGGGCCATGGAACCCGACCTCACCTGCCCCGATCACGGTGTCGACGATCTTCCGCGACCGGCCGGAAATGATCCGGTCATGATCATGTACACCTCCGGAACGACCGGCCGACCGAAAGGGTCGGTATGGACCCATGACAATGTCATGTGGTTCGCCACCATCCAGGCCATGCAGTGGGGCTTCACCTCTGAGACCGTGACGTTGACGACCGGTCCGCTCTACCACGCAGGCGCCTTCGAGTGCTTCACCCTGCCGGCGCTCATGGTCTACGGGAAGGCCGTGATCATGTCCAGCGGCGGAATGTCCGCTGAGCGCATCGCGGGCACGATCGAGGCCGCGCAGGTCACCCACGCGCTGCTCTACCCGTTCCTCATCTACGACCTGATCGCGATGGGAGCCGGCGAACTCCGCAAACTCGACCCCCTCGAGCTCATCATGTCCGGCGGTGATCCGTTGCAAGCGTGGGCGATCGACGCGTTGAGCGAACACCTGCCCCACGCGGTTCTCAACAAGGGATTCGGCCTTACCGAGGGCGGCGGACAGTCCGCAGTCCTCGTGCAGGAGTTCAGCCGGAGCCACGCCCACACTGTCGGCCGGCCGCTGCCCCTCACCGAGATTCGCGTGGTGGCATCCGACGACGTCGATGCCGCAGCCGGTGAAGTGGGGGAGATCTGGGTCAGGTCGCCCGCCATTTCCGGGCTGTACTGGAATCGCCCGGAAGCCACGAAGGCGACGTTCGTCCACGGCTGGTGTCGGACCGGTGACCTCGGGCAGATCAGTGAGGACGGCTTCCTGCTGGTCAGCGGTCGCAGCAAGGACATGATCCGCAGCGGCGGCGAGAACATCTATCCCGCGGAGATCGAGGCGGCGCTCGCCCATCATCCGGGTGTCGCTGCCGTCGCCGTAGTGGGTGTCCCCGACAGCAAGTACCTGGAGGTGGGCTGCGCGGTCATCGTCCCCGCCGCGGACTCCGGCCCGGTGGACGAACTCGAGTCCTCCGTCCGGGACATGGTCGCCGCGCGGCTGGCCAAGTACAAGTGCCCCCGCCACTACGCGTTCGTCGACGCACTGCCTGTGAGCCCCGCCGGAAAGATCCTCAAGCGCGAACTGCGCGACACCTACGCATCCATCGCGGGCTCGGCTTCCTGACATCGGTCCGGCCCGTTCCACTGAACGCTGCCGGAATTACTGTGCAAGAAAGGTATTGGAAAATGCACTTCGGAGACATTGAAGTCCTGCCCGTTCTCGACGGGATCGGCCGCGAGGACCCGAACCACATCCTCACCCGGCCGGGCGTCGACGACCCCTGGTCGAGTAAGGCAGAAGCCCTCGACGAGCAGGGTGTTCTCGACTTCGACATCGGCGGCTTCCTCATCCGGACCGGTGAGCGCGTCGTTGTCGTCGACACCGGAGTGGGCACCATCGATGACAAGTTGCTCGGACACGGGGGCCGGTACACCGGCGGCAAGTTCCTCGACTCCCTGCGCGCCCACGGGGTGGCGCCCGAAGAGGTGACGGACGTCCTGCTCACCCACCTGCACTTCGATCACGTGGGTTGGACGACCCAGAAGGGGCAGGTCGTCTTTCCGGGTGCCACCTATCGTGCGCATCGCCTCGACTGGGAACACTTCGTCGACGCTCCGCACGCCAGCCCCGGTGCCGTGCGCAAGCTCTCGCCCATCGCCGACCAGCTCGAGCTGTTCGACCAGGACATCACCCTGGCCCCGGGCGTGGACGCTCTGCACAGCCCCGGACACACACCCGGTTCGACCGTGTTCGTCGTCTCGGGTGAGAGCCGGCGGGGGTATCTCCTGGGTGACGTCGTGCATTCGACCGTCGAGCTCGAGGAACCGGACTGGCGGGCCATCTTCGACGAGGATCCCGAGCTCGCCTCCCAGACCCGCAACCGGCTCGCCGACGAGCTCGCCGCCAGTGGGGAGCTGGTCGCCGGGGCGCACTTTCCCGGCCTCAATTTCGGGCGGATGGTGCTGACCGACGGGCAGCGCCGATTCTCCGCCCTCTGAGGGGCTCGGTGTCATGATCTTCAGGAAGCATTGAAAGGACGACGATGGTCACCTACGGGGAGCAACTCACCATCGGGCAGATTCCGCACCTGCACGCCCAGTCGCACCTGCTCCGCCACAAGACTGCGATCGTCGAAGGCGAAACCCGCCTCACCTGGTCGGACGTGAGCGAGCGTACGGCGAGACTGGCCAACGGGCTGGCGAGACTGGGCGTACACAAGGGCACGAAGGTGGCGGTGATTCTCACCAATCGTGCGCAGTACGTCGAGATCGTCTATGCGGTTGCCGGGCTGGGTGCGGCCGTCGTACCGATCAGCTATCGGTTCACGCCGGGGGAGATCGAGTACGCGGTCCGTCACAGCGATGCCGAGGTGGTCATCGTGGACGGATATCTCACCGGCACGTTCGCCGCCGCCCACGAGACTCTGCCGCACATTCCCGCCGACCACGTCCTCCTCGTCGCGGGGAAGGACGAGTCATCCGGCTATCTCGACTACGAGACAGTGCTCGCCGGATCGTCGACGGACGTCGAGTATCTGGACATGGATGAATGGGACGTCTATCACCTGGCATTCACCGGAGGCACCAGCGGCCCTCCCAAGGTCTGTGAGATCCCGCAGCGGATCGCCCGGCAGGGGTGGTACGACATCACCGTCGAGGTAGGCAACCGCGCAAACGACGTCACCGTCCTCGCCGGGCCCTTCTACCACGGCCTCGGGTTCACCTGGGGGCTCCAGCAGCTCATGGTCGGCGGAACGATCGTCATGCTCCGGGAATTCAACGCACGCGAACTCCTGCAGACCATCGAACGTGAACATGTGTCGTTCATCCCCATGGTCCCGACGATGTTCGAGATGCTCCTCGAGGTGCCCGACCGGGCGTCGTTCGACATCGGGTCGGTACGCCGGCTGATGTCGGCCGGATCGCCCCTGCTCACCGCGACCAAGGAGCGTCTGCTCGAGTACTTCCCCGCTGCGGGACTCTACGAGCTCTACGGCTCGACGGAGGCGGGCTTCTTCAGCATCCTCAAGCCGGAGGACCAGCTCCGCAAGGAGCGCTCGGCGGGCCTGCCGTATTTCGGATGCGAATTGCGGATCCTCGATCCCCGCGGTGAGGACGTCCCCGTGGGAACGGTGGGGCAGATCTACAAGCGGGGACCGGGGCTGGGAGTGCGGTACTACAAGAACCCGGGGGCCACCGAGGACCAGTTCCTCGGGGATTGGATCTCGAGCGGGGACCTCGGCCGGTTCGACGAAGAGGGTTACCTCTATGTGGTCGACCGGGCCAAGGACATGATCATCTCGGGCGGAGTGAACATCTTTCCCACCGAGATCGAGGATGTACTCGTCAAGCATCCGGACGTCGTCGAAGCCGCCGTCATCGGTCGTCCCGACCCCAAGTGGGGCGAGATCGTCACCGCGTATGTCGTGACCAGGGACAAGATTCCGATCCCGACAGACGAACTCGATGCCCTGTGCCGGGAGAAGCTCGCCGGCTACAAGAAGCCGCGCTTGTATATCGCACTCGACGCACTGCCGAAGAACGCTTCCGGCAAGCTCCTCAAGCGTGTGCTCAAATCGGAGGGGGGACACGAGTGAGACGTGATGACGTGACGACGAACGTGGGCGTGTCGGGATACTTCCGTCGTTGCCCCGGTGCGGAATTCGAGAAGCTGACGCCCTTGCCGGTGGCACTGAGCGGGTGGGGCAGCGAGCACATGCGGGGCAGTGCCGTCACCGGCGCCCTGGCGCGATCGGCGGAGAATGAGGGCCGAGCGCGCCGGGACCTCCGACCGGTCAGGTTTACTGCTGATCTTCAGAGGGCGGCGACGATGGCGCCGGTGTCGACCAGGTCGACCGTCGTCCGCGAGGGCGGTCGTTTGTTGCTCGTGGACAGTGAATTCCTTCAGAACGGTCACGTCATGGCGCGCGCTCGCACGCTGTTTCTGCCGACGACCCAGCGAGTGGTCGCCGATCCACCCTGGTCGCCCGATCGGTCCCCGAGCATGCCACCCGCCGGCCTGCGGCCGTCCACCGACGAGGGACGCCTGTTCTTCAGCGAGGAGCATGGATGGAGCGCCGACGCGGCCGCTCACCAAAACTCGGAGCGAAAACAACTCTGGTGCAAAAGCATCCCGGTCGTGGAGGGCGAGAGCGTATCGCCGTTCCAAGCTTCCGCCACCGCCGCGGACCTGACCAATCTCGTCACCCACTGGGGTGCCGGCGGCGTCCGCCACATCAACGCCGACGTCACGCTCACCCTGGCCAGATTCCCCGATGGGCAGTCCCTGGGCCTGTCTGCGACTGGTCGAGTCGGAGCGGGCGCCATTTCGGTAGGTACGGCCGAAATATACGACCATCTAGGGGTATTCGGGCACACCTCAGTGTCCACGGCCCTGCAATCCGGTCGTCCGGTGGACACCATCACCCAGCTCATGCGGGGTAGCCGGATTGAATTGTCCTCGGGTCGTCACGGAAGGACGGAGTACGCATGACCGCGTCGAGTCGATCAGGTGTCACGGCCCTTCGAGTCCACCGCTATCAGGAAAACCCGATCGTCGCAGTGGACGAGATCCCCTCTCCGACATGGGGACCCCACGATGTGGTGGTGGCACCCCGAGCAGCGGCTCTCCACGTTGCCGACCTGCTGATGATGAAGGGTGAATACCAGGTTCGGCCTGAACTTCCCTTCGTCCCGGGAATGGAGGCGGCAGGACTGGTGATCGAGGTGGGCGACGAGGTCAGCCACGTCGCCCGCGGCGACAGGGTTCTCGCCGTGATGGCCCAGGGAGCGATTGCCGGCGCCGCAGTGGTGCCTGGGGCGCAGGTCGCAAGGATCCCGGATTCGATGACCTACTCCGCGGCCGCGACCTTCGGAATCGCGTACTTCACCGCATACGCGGCCATACATTTTCGAGCAGGTGTACGCGCAGGTGAGACCGTCCTGGCCACCGGTGCGCGAGGTGGCGTCGGCCGCGCCTGCGCCCAACTCGCCACGGCAATGGGGGCGACGGTCGTGGCTGTCTCCCGCGACGCAGAAAAGGCTCGTCCGGAACTACGCGAGTGCGTCGACAACGTGGTGGAAGCGGACGAGGAGACGGTCGTCGATGCGGTGAAGCGCGTGACCGGTGGTCGCGGCGCCGATGTCGTCATCGATGTGGTCGGTGGACGGTTGCTGAGTCAACTCGTTCGCGCCACGGCCTGGGAGGGCAGGATCGTAATCGTGGGGTTCGCAGCGGGCGCACCCGAACCCATCAAGCCCGGACATCTCCTCGTGAAGAATGTCTTGGTGGCCGGCCTTCAATCGACCGACTATTGGACTCGTAGCCCAGACAGGCTCCGAGCCGCTCTCGGCGAGCTGCTGGCGCTTGTCGACACCGGCGCCCTGTCAGTCCCAGAACCCCGAGAGTTCCGTCTCGGAGAGATCGACGTCGCGATGCGTGCCTTGGCAGAGGGATCGTCTCGGCGAAGTGTCGTGATCCTTGTCGGGCAGGATGAGACGAGCGGGGCGAGATAGAGCTGAACCGGATCGACGAGCAGGCCGTCCGCGCCTTCGATTACGGTGAGTGACGGTGCATCGTCGGCGGCAGTACCAGGTCATGCGGTGCACTCGAGCGGTCGGCCGGTGCCGGCGGGGGCGTCGCGGTGGATCGGGCCGGTGAGCAGCTGGAGTTCGAGCCCCGTGGTGCCGCGGGTCGTCTTCATCATCTCGGCGAGGATCGACACCGCCGTCTCCTCCGGGGTGCGAGCACCCAGGTCGAGGCCGATCGGCGAATGCAGCCGCGCCAGCTCCGCCGCGGTCGTCCCCTGTTCGCGCAGCAGCGCGACGCGGCGCTCGTGTGTGGCGCGGCTGCCCATCGCGCCGATGTACGCCGCGTCCGATCGCAGAGCCAGCTCCAGCAGGGGAATGTCGAATTTCTCGTCGTGAGTCAGCACGGCCAGCACCGTCCGGCGGTCGACCGGTGCGGTCTCGAGGAACCGGTGCGGCCACATCACGACGACGTCGTCGGCGTCCGGGAACCGGGCACGGGTCGCGAACACGGCGCGGGCGTCGATCACGGTGACGTGGTAGCCGGCGAACGCGCCCAGCGTGCACATGGCGGCGGCGAAGTCGATGGCCCCGAAGATGTACATCCGCGGTGGCGGCGCGAAGATCTCGACCATGCACACCGTCTCCGACCGCAGCTGATACACCTGCGACTCACCGGCGTCGAGCCGCCGGCGGACGCTGTCGATGTCGGCGGCGGTCAGGTCGAGGTCGCCCACCGGCCCGTCGCCGGTGATCACGCAGCGACGGGTTCGTGATCCGTCGCCGGTCTCCGTCACGACGGCGATCGATTCGCCGCCGCGGATGCGCCGCGCCGCGTCCGCGAAACCCGGGAAGTCGTGCCCTCCGATGCGCTGGACGAACACCTCGATGGTGCCGCCGCACGTCAGTCCGACGCCGATCGCGTCGTCGTCGGCCACGCAGAACACTTCGGTGCGGCTCCGCCCGTCGGCCAGCACGTCCCGCGCCGTCTCGTACAGCGTGCTCTCGACGCACCCACCGGACACACTTCCGAGGACCTCACCGGATTCCGACACGGCCATCGCCGCGCCCGGCGCCCGCGGGGACGACTTCCAGGTGCGCACCACCGTGGCGAGCGCGAACGTCTCGCCGCGGTCGAACCACGCTTCCAGGCCCGTCAGGATGTCGCGCATCGTGTCGTCCTCCTCGGGTGCTTCTTCGGGTAGCTCACGCTAACCGGAGGCGACCGGCCGTCGCGGCACACAATGCGCCGAAATCCCCAGCGGTCGCTTGTGCATTCTCGCCATCGCTATCGGCCGGCGAGTCCGCAATTCTCGGACGGTCCCCCTTCCTTCACAGAGAACCGAGGATCCACCATGAACCAGTTGCTCAGCGGGATCCGGGTCCTCGACCTCACGCGCGCCCTCGCCGGACCGCTGTGCACGGCACTGCTGTCGGACTTCGGCGCCGACATCATCAAGGTCGAGACCCGTTACGGTGGCGACAGTTCCCGGCAGTGGCCGCCGTTCGACGGCGCCGACAGCCTGTACTTCGCCTCCGTCAACCGCGGCAAGCGTTCGGTCGCGCTCGACATGCGCAGCGAACAGGGCCGGAAACTACTGCGCCGCATCGCCGTCGGCGTGGACGTCATCGTGGAGAATTTCCGGCCAGGTGTCCTGGCGGACATGGGACTCGACCAGGAGTCGCTCGCCGCGGACAATCCCGGGGTGATCGTCATGAGTGTCAGCGGTTTCGGGCCGACCGGTCCCGAGCAGTTCTCGCCGGGCCTCGATCAGGTGGCGCAGGGCATGTCGGGCCTGATGTCGGTGACCGGTGCCGGCGACCACACGCCGATGCGCGTCGGAATCCCGATCATCGACACGGTGTCCGGTATCTATGCGGCGCTGGGCATCACGGCGGCGCTCGTGGCCCGGGGGCGAGACGGTGCGGGTCATCACGTGCAGACGTCGCTGCTCGAATCGGCGCTGTCGATCATGTCGTTCCAGGCGCAGGACTACCTGAGCACCGGACGCGTCGCGGAGCCGAACGGGAACACGCACCCGACGATCACGCCGTACGGCACATTCGACACCGCCGATTTCCCCATCATCATCGCGACCGGCTCGGACCGGCACTGGCAGTCGCTGTGCGACGTTCTCGGGGACCGCGAACTCGCCGACCGGCCCGAATACCGCACCGGGCAATCACGACTCGCACACCGGGATCGGCTCACGAAGGAATTGCTCGAACTGCTGTCCGCGCGTCCGGCCGCCGAATGGGTGACGCTGATTCGTGCGGCGGGCATCCCGTGCGGCCCCGTCCACACGATCGATCAGGCGTTCGCCGACCCGCAGGTGCAGGCCCTGAAGATGGTGCAGCCCGTGGCCACCCCGGACGGCGGTGAAGTGCCGCTGGTCCGGAGTCCGTTCTGGGTGGACGAGGAAACCCTGCCGATCTGGAATGCGCCGCCGATGGTGCTGGGGCAGGACACGGCCGAGGTGCTGGGCGAATTCGGGTTGAGCGAGGAGGACATCGAGGGCCTCCGGCGGGACCGGGTGATCTGAAGCGCGGCCGTGGTCGCCTCACAACCGGGCGGCCACGGCCAGTGCAACGTGCTCGCACCACGGCCGCGCGACCACCTGCACGCCGATCGGCAACCCGGACCGGGTGTTTCCCACCGGGACGACGACGGACGGCAGGCCCGTCACACTGATCGCGCGGCAACTCGCCAGGGCCTGAGCCCAGCTCAGCGACTGCCCGCCGACGTCGAACTGTTCTTCGCCGAGCGGGGGCGCCGGAATCGAGGCGACGGGGAGGACGAGGACGTCCCCCATCTCGCCGAGCAACCGGTGCACCATTTCCGATCGCCGTGCCCACAGCCGCTCGACCCCGCGCCGGTCCACGTCCCGTGCGTCGGCGATCATCGCGGCGATGTTCGCCCCGAAGCCGGTGCCGAGTTCTGCTATGTCGGTGTGAGTTTCGACGGACCGCAACGTCCCGAACAGGTCGTTCCCCTCCGACAGCGCCGCACCCCGGTACGGACGGGCGCCGAGTTGCCGGGCGACACCGGCGACGGCCCCGACGATCTCCTCGTCCACCGGGACGGTCCCCTCACCGGGCGCCCACGTGACGTCGAGACGTGAGAGGTCCACCGTGCCCGGGTCGGTCCACCGGTAGTGCCGGGACGAGAGCACCCGCAGCACGAGGGCGGCGTCGTCCAGCGTCCGCGCCATCGGACCGATCGTCTGCAGCGTGCCGTGCATGGTCGCCGGATTGGTCAGCAGGTGATCGCCCGACGGGACGCCGGGATACTGGCCGTCGGGGTCGACCCGGCCGACGGTCGGGCGGACCGACCGCAGTCCCGTGCAGTGCGCGGGCCAGCGCACCGAACCGCCGAAGTCGGTGCCGAGACCGACCACGCTCATCCCGGACGCGATCGCCGCCGCCTCGCCGCCGCTCGAACCGCCGGGCGAGCGGGCGATACCGTCGGGCCGGAGCGGGTTCACGGTGTACCCGAACAGGTCGTTGTGCGTGAGGCCGCTCGCCCCGAACTCCGGGGTGTTCGTCTTGCCGACGAGGATCGCGCCGGCCGCCCTCATCGCGGCCACCGCGGGCGCGTCGACAGAAGGCACGTTGTGCTCGAGCGCCCGCGATCCCGCCGTCGTCCGGACACCCGCGGTCGCGATGAGGTCCTTCACCGTGAACGGCACCCCGGCCAGCGGTCCGACGTCCTCACCTCGGCCGATCCGGGTGTCGAGGTCGTCGGCGGCCCGGATCGCCTGGTCCTCGGCGACGCTGACGACGGCGTTCAGCTCCGGGTTGCGGGCCTTGATGTGCGCCAGGTGGTCGTCGAGCACCTCGCTCGCGGACACCTCCCGGTTCGCCACGGCGCGGGCGATCGTCCGGGCGTCCGAGCCGACCCAGCTGCCGTCGTTACCCCACACATGTCCTCCTCGGCTCGTGTTCAGGGGTCGACGCTAGACATCCCCAGACCCGCCGCACACGGCCAGTGTCCACAGGAATGCGGCGCCCGACCTGTGAAGAGTTGATACTTCGCCGAGCTACCGGTTCTGGGAGGATCGGATAATGCTCTCGCCCTGGGTCCGCCTTGCCGTCGCGCTGTTCGCGGTCAGCTGGGGAGCCAACCAGTTCGCCCCGATGCAGCTGGTCTACCGCGAACACCTGGGGCTCGGGAGCGGTTCGTTCACCGCGATGCTCGCGTCGTATGTCGTCGGGCTGATCCCTGCGCTGCTGTACTTCGGGCGCGTGTCCGACCGGTTCGGCCGGCGAGCGGTGATCCGTCCGATGATCCCCGTCGGCATCGTCTCCTCCCTCGTCCTGATCGCGGGCGCCGCCGTCCCCGACCTGCTCTACCTGGGCCGGGTGCTGGCCGGACTCGCGTCCGGCATGGCGTTCGGCGCCGGCACCGCCTGGATGAAGGAACTCAGCTCCACGTCGCCGGCCGGGGCGGGTGCACGCCGCGCCGCCATGTCCTTGTCGGCGGGCTTCGGCTGCGGAGCGCTGTTCGCCGGCGTGATCGCGCAGTGGCTCCCCGCCCCGGAACTGCTCCCGTATCTGGTGCACATCGTGTTGATGGTCGGTGCCCTGGCGTTGGTGTGGTCGGTGCCCGATGCGCGCGCCCGGGCGACGGACCTCGTCGCCAAGCCCCTGTCGGCGCTCGCGACCTCCCGGTTCCGGTGGGGCATCGCGCCGTGGGCGCCGTGGGTGTTCGGGGTGGCGACCGTGTCGTTCGCGACGCTGCCGCCGCTCGTCTCCGAGTCGCTGCGCTCCACCTCGGTGGCGTTCACCGGTCTCGTCGCGGCACTGACCCTGATCACCGGGGCGGTGATCCAGCCGTGGGCCAAGCGGTGGTCGCAGCAGGACGACGCCACCGGGATCCGGGTCGGCATCGTGCTCGGGGTGCTGGGTTTCGGCGCCGCGACCGTGGTCGCGTATGCGCACGGTGCGCTGCCGGTGGTCGCGATCGTCGTCGCGGCCCTCCTCCTCGGATCCTGCTACGGGATCCTGCTCGGGTCCGGTCTCGCATCCGTCGAGAAGCTGTCGCCGGAAGACGAACTCGCGCAGACGGTGGCGGTGTTCTACTGCCTGATCTACGTCGGCTTCGCCGTTCCGTTCGTCATCTCACTCCTCGCCCCGCACGTCGGCTACGCCGCCTGCTTCGCGGGGGCGGCACTGCTGATGCTGGCGTCCGTGGCCGTGGGCCGCAAGGCGAAGGATCCGCACCTCACCCCCAGGTGAGTGGCAAAGTGTGCCCGGGCACGCTTTGCCACTCACCTGGGGTCAGCGGGACCGCACGGGGAGCAGCGGCGGCCAGGGCCAGTGCTGCGCGAGGCGACCCCGGGCCCGCAGGAAACCGAGACCCAGCACCAGACCGAAGATCAGGTGCCCGATCAGCGACAGCGTGATCGTCGTCGGCGTCAGCGGGAACATGTCGCGCTGACCGCGCGCCGACAGCGCGACCGTGCCGATGAGCCCGGCCCAGACCGGGAACACCGCGAACGTGACGAACGCGAGAATGACGGTGCGACTGGACCGGTGCTGGAGACCGAGCGCGAGGGCGATGAGGAAGAAGGCGATACCGATTCCGCCGCCGTCGCCGAAGTACCGCCACAGGTATCCGACGATCGCGCCGGTCCGGGTGTCGGTTCCCGAGTGCAGCCAGGTGCCCATCTTCGGGATGAAGTCGCCCCACAAGCCGAGCAGATACACGGTGTCGAGGCGGAAGACGTCGTAGGCCAGACACGCGAACATTCCCCAGCCGAGGCCGTGGCCGACGATGCGGTCGATCGGGTGCGGGGCGAACACGCACAGCACGGCGAGCGATGCTGCGAGCGGAATGATCACGAGCGCACCGGTGGTGTTCATCGGCACGACGCCGAACACCTGCGCGGAGATCGCCAGCAGCGGCAGGGACGCGAGCAGCAGGTACAGGCCGATCCGCGCGAACGTCCAGTGGTGACGGACCGGTTTCGGGACGGATTCGACGGCTGGTGAGACAGCGGGTGAGACAGCGGACGAGACGAGACCCGGCGGATCGTGTTCGTGCATGTCGCGGACGGTGGTGCCGAAGATGCGGGGCATGCGGGGGTTCCTTTTCGGTCGTGGGACTTGTCGGGGTGGTCGGTTTTCCGAGTTCCCAGCGTCCTTCGAGCGCCTGCCATCCGAATAGTCCCCCGAGGGGTGGTGATCGGCACCCCTCAATAGGCGCGTCCGAAGACCACCCGCTTCCCGTACGCCGACGCCGCCCCGCACCGCACGCACACCCCTGTCTCCGGTTCGCCGTCACGGGGTACGCACCGCGGGGTGGCGGCCGTGCGGGACTTGATCTCGTCCTCGCAGGTGGCGCTCCCGCAGTGCAGTGCGAGTGCCCACCCGGTCGACACCGCATCGGCGAACCGCTCCCAGTCGTCGACGGTCCGAGTGTGGCTGTCGCGGAACGCAGTCGCGCGGGCGAGGAGGAAATCCTGGAAGTCGTCCAGGATCCCCGGCAGGGTCGCGGGCAGCGAGTCGATCGGCACGGCCCGCTTGCCGTCGTCGCCGAGACGTTTCACCATCATCGCCTTGCCCGCCTTCAGATCTCGTGGACCGAGTTCGATCCGGACCGGGACGCCGCGCAACTCCCACTCGTTGTATTTGTACCCGGGTGTGAGTTGGGGTCGGGCATCGACGTGGGTCCGGACACCCGCAGCCCGCAGGCGACGAGCCAGGTCTTCGGCCGCGTCCCCGACGGTGGCATTGCCGCCGCGGGTGATCGGCACGATCACCACCTGATACGGCGCCAACCGCGGCGGCAGCACCAGGCCCTTGTCGTCGCCGTGGGTCATGACGATGCCCCCGATCATTCGCGTACTCATCCCCCAGGACGTCGTGTGACACAGCTCTTCTCGACCGTCCTCGGCGGTGTAGCGGATGTCGAACGCCGACGCGAAATTGGTGCCCATGTAATGGGATGTGCCGGATTGCAGCGCCCGGCCGTCCCGCATCATCGCCTCGATCGTGTATGTCGCCACCGCGCCGGCGAACCGCTCACCGGGTGTCTTCTCACCCGGAACGACCGGAATCGCGGCCCACTCCCGCGCCACCTCGTGGTACAGGTCGAGCGCGAGCATCGTCTCGCGGCGGGCGGCGGCCTCGTCGGCGTGCGCGGTATGCCCCTCCTGCCACAGAAATTCTGTGGTGCGGAGAAACATTCGTGGCCGCAGCTCCCACCGCACCACGTTCGCCCATTGATTCAACAACAGCGGCAGATCGCGGTACGAGCTGATCCATTTGGCCATCATCTCGCCGATGATCGTCTCCGACGTCGGCCGCACGACCAGCGGTTCTTCGAGCTTCTTCCCGCCGGCGTGGGTGACGACCGCCAGTTCCGGGGAAAACCCTTCGACGTGTTCCGCTTCCCGGCCGAGGTAGCTCTCCGGAATCAGCAACGGGAAGTACGCATTGTCGTGACCGGTGTCCTTGATGCGGCGGTCCAGTTCGGACTGCAACAGCTCCCACAGCCGGTACCCGTATGGCCGGATCACCATGGTGCCCCTGGCCGGACCGCGGTCCACGAGCCCGGCCTTGAACACCACCTCGTTGTACCAGGAGGCGAAGTCCTCGCTCTGGGCGATCACACCGCGTTCATCCCGTGCCATGCCCACGCAGATTACTCGGCCGCCCGTGGGCGGGCACTTCAATTTCGGTGACGGGAGCTGAGTCCACCACTGATGCCACGTGCACGCACGCGAGGGGGATACTGGCAGCACCTGCCTCGGCGTGGCACGAACATGTTGAATAGGCGGTGCGGGGTAGCCATCCTGACGGACGGGGCGAGCCCGGTTCTCACGTCCTGCACACCGTAAGACACCGATACGAGGGAAAGTCATGACTAACGCACCGACGCCACAGTTCGCACGCGGCAGTGCCACTCGGCGACGCGGCGGCCATGACATCGCTGTTCACCGGCGACGCGGTGCTCATCGACGCGGACCGGCGTTTCGAGGGGCGCGACGCCATCCGCAGCGGCTTCGCCGAACCAGAGGTCGCCGGCTACACCATCGACATACTCGAAGTCGGCGAACGCCGCGCCGATGGACAGCGATTGCTGGTGAATGTCCTTCGCAAGAGTGGAGGGGACTTCCGTGCGACCTTCGATCTGACCATCGACAACGGCCGAATACCGACAGCGAACCTGCAATACGCGTAACAGGATGCACCCCGGCGCCGGAGTCACGAATATTCAACCGTTGCCTTGCATCTCGGCCGTTGATTGTGGATTTCGCCAACCGAAAGGGAACCTGTGCAGCAAATGATCTTGGTGGGCGTTGCTGTCGCTCTCGTCCACGGACTGTTGTACTGGCGGTTGGTCGCCGCGCCCGGATTGCCGGGGTGGGCGCGGATTCCCGCAGCCGTATTCCTGAGTGCGCTCGGGATTCTGGCGGTGATCGCGGTCGGTGCGAGCAACACCTTCGCGCCAGGTCCGGTGCGACCGCTGGTCTGGTTGGGACAGACGTGGTATGCGGTGCTGTTCTATCTCCTCCTCGGCCTGATCGTGATCGGCGTTGTCCTGGTGATCGCGCGGTTGGCCGGCTACTCGCGCCGCAGTCGGCTGCTACAGGCGCTCTCGGCGTCGGTGGTCGTCGCGTCCGTCGGAACCGTCGCCTACGGCGTTGCCGAGGCCGAGGACATCCGAATTGTCGAGGCTCAGGCACGTTTCGCCGATCTTCCACCGCAACTCGACGGGCTGCGTATCGCGGTGGTGGGAGATCTGCACGTCGGTGCCGCCCGCGGTCCCGAATTCACCGAACGTGTCGTCGAGTTGGTCAACGCACAACGCCCCGACCTGATCGTCCTCCCCGGCGACCTGCTCGACGGCTCGGTCGAACTGGTCGGCCCGGATGTCGCACCCATCGCAGGCTTGAGATCCGAATTCGGGACATTCGGTGTCGCCGGCAATCACGAGGGATACGTCGACGATGTCGGACAGTGGATGGACTTCTGGGAATCGCTCGGCATCGAGACCCTGCGCAACCAACGCACCGAAGTCACCATCGATGGCGTGACCATCGAGATGGCCGGCGTCTACGACCACGACGCGAAAGAGCCGTACGCGGCGGATATCGATGCCGCACTCGCGGGAGGTGACCCCAGTCGATTCACCGTGCTGATCGCGCATCAGCCGCTGCAGGCGATCGAAGCCGGCGATCGCGGGGTGGATTTACAGTTGTCCGGCCACACCCACGGCGGCCAGATGTGGCCGTTCGTCTACCTCGTGCGGATGGTCAATCCCACCGTGTCCGGACTGGATCGAATCGGGGACCTGCAGATCTACACCACCCGAGGCGCCGGAGCGTGGGGGCCGCCGGTCCGGGTCGGTGCACCGCCGGACATTTCGATCCTCACACTCCGGCGCGGCTGACAGCCGACCAGTGCCGGCGCCCGTCACGGCTGCACCTGCCGGGGAACGAACCGGGTGAAGTAGTGCAGGGATGCGGAGTCGTCGACGGTGTCGCCGCCGACGACCTTCTCGAGCGGCGCGCCCTGCAGTAGGCGTTTGATCGGCACCTCGAGCTTCTTGCCGGTCCGGGTGTGCGGGATGGCGGGGACGGCGATGATCTCGTCGGGGACGTGACGGGGGGAGGCCTGGGTCCGGACGGCGGTGACGATGCGCTCACGAAGGTCGTCGTCGAGGTCGGCGCCGTCGGCGAGGACCACGAACAGCGGCATCCAATACCCGCCGTCGGCGAGTTCGGCACCGATCACCAGCGCCTCCCGGATCTCCGGCAGATCCTCGACGACGTCGTAGATGTCTGCGCTGCCCAGGCGCACTCCCTGCCGGTTGAGGGTGGAATCGGACCGGCCGGAGATGACGACGCTGCCGCGTGCGGTGACGGTGACCCAGTCGCCGTGCCGCCAGACGCCGGGATACGTGCCGAAGTAGGCGTCGCGATAGCGCGTGCCGTCGGGGTCGTTCCAGAAGTGGATCGGCATCGACGGCATCGGTGTGGTGACGACGAGTTCCCCGACCTCGTCGACGACCGGGGTGCCGTCGGCATCCCATGCGGCGAGCGCCACCCCCAGCAGCGGTGCCGAGATCTCGCCCGGCCATACCGCCGTGGTGGGGGCGCTGCCTGCGAAGCCACTGACGACATCGGTGCCACCGCTGGTCGAGGCGACCTGCACGCGTTCCCCGACGTGGTCGCGGACCCAGTGATACGACTGCGGCGGCAGGGGTGCACCCGTGGATCCGATGAGTCGCAGCGCCGACAGGTCGAGGTCACCGCCGGGTTCGAGACCGGCCTTCGCGCACCCGAGCAGGTAGCCCGGACTCAGCCCGAGGACGCTGACGCGGTGCTCGGCGGCAATGTCCCACAGCCGCTGCGGATCCGGGTGGGCAGGACTGCCGTCGTAGAGGACGATGGTGGCACCGACCAGAAGACCCGAGACGACCATGTTCCACATCATCCAGTTGGTGGTGGTGTACCAGAAGAGCCGCTCCCCGGCCCGGAGATCGTTGTGCAATCCCAGCAGTTTGTGGTGGTCGAGGATCACGCCGCCGTGTCCGTGCACGATCCCCTTCGGCAGTCCGGTCGTTCCCGAGGAGAACAGCACCCACAGGGGCGCGTCGAAATCGACGCGCACGAAGTCCGGTTCGGCATCGACGGCAATCACGTCGTCCCAGATCGCATGCTGCGCGTCGTCGACTCCGAAGGGAAGTCCGAGCACGGGGACGTGCACCGTTCTGCGGAGGGTGGGCAGTTGCCGGGCAAGCTCGGCGACGTCACCGCGGCGGTCGTGGACGCGGCCGTTCCATCGGTATCCGTCGGCGGCGAAGAGGATCACCGGGTCGAGTTGAGCGAACCGGGACGCGGCACCCGACGCCCCGTAGTCCTGGCCGCACGCGGACCACACCGCTCCGATCCCCGCTGTCGCGAGGAACGCGACGACAGCGTGGACGGTGTTGGGAAGATACCCGACGACGCGGTCGCCCACCCCGACACCCTGCCCGCGCAGCCACGCCGCGACGGCGGCGACCTGCCGGCGCAGCTGCGCCCAGCTGATCTCGGTGGTGACGCCGTCCTCGGAAATGGAGACGACGGCGGCCTCGGGCGAGTCACCGTGGCGCAGGGCGTGTTCGGTGTAGTTGAGCCGGGTCCCGGGGAACCACCGAGCACCCGGCATGGATGCGTCGGTGAGTACCTCGCCGGTGTCGCCGTCGGCGGCGATGTCGAAGAAGTCCCACACCGCCGACCAGAACGCGGACGGTTCCCCGACGGAGAATTTCCAGAGGTCGTGGTAGTCCGGGTAGGCGGCACCGGTGCGGGCTGCGGCGAAGTGCGCGAACTCGGTGATCCGTGCCCGCGCCGCGTGCTCGGGGTCCGGTGTCCAGATCGGTTCCGGCACGGTGCCGGTGGTGGTCGTGTGGGTGTTCATCCCAGTCCTTGCGATGCTCGTGGGTGTGGTCACGGCGCGGTCATGGCGTTGCGGAGGGTCCCGACGCCCTCGACCCAACTGGTGAGGACGTCGCCCGGCCGCAGGAACTTCGGGGGTTTGCGGGCCCCGCCGACACCCGAGGGGGTGCCGGTGAAGATCAGGTCGCCGGGCAGCAGCGGGCACACCGCCGACAGGTGTGCGACCAGTTGGGGGACGGTGAAGATCAGGTCCGACGTGCGGCCCTTCTGGAGGACTTCGCCGCTGTCGAGTGCGCACCCGATCTCGAGATCGTCCCGGTCGGGCAGTTCGTCGACGGTCACCAGTTCGGGGCCGATGGGAGCGAACCCGCGGTACGACTTGCCGAGGGAGAACTGCGGCGCAGGTCCGGCCAGTTGCAGTCGCCGTTCGGACAGGTCCTGGCCGACGGTCACTCCGGCGATGTGGTCCCACGCGGCGGCGGCGGCGACGAAGTCGCATCGAGTGCCGACGACAGCGACGAGTTCGACCTCCCAGTCGACGGTGTCGGCAGGCAGGGTGACGGACTGGTCGTGCCCCGTCAGACTGGTGGGGAATTTCGTGAACACCGGAGGAACGGACGGGCTTTCGAGTCCCGACTCGGCGGCGTGGTCGTGGTAGTTGAGGCCGATGGCGAACACTTGCCGCGGCCGGGGCACCGGCGGACCCCACAGCGTCTGTTCGGTCGCCCCGATCACCGGGTGGCTGCTGGTGTCCAGGCGGGCCGCCCAGTTGGTGAACTCCGCCCAGACGTCGTAGACGGACTGCGGGTCTGCGCAGAAGACGCCGCCACTGGCCTGTTCGACGTCGATGTAACCGTTGTCGGCTGCGAGGGTGAGCCGTCCGTCGAGATTGGCGATTCTCATGTCTGTTCTCCTTGCGTGGTTTTCGGGAAGGAAGGGGGTCTCAGGCGTCGGCCGGGACGGTCGTGTTCGTCGGCGCGGGCTCGGGGTGACGGTTGGTGAGAACGGCGAGACTGAGCAGAGACGCGAACACCGCGATGCCCGCGAACACCGAGAAGTTCGCCAGCGCGGGGAGTCCCGCGAGAACTCCGCCGAGCATCGGTCCGAACACGCCGCCGATCCGGCCGATGCCCCCGATGAATCCGAGCGCGCTGCCGCGGACGTGTGCCGGGAAGTGCAGTGCGGCGAACCCGTACACGACCGGCTGAATCCCGACGGTGCCTGCGCCGGCGAGGAGCAGGGACAGGTACAGGATCGGTTGCGACAGAGGCATCGCGAGTCCGAAGATGGCGACAGCGCCGATCGCGAAGCCTGCGATGGTGATACGGCGCCCGCCCACATGGTCGGCGGCCCAGGAACCGGTCGCGCTGCCGGCCATCGCCCCGATACTGAAGACGATCAGGAACACCAGCGACGAGCCGAGCGAGTACCCGGACGACTTCATGATCTGCGGCAACCACGTGAGCAGTCCGTAGGACAGGATCTGGCAGCACCCGGTGACCACCACGAAACCGGCGAGGGCCCGTGCGCCACCGTCACCGAGCAACGCCCGCAACGATACTCCCCCGTTCTGCCGGGGCGCGGTAGTCGTCACGGCGATGTCCGGTGCCCACGTCCGCAACTTCGCCGCGCCGATCGGCACGACGGTCAGCATCACCCCGTTGAGGAAGTTCCGCCGGTCGTGCGGTGCGACACTCATCGTCAGTGCGATGGCCGCCGGGCCGAGGCCTCCCAGGCCGAGTCCCGCGACGAAGCGGGCGATGCCCAGGAGTTCCGCGGTCGGGGCGGCGGCGCAGAGGATCATGCCGCCGGAGAACCACGTGACGCACACGAGGAAGAGGCGGCGTGCACCGAAGCGGTCCGCAAGCACCCCGGCCGCGATCGACCCCAGGCACATGCCCGCGATGGCGGTGCCGGCGATCACCCCGATCCGGGCCGGGGTGAGTCCCCAGTCCGGATCGGCGAGGAGGTCCGGTATCGCCGCGCCGAAGATGGCGAGGTCGTACCCGTCGGCGGAGATCGCGATGAATGCGAGGACCGCAACGCTGACGAAGGCGGGCACACGCAGTCGTGGAGTGGTGGTCATGGGGTCCTATCCCTGGGGTTCGTGAAGCCAAGTGTGATGGGCCGCAAGGTATCGATCGACGAGATCGGGGCGGTCCGGGCCCGGCAGGTCGGGGCCGATGGTGTATCCGGCGACATCGAGTAGCGCGGCGAGGTACCTGTACGGGCGATCGACGGGGAACGCGACGCCCGCCAACGCGGTCACGTCTGCGGCCGGGTCCACCGGGGAGACGACGTCCTTGTAGTAGAGCATCGTGAGATCGGTGATGCGCCACGCCCCGTCGGTCTTGATCAGCCGCTGGTAGAGCCGGCCGTGCGACGCGACGTCCAGTTCGACGCCGGCGAGGGTTCCGCGCGCGTGCACCGTGGTCCCCTCGTGCGCGAGTGCCCGCTCGCCGACGATGTCCACGCTGGGCGCACCGACCAGGTGGAAGCCGCGGCTGCCCCGGTCGTGCATGGCTTTCGAGGCGTCGACGAATTCGGCGCCGGTTCCGGTGAACCAGCTGAGGCTGACACGCGACTCGGGGGCGAACGCGGAACGCATCCGGTCCCATTGTGCGGTGTCGCGTCCGGCTCGCTCGCGGAGGACGACGTCGATCACTGCGGCGGTGTCCGAGGGGTCAGGCACGGGTACTCCGATCGGTTGCGGCCCGCGGGGCCGGGGTGTGTTCGACACCGCCGCACCAGATTCGTTCGATGTTGCGGGTGGCACGGATGTCGGCGAGGGGATCGCCGTCGACGAGGATCAGGTCGGCACGCAGACCGGGTTCGACGGCCCCGCGGTCGTCGAGACCGAAGTGGCGGGCGGGCAGAACGGTCGCCGCACGCAGCGCGTCCACCGTCGACAGGCCGGCTTCCACGAGCAGTTCGAGTTCATGGTGCAGGCTCTCCCCGTGCGCGACGAGTTGGGGCAGGCCGGGTTGCAGCGCGGCGTCGGTGCCGGCCAGCACGGGCACACCCGCCCGGTGGAGAGCGCCCACGCCGGCGGACGCGGCGGTGAACGCGCCGGGATTTCCGCGCAGCGTCGCGAGAGCCTGCATCATCGACAGGGTCGGCACGGCGACGCGGCGCCCACTCACCATCCTGGCCACGACGTCGTCGCCGAGCGGTTCCCCGTTCGGGATGTGGGTGAGGATGTCCGCGCCCACGTCGAGCGCCAGTTCATAGGCTCCCGTCGAGGATGCATGTGCGACAACCAATGTGCCGCGACGGTGCGCGGCCTCCACGACGGCGTGCGCGACCACCGGATCGGGGCCGCCGTCCCCGGGGGCTTCGAGGACGATCTTGACGTAGTCTGCCCCCTCCGCCACTCGCGCCGCGACGAACCGGTCGGCGGCGTCCCGGTCGGACACCAGGGCCTCGGCGGGCATCCCGAAGTGGGAGTGCGGACCGGCCGGACCGATCACCGGGATACCCGGACTGCGGATGTCGGTCAGCCCGTGGGAGTTGCGCAATGAGGTCACCAGCGACGCCGGCCAGGTGGCCATGTCCAGTCCGGTGGTCACTCCCCACGAACACAGCTGTTCGAGGGTGTCGCGTCCGTGCAGGTGGATGTGGGCGTCGATCAACCCGGGCAACAGCACCGCCCCTCCGGCGTCGACGATCCGTGCGCCGGCCGGGTCGGTGCCGATCACCGTGCCGTCGACGACGACGGTGCGTGGCCCGGACAGCGTCTGCCCGTCGAAGACCCGGACCCCGACCAGTGCCGTCCGGTCCGCCGTGATCACGAGGTCGCGCCGGCGAGCGCCGGCAGTGCCGCGTGGGTGCCGAAGGTCCGCCGGCTGTACACCAGCGGCGTGGCGTCGGTGGCCGAGCAGTCCCGGACCGTTCCGAGGAGCAGGGTGTGGTCGCCGCCCGGGATCTCCGCGGCCACGTCGCACCGCAGCCACGCGCTGCTGCCGGTCAGGTACGGCAGCCCGTCGACGAATTCCCATGCCACACCCGCGAACCGATCGTCGTGTCGGCTCGCGAAGCGGGTCGCGGCCTCGTGCTGTCCGGCGGCGAGGACGTTGACGCCGAACGTGCCGGTCTCCCGCACGAGGGCGAGTAGCGCCGACCTGTTGTCGAGGGCGACGGTGATCATCGCCGGTGACATGCTCAGGGAGGCGAGCGAGCTGACCGTAGCGCCGTGCGGGGTGCCGTCGCGGTGGGCGGTGACGACGGCGACGGGCCCGGTGACCGTGGCCATGGAGTTCTTGAACTGGTGTGCATCCATCGGACTGTTCCTCTCTTCCGTGGGCTGTACGGGAATCACCCGTGCACTCCGGTCATCAGTTCGGCGAGATCCTCGGGTGCCAGGAACGACGGCGGGGGCGGTGGGCCCCAGTTGTACAGGGCACGAGCACCTTCCCAGTCCCGGGGCGTCCACAGCTGGTCGTCGACGATGCAGTCGAGGTCGGAGGAGTACTCGCTGAAATTCCCGGCCGGGTCCTTCAGATACCAGAAGAAGTTGGACCCGATGTGGTGGCGGCCGAGACCCCACACGTGGCGCTGCGGGTCCTCGTCCAGCATGGCGGTGGCGCCGCGGCCGACCTCGTCGACGTCGTCGACCTGCCAACTGGTGTGGTGGAGCATCGTCACCGGTGCCGCCTGCACCAGGACGTTGTGATGGTCGGTCGAGCACCGCAGGAACGCGGCCATGCCGGGAACCCGGTCGCTGACCTTGAATCCGATGCCCTCGGTGAAGAACCGTTCGCTCGCCGGTTGATCGGTGGAGCCGATGACGACGTGCCCGAGTTTGCGGGGGCGGACCCGGCCGGTCCGCTCGATCGCGTCGGCGCGGGCGGCGTCGCGCCCGATGTTGCCGGGCAGGTTGTACGCGGGAAGAGCGAAGGGAGTCTGAATGATTCGGGATCCGATGACCACCCGGACGCGGACGTCGGTGCCCGGGTCGACGACGGACAGTTCCGTCTCGGAGCGGGTCGGGTGCAGGTCCAGTCGCTGCAGGTTGTGCGTGATGCGGTCCAGATCGTCGGCGTCGTCGACCGCGACGTCGAGTCCGATCAGCCGGCGACGGTCGGGCACGGGAACCAATTCGAGTTGGTCGCCGCCGTCGCGGGTGGAGAAGGAGACGGCCTCGGTGCGGCCGGACACACCGGCCGCCGGAGTGGTGCGGGTCAGGCCGAAATCGTCGTAGAACGCGGCGGTCTCGGCGACGTTCGGAACGCCGATCGTGACGCGGGTGAGGGTGTGCAGTGTCATGGGAATTCCTTGTGCCGGAGAGTGTCTGGGAGTACTCAGACGAAGGGGGATACCTGCTCGTCGATCCCGAGCAGGGCGCGCCCGTAGATCTCCTGGTTGATGTTCAGGTTGATGAAGGCGTGCCGTGAGCTGGTTTCCAGATCGCGCCAGATCCGCTGCAGCGGGTTGACCTGCGCGAAACTGCCGGCGCCGCTGACGTTGAGCAGGAGTTCGACCGCCTCGCGGCACAGGTTCGCCGCCTGCGCGGCGTCCATCCGCGCGCGTGCCCGTTCGACGACCGGCATCTGCCGGCCTGCGGCGGCCGCGGCATCGATCTCGTCTGCGCCGCGGAACGCGAGGAGGCGGGCCTGATCGATCAGCGAGCGGGCCGCGGCCATGTTCAGTTGGGTGGAGGGCGCGTCGATCGACCGCTGGTAGAACGAGTACGCGATCGGCTTGTTCTTCTGCAGCGTCGACAGCACCGCGTCGTAGGCGCCTTCCGCCATGCCGAGCACGGGTCCGACCAGCACCAGCGCCAGGACGGGTACCAGCGAGGAGTGGTACAGCGTTTCGTCCTGGAACTCGGAGGCGGTGCGCCCCTCCATCATGTCGGTGACCGACAGGATCCGGGCGTCGGGGACGAAGACGTCGTCGGCGACCAGGGTGTCGCTGCCGGAACCGGACATGCCCGCGACGTACCAGGTGTTGTCGATCGACAGATCGGTCATCGGGATCCACGCCGACGCCGCCCCGACGGCCTCACCGTCGGTGTTCGTCAGGGGGATACCGACATTGGCCCAGCTCGCGTGGTGCGACGCCGACGCGAATCCCCACCGTCCGGTGACCCGGTATCCGCCGTCGACCCGGACCGAGGTCGAGGTCGGGGTGAACACGCCGCAGGTGGCGATGCGCGGATCCGCGCCCAGCACGTCCTGCTGCACCGACTCGGGATAGGCCCCGACGAAGAAGGACGTCACGTTGCTCAGCGTGGTGACCCACGCCGTGGAGCCGCACGAACGGCCGAGTTCCAGCGACACCTCCAGGAACGTGCGGAAGTCCTCCTCCGCCCCGCCGAAGCGTGCGGGTTTGGTGATGTCGAACAGGCCGGCTTCGCGCAGCGCCGCGATGTTCTCCTCCGGTACGCGGCGGTCCGCCTCTGCGCGCGCCGCGTTGTCGCGGAGCAGGGGGCCCAGCGCCCTGGCGGCGGTGACCAGGCGTTCCCGCTCGGAAACCGGCGACGTCGTGTGCGGGGCGGTGTCGGTGATCGTCATGGTGTGTCCTTCGGTTGGTGAGGCTTCTGGGGGTCGCGGCCCGCGTGCACCCGAGCGGCGAGAAATAATCATGATTAATTGATAGAGTGATGTGAAGGCAGTCACTTGTCAAGAGCGATGCGATACTGACCCCCACGAACGGAGAGGAGACCGATGAGCGGCACCGACGGCGACGAGGAAGTTCTCGCCCCCGAAGTCACGGACTTCGAGGGGCCGGCCTACTCGCGCGAAATGTGGCCTCACCCAGCGAATCTCCCGTCCAAGGTATCGCTCGGCGGTTCGCGCGCGGAGCAGGCCGCCGGTCAGATCGCCCGTCTCGCCGCCGGCGCACTGGCCGGCGAACGCATCGGGAGCAAGGACGATCTCCGGAAGATCTGCGGGTTCTCGGTCGGGACCATGAACGAAGCGATCAAACTCGCGCAGGCCCGCGGCGTCATCACCTCACGCCCGGGCCCGGGCGGCGGCATCTTCGCCTGCGACCCCTCCCCGCTGTCCCGGATGAACGGGTGGTTCCGCGCCGCCGCCGGCGACCACGCGGCCTTCGCCGAAGCCGTCCAGATCCGAGACGCGATCGCCCCCTTGCTGATCGAGGAGGCGTTGCGGCAGATGACGCTCGCCGACCAGGAAACGTTCTCGGAGCGGCTGTGGGAGGTGCGCCGCGCCCGCAACTCCGCGGCGACGTCCGACTTCGTGTGGGCGTGCTGGGAACTGCACGCCCACCTCGCCGGAATCGGCAAGGGTATCCTCCTCGACACCCTCTACCTGAGCATCATGGATGTCGGAGTGTCCTACCTGCGCGCGGTGCTCGAGGCCACCGCGCCGGACGTGCACCTGGACGGGCTCGCCCAGGTCATGGAAGATCTCGTCGACGCACTCGAACGCCGCGACCGCGACGCCGCCGTCGACGCCCTCCGGCGCACCGACCCGACCATGATTCTGTCGGCACCGGCCCCGCCGGGGACGACCCCGACCTGATCGGCGCCGAGGAGAGCGTCACGGGCGCAGGAGGAATTCCCCGGCGAGCTGGATGACTTCGCGTTTGGTGTACCCGGGGTGGTCGGCGACGATGAAGTGGCGGCCGATGGCGAGCCCGAACATCAGGGTGCTGCGCGCCTCGATCTCGTCGGGGTCGGCGACGAACGTGCCGAACATAGTGCGCAGGAACTGCATCCGCTCGTTGTCGATGCGCTGCAGGCGTGCCGCGACGGACCGGTCGTGGTGCGCCCAGGCCCGGATCGCGAGGTCGATCCGGTGCAGGTCCTCCGAGTAGGTGAGTTGACCCACGCGCCGGATCCGCTCGGCCGCGTCGCCGCCTTCGGCGTCGGCCTGGGCGATGACGGCCTTGGTGCAGCGGCGCTCCCACTCGTCGAGCATCTCCGTCAGCAGCGCGGGCCTGCCGTCGAAGTAGCCGTAGAACCCGCCCTTCGTGACGCCGAGTTCGGCGGCGAGTGCCTCGACGCGGACGGCGTCCGGTCCGCCGCGCGCGAGGGCGTCGAGGCCGGCCTCGATCCAGCGGGCTCGTGTGGTGCGGGCGACGGCGGGAATCGGTCCACCTCCATTGATCGCAGTCAATGTGTACGGTACCGTATAGATGAAATATACGGTGCCGTATAGATCGGGGACGACAGTGCCACGAATAGCAGAGGCCACCTACACCGCGCAGCCCTGGCGCATCCACGAATTCACCAGCGACTTCGACGTCGAGGACGTGTGGTCGTACCGCACACCCGGAGCCGGTCCGGACGACTTCCCCAGAATGCTCGCCGCGATGCGGGCCGGAGGCGGTCTCGGGAAGCAGCCCCGGGTGGTGCGGTTCCTGTTCGCCGTCCGGTGGAAGCTCGGCGAACTGTTCGGCTGGGACGATCCGTCGGCGGGCGTCGGCGAACGGGTCGCCTCGCTCCGCGACCGCCTGCCCGACGACCTCCGCGCCGCTCCCCGAGGCCCCGACGACGAGGGCATGCCACTCACAGCGGTCTACGAACTGGACCGGGAGGCCGCCCGCGAATTGGCGAACACGACCGTGCACACCGTGATGCATCTCGGCTGGGTGCGCGGCGCGGACGGCGACTACGGCCTGCAGATGACCGTCCTCGTCAAACCCAACGGCCGGTTCGGGCGGCTCTACATGGCCGCCATCGCCCCGTTTCGGTATCTCCTCGTCTACCCGGCCCTGACCCGGCAGTGGGAACGCGCGTGGCGTGACTACACCGCGAGATGAACAAATCGCTGTTCCCGATAGGAGACGGCCGCAGCCGGGTACCTTCGTGTCATGGGCGACGAGGCCATCGACCCCGTGACGGCGTATGAAGCGCTCTCCGCCGGCGCGCGCCTCGCCCTGCTGCGAGACCCCGAAGGCATCATGCCGCCGCAGTTCATCGGGCAGGTGATGGCCGTGTGCGGGCACGCGTGCGTCGCGGGCATCACCGGCGGACCCGATCCGATTCCGCAGATGGCGATGCTCCAGGGACCGCTGTCGGAGTATCTCGCCCAATGCCGGTGCGTCCTCGACTCGTGGTGGAACTCGCTGACGCCGCGAGCCCGGGCAGGCATCAGGTGCCGCGAGGCGGTACCCGAATCGCTGGCACTGCAACTGCCCAAACACATTCCGTGGACTGCGGTGTCCACGCCCGGTTCTCACCTGCTGGTGCGCGACTATCTGGAGCTGCAGGCGGCGGGGTACGAACTGATGTAGATCAGTCGGGGACCTTCTTCCCCGAAATCTCGTCCGCTGCGTATTCGTCGTGACGGCGCAGCCAGCTCATGAACGGGACGTCGCCGCGGCGCGGTTCCGGTTCCCAGTCCTCCTGACGACCGCGGGCGGTGAGGTCGAGCCAGTGATAGGTGCCGACGAGCATGTCGGTGGAGCGCGCGTAGCCGGAGTAGGTGTGGAAGACGCGCTCACCCTGCCGGAGGAAGGCACTGACGCCGTGCTCCTCGCCCGACCAGCCCTTCCACGCGGGGTCCATGTGCTCGAGCTCGGCCGCGTCCTTGTAGTTGTATTCGACCGGCGCGACCGACGCGTCGAGAGTGACATGGAAGTCGTAGTTGAAGTCGCTGCCGAGCGAGGAGTACCAGGGAATGCTCCAGCCCATGCGCTGCCGGTACTGCTCGAGCTTGTGCAGGGGTGCGCGGGACACGGCCGCGAACGAGGTGTCCCGGGCGTAGAGGTGGCGGAGGTCGCCGACGTTGTCGATCGTGAACGTGCAGGACGGGCATCCCTCGTCGGCGTCGGGTTCGAACATGAAGTGGTAGATCAGGAGTTGGCCGCGGCCGTCGAACAGATCGACCAGCCGTGCCCGGCCCCCGGGACCGTCGAACTCGTAGTTCTCGGTGATCTCGACCATCGGGAGCGCACGCCGGGCGGCGTTGACCCGGTCGCGATGGCGGGTCAGCTCCTTCTCCTGCGCGAGCAGTTCGCGCCGCGCGGCGAGCCATTCCTCGCGGGTGGTGACCTGTGGATCGGACGCTGTCATCGTTCGTCTCCTCTCGAAGGGCACCCCTCATCGTCCCAGCCCACCCTCGGCGGCGGCTACCCGTTTCCGCCGCCGATCGATCCGGACTCCGCCGTCAGGAACTCGTGAGGATGACGAGTCGCTGGGTGGCCCGGGTCATGGCGACGTAGCGGTCGACGGCGCCCTCGATGCCCTCGCCGAACGACTCCGGGTCGACGAGCACGACGAGGTCGAACTCGAGCCCCTTCGCCAGTTCCGGTGACAGCGACCGGATCCGCGACATCGCCGGGAACGTCGGATCGCCTATGACGCAGGCGATCCCGTCGGAGTTCGACGCCAGCCAGGTGTCCAGGATCGAGCGCAGATCCGACACCGGGCCGTGGACCACGGGGATGCCGCTGCTGCGGATGGAGGTCGGCACGTTGGCGTCCGGGAGCGCCGCCCGGATCACCGGTTCGGCTTCCGCCATCACCTCTTCCGGTGTCCGGTAGTTGATGCTCAGCGCGGCAGGCTCGATCCGGTCCAACCCGATCCGTTCGAGCCGTGCGCGCCACGACTCCGTGAACCCGTGCCGGGCCTGGGCACGGTCCCCGACGATGGTGAAGCTGCGGGACGGGCAGCGCAGCAGCAACATCTGCCACTCCGCGTCCGTGAGCTCTTGGGCCTCGTCCACCACGACGTGCGCGAACGGTCCGGCCAGCAGATCGGGGTCGGTGCTCGGCAGAGCGGTCTCGTCGACCAGGGACTGCTGCAGGTCCTGGCCGCGCAGCATCGACATGACGAGCAACTCGGAGTCGTCGGCCGCGATCAGGTCGTCGACGACCGTGCTCATCCGCGCGCGTTCGGCGGCGACGGTGGCGTTGTACCGGCGCTGCCGGAGCGACGCCTCCGGGTCCCCGAGCCGCTGCCGTGCCGCATCGAGGAGCGGCAGGTCGGACACCGTCCACTTCTGGGCGTCCGCCCGCTGCAGTGCCCGAACCTCGTCGGGGCCGAGCCAGGGCGCGCACTTGCGCAGGTAGGCGGGCACCGACCACAGGTCGCCGACGAGATCGGCGGCCTCGATCATCGTCCACGCGTTCTCGAGCGTTGCGCGCAGTTCGTCGTTCTGCAGCAACGACTTCCGAACCTGGGCCGCGGGAGCATCGCCGTCGTACTTGTCCACCAGGATCGTGAGCAGCAGCTCCCAGATCTGTTCGCGCGCTTCGTTGTGCGGGGTGCCGGGCTCCGGCGCTTCGAACGCCTCGGCCCAGTCTTCGGCGCTCAGCCAGATGTCGGACCAGTCGGTCGCGACCGTCATGCCTTCGGCAGGCGGCTCCTCGTAGAACTTCACGGCCGCGTCGATCGCCTTCACCAGATCCGCCGAGGACTTCAGCCGCGCCACCTCCGGATCCTTCTCGATCCCGGCGGCGGCGCCCTCGGTGACGAGGTCCCGCAACGTGCAGAGTTGCACGCCCTCCTCGCCGAGGCTGGGCAGCACGTCGGCGACGTACGCCAGGTAGGGCTCGTGCGGGCCGACGAACAGCACGCCGTGACGGAGCCGGGGGTCGGAGTACAGCAGGTACGCGGCCCGGTGCAGCGCGACGACGGTCTTGCCCGTACCCGGGCCGCCGTCGACGACGAGGGCGCCGCCGGATCCCGCGCGGATGATGGCGTCCTGATCGGCCGCGATGGTGCCGAGCACGTCACGCATCCGGGCCGACCGGTTGCTGCCCAGGCTGGCGATGAACGCGGACTGGTCGTCGAGCGCGGCGTTCCCGTCGAACCCGTCCGCGGTGAACACCTCGTCCCAGTAGTCGCTGATCCGGCCGCGGGTCCAGCGGTATCTGCGGCGGCTGGCCAGGCCCATCGGGTTGGCGTGGGTGGCGCCGAAGAACGGCTCGGCCGCGGGGGACCGCCAGTCGACCAGCAGCTGATTGCCCGCGCTGTCCATGAGGCCGAGGCGTCCGATGTACACGGGCTCGGAGTCGCCGGCCCCGACGATGTGCCCGAGGCACAGGTCCAGGCCGAAGCGGCGCAGGGCGCGCAGTTGAGCGTTCAGGTCGTGAACCATCATGTCCCGCTCCATCGCCTCCTGGCCGAGGCGCCGGGGTGCCTTGCGCTCGGAATCGATGCGGCGGGACAAATCGTCGATGGACTGCGCGAGGCTCTCCTCGATCGCCGCGAAGTGCCGCTCGTCGCCGGCGATGAGCGCCGGGTCGGCCTTGGGCGCGAGGTGGTCAGGAAGGTCGAAAGCACCGGCGGCAAGGGGCCTCAGGTCAACAGCTCCGATCCGTGACGGGTGATGTGGATTCAGATTTTCGGCGCGCACTCACGACTCCCAATTCCGCAGGTTCCGGGTCAGGCCGGTAATTCTGCGACACCACCCGGGCCTTGCCGCAAGCCCCCGGGTGCGCTATACATTGAAAGTGGAAGAGAGTTGTTCTCCTTCCGCTCCTGGCCCGATTCGGACCGTCACACCCCTTTGCGCAGTAAACCCCCGTCGATTCGATGTGAGCAAGGTTCGCCCCAGTAACGGTATCGATCATGGCAAGCGGAAATCTCGACACGAAGTCGAACACTTTGTTCCACTGAGAAGGTGGAATTGAGCCAGCTGTCCGACGACGTCGAGCACGTTTCCCAGGTGTATGCCGCGAGGTTCGGCATCGAGCGTGATGCAACCTGGTTTCTTCTCAAGTTGCAGGAAGAGGTCGGTGAGCTGACCCAGGCCTTTCTGATGAAGACAGGACAGGCACGGGACAAAAGCCGGTCACCGGAAGAACTGGACGAGGCTTTCCGGCGCGAAGTCGCCGACGTGTTCTGCCAGACTCTGCTGCTCGCACGGTTTCACGACATCGACCTGACGAATGCAGTGAACGACAAGTGGCAGGTGTGGGCGGAGCGGGAAATCGAGTCCTGAAACAGTCACGGGTGGTGACGCTTTCGACCCCACATCTAATCCGGTCCGCGCGCGCATTCCCCGGTGTTAATGTGGGAATACTCGTCCTCACCGAAAGGTGCACCTCGATGAGAAGATTCACTCGAAGAGCCGGTGGAACCCTCGCGGCGCTGACGCTCACTGCGGCCGCTTTCGTCGTGTCACCGCCACCGGTGTACGGATTTGCCGAGGATATTTGCTACACCGAGGACGGTGCCCCGCCGCACAATTGCGCGCCACTGCCCCCCGAATGTCTACTCGACGACCCCAACTCGCCGGTCTGCGGCGCCGAGGCCTTCCTCCGCTACGGGTTCACGTTGCGTCGCCCGCTCGGCGGACGGAGCCTCGTGCACTCGGACTCGACGTACATCATCGCCCGCACCGTCGGCTTCTCCGAACAGGATGCGTACTGGATCGCGGCATACGACGAGGCGACCGACCTCGGCACGTTCGTCCCCCGCGACCTCGTCGGCCGGCCCGCTCCCGGAGCCGACGCGCTGACCACCAAGGACATCAGCGGCCTGGTGCGCACTCACTTCGACACCGGCGGGTTCCTGTTCCACTTCCTGCCCACGTTGCGCGGGCCGACGGATCCCCTGCCCAACGGGTTGCAACCGAACGTCGACGATCCGCGGCACGAGATCATGCTCACGCACCTGCGGACGTGGGCCATGGCGGGGCCGGGAAGCGACGCGCCGCTGTGCACGGGAGGTTTCACGAACCCGTCGGCTGACGGCGATTACGGAACGGGCGCAACGTGTTACGGAGACACGAACCCGGTGCCGATCAACGGCACCTACAGCCTGGAGACTCCGGCCGCCATCCCGTTCACCAACATGACCGGGCAGCAGGTCATCACCGACAACGTCCTGTCGTCACAGTTCGACTCCTGGGTCGGCGACAATTCCTGGAACGCGCGGACCGGCATCTACCTTCACGCTCTCGGTGACCGCATCTCGCACCACGTGTGCACCGACGCCGGCACGATCACACCGCCCGGCCCTGCCGGGCAGGACTTCCGGATCGACCTGAATCAGCCCACCTGCGACCAGGGTCCACACGCAGTCCGCCACGAATACGAGACGGGTGTGGACTTCGCCGGACTGAACCCGGAAGACCGGACGACCGAGGCCGCGTTGTCGATGGTGTACGACGAACTCGTCAACTTCGCGCGAGCACGCGGAACGCTGGACGCGAGCGCCACGGCGCCCGCGACGAAGAGCTTTCTCCTGAACGACGGACTCCTGCCCGCGCTCGAGATCCGCGAACCGGTCGAGCGGCTGACCGCCGTGACCGAAGTCGGCTGCCGCGCCGGTGTCACCCCGTTCCCCGGAAATCCGGCCTGCCGCTGACGTCGATGCGCATCACGGCTCGCGACTCGCTCGCCCGTTGCGGTGGATCCCGACGGGCGAGCGAATCACGAATTTCTATGGTGAGAGCGTTCGGGCCTGGACGTCACCGAGGCTCGTACTGGTGACGACTGCGGCGTGTGGAACGGGCATCTTGATCGCCGTGACGAGGACTGCGCCGATCAGGAGTGGGATGGCGAACAGGATGAACAGCGACGACGGCGTCCAGGAGCGGTCGATCAGGACGCCGGCGAGGATCGGCGAGATGATGGCACCCAGCCGGCCGACCGCAGACGCCCAGCCGACGGCAGTGGCGCGGACGGACGTCGGATAGCAGTCCGGGGCGAGGGCGTAGAGACCGGTGGCGCTGGCGTTGACGAAGACACCGACTGCGACCGCTGCGAGGAGTGCGGTGGCGAAGCTGCCCAGCGCCGTGCTCATCGCGAGGAAGGAGATACTCGCGCCGACGAGTGCCGCGACGGTCAGGATTCGGCTGGTCACCACGATCGCGAGGACGCCGAACGTCAGAGTGGCTGCCGCCCCGCCGAGGTTGAGGAGCATTCCGCCGCTGATGCCCTGCTGGGCGGACAACCCGCTCTGCTGCAGCAGCTTCGGAGTCCAGCTCGCGGCGAAGTAGAACGCCGCCATCATGATGAAGAAGGCGGATCCGAGAAGCAGCGACCGGATGCCGTTGCGCCCACTGAAGATCGCTGCCTTCATGCCCTGGCCGGCCTGCGGCTCCGGCTCCGGCAGCGCCTCGATCGGGGCCAGTCCCATCTTCGGCAGGGTGCTGTTGATCGTTTCAAGCGCCCCCGGGGGACGGCGCACCAGCAGGTAGTCGATCGATTCGGGCATCCGTGCGTAGACGAGTACGAGCAGCAGGAAGGTCAGAACGGCGCCGGCGACGAAGCTGGCGCGCCAACTGAACGTCGAGGTGAGCAGCGCGGCGACCAGACCGCCGATCATTCCGCCCAGCGGTAACCCGGTGGTGTACAGGGCGATCATGGTTCCCCGGCGTCGACGGGGAGAGAACTCGGCGGTCAGGACCGGCAGGCTCGCGACCAGCCCTCCGATGCCGAGCCCGGTCAGCAGTCGACACACCCCGAGCTGTGCGAAGGTCGTCGTGATCGACGCCAACGCCATCGTCACGGATACCAGGAGCAAGCACGCCAGTGTCAGCGGCCGCCGTCCGGTGCGGTCGGCCAGGGGTGCGATGAATGCCGACCCCAACGCCATGCCGACCAGGGCACTGCTGAGCAGCAACCCGGTCTCCGAGCCGCTGAGCGCGAACTCCTGCGCGACACCGGAGGCGGCGAACGCCATCAACAACAGGTCGTAGCCTTCCGACAGGACGATCGCGAGGCAGATCCCCACGACCATGACCTGATATTTGCTCATCGGAGCTTGATCGATGGATTCTCGAATGGACATGGATGAGACCCTTCTGGTCGCTGAAACGAATTGTGGGAGAGGGATTGTGGGAACTCACCGTCACGTTGTGCGCAGGTGAGCAGAATCAGCGAGGCATGGTCGGTGAGTACAGGCGTGGATGACCGTCGGGCAGGCAAGCCCACCCTGGGAACCGGTCCGTCTCCACCCTTTTCATCTGTGCCCTGGATAACATTTGATCGTCGTTGTTACCCGACTCACCAATCAGTGGGACTCACGCTAGGGACTGCAGCGCGGGGTGAATAGCCGCATTGCGATATCGGCCGTCCATTACGCGAACTCCCCGGCCGGCACACATACGAGACTTGCTCACGCCGACTCGTATGCGCGCTCACCGAGGGCCCGACGTGTTATTCGCACACACTCGGCGTGGTATCCGATCAAGTTGGGAAACCACACCGGGAACGTGCCCACCGACGATGCCAAGTTGTCGGCGGCTCCCATCAGAACGACGGCCTCCCGCAGATTCGACTGCCCCCCGCTCGAGGCGGCCGATCCAGCTGCACACTGCACGCCGAATGATCTCTCCAGGCTATCGTCGGCCGACCGCACGGTGCAGCGGTTTTCACCGCACCCGCATCTCCGCCGGCCCTCAGCTCCCGAAGGGGGACGCGCTGTTGGAGTACCGCGCGAAGTCGCCCTGCGCCCCGCTGTAGACGTTGAGGTCGACGTCGCCGTTGACGCCGGGGATGCGACCGGTGCTGGTGTACTGCCAGAACGTCCAGTTGCTCCAGCCGCCGGGGAGGGGGCCGGGCGTGTTCTGGCCGTTGTAGTCGGCGATCCACAGGGGGTATCCGGCGAACTCGTTGGTGTTCGCCATCGCCGTCCGCCAGAAGTTCGGGTAGGTGTAGATGATCGGCTGGCGTCCGGTGAGCGATTGGACCGTGTCGAGGTAGCGGTGCGTCCAGTCGATCAGCGCGGCGGGCGGCAGACCGGCGGAATGCTCGATGTCGAGGACCGGGGGCATGTCGCCCGGACCGTTGATGCCGAGGACCACGGTCGAGTAGAAGGCGGCCTGCGCTTCGGGCGACTGGGTGGGGTCCGCGTAGTGGTAGGCGCCGCGGGCGACTCCGGCGACGCGCATGGCGAGGCAGTCCTGGACGAAGTACGGGTTGACGTAGTTGAGGCTCTCGGTGGCCTTGACCATCGCGAAGTCGTGGCCTGCATTGCGGACGGAGAACCAGTCGATCGGCGACCCGCCCGGGTGTTGCCAGGAGGCCACGTCGGGACCTCGGACGGGTTCGGCTGCGGCGTGCCCCGGCACCGCGGCCGCGAGTGCACCGGCGAGCAGTAGCGGTGCGATCTTGGAGAACCTTCGGACCTTCACCCCGATAGCCATGGGCCCGAGGGTAGTGGTTGCGGCGTCCGAGTTCCGGTCAACGACGAGGGTTGCCGGCCGGCGTTAACCGGAAACCATCCCCTCGGTCTGTTTTGTCCAAAAATTTGACCATCGCGGTAGGTTATGCGACTCTTCCCTAGTCAGATCCATAGGTTACCCAAACCTAACTAGAGCTTTTCCGTAGTCGGTCCCCGGAGCACGAGTCGTCAGCCGCTGCTCCCAGCAGATAAGAGAACGACCCTTGGAACCGGCAGAATTCGCGGCTGGTAGCACCGCCCGCACCGAGACCAATGCCAGCGACGACGCTGCGCGACCCTTCGCACTGACCGCCGCTCAGCGCGGGATCTGGTTCGCCCAGCATCTCATGGGCGACGTGCCGATCACGATCGCGCAGTACGTCGACATCGAGGGCGAACTGGACGTCGACGCGCTGCGCCGTGCAGGTCAGGCCGCTGCCCGCGAAATCGGCAGCGGCATGCTCCGCATCGTCGAGGTCGACGGCGAGCCGCTCCAGACGGTCGACTTCACCCTCGACGACGGGGTGGAGCATCACGACTTCCGGGCCGAGCCGGACCCCCACGCCGCCGCCCTGCGCTGGATGCGCGACGACTACACCGCGCCGCTCGACCTGCTCGCGGACCGGCTGATCCGCGGTGCGACGCTGCAGATCGGCGAGAACCACCACCTCTGGTACTGCCGCATCCACCACATCGCGCTCGACGGGTACGGCGCGATGAAGTTCATGAACCGCGCCGCCGAGTTGTACACCGCCGAGGTCCGGGGCACGGAACCGGCGGTGTCGGTGGCGGGCGACCTTCGGGAGGTTTCGGCCGCCGAGGACGTGTACCGCGGTTCGTCCCGGTTCCTCTCCGACCGCGACTACTGGGCCGCCCGCTCCCGGGACCTTCCCGCCCCGACGGGCCTCGCGGGCCGCAGTGCGCCGGCGCAGGCCCGGTCGCGGTGGCACGGCGGGCCGGTGCCCACCGGCATCGCCCGGGCGGTGGACGGGGCCGTCGACCGTCTCGACTCCGCCTTCGCCGCCGTCGCCGTGGCGGCCACCGCCGCGTTCGTCGCCCGGATGACCGGTTCCGACGACGTCGTCCTCAGCCTGCCCGTGTCGGCCCGCACCAATGCCGTGCTGCGCCGGTCGGGCGGCATGGTGTCCAACGTGGTGCCGCTGCGGGTGTCGATCACCCCGGACACGACGGTCGCCGCGCTGGTGTCCGCCGTCCAGCTCGAACTCACCGGCGCGCTCCGGCACCAGCGGTACCGCAGCGAGGACATCCGGCGCGACGCCGGCGCCGCCCGAGATCAGCGGGGCTTCTTCGGTCCCGCGATCAACATCATGAACTTTCACTCCGAGATCACCCTCGGCGAGCTCACCGGGCAGTTCCACGTGCTGTCGACGGGACCCGTCGAGGACCTCTCCGTCAACCTCTACCCGAGTGTGGCGGGGAATTCGTCGCGTATCGATTTCGAGGCGAACCCCGCCCTGTACGGCGACGGGGAGCTGGCCGGGCACCACGCGCGCTTCCTCGACCTGCTGGCCCGGTTCGCCGACGCCGACGCGGACACCAAGGTCGCCGCACTGGACGTGCTGACGGCGGACGAGCATGCCCAGCTCGTGCCCGCCGCGGGCCCGCACGCACCCGCCCCGGCGCTGCTGACCGAGCTGTTCGAGGCGGGGGTCCGCGCGAACCCGGACGGCACGGCACTGATCCTCGGCGACACCACGATCGGCTACCGCGAACTCGACGAGCGCAGCACCGCGCTCGCACGTCTGCTGCTGGACCGCGGGGTGGGCCCGGGCGACTTCGTGGCCGTGTCGTTCACCCGGTCCGTCGACTCCGTGGTGGCCGTGTGGGCCGCGGCGAAGTCGGGCGCCGCCTTCGTCCCCGTCGACCCGGCCTACCCGGCCGAGCGCATTGCGCACATGCTGTCCGATTCCGGGGTGACCCTGGGGCTGACGGCCACCGCGCACCGCGACGTGCTCGCGGGAACCGCCGTCGACTGGCTCGCCCTCGACGATCCCGCCCTGGCATCGGCGTGCGCGGACATGGCGGTGACGCCGGTGACGGACGCCGACCGTCCCGCAAAGCTGACGCCGCAGCATCCGGCGTACATGATCTACACGTCCGGCTCCACGGGCACACCGAAGGGCGTGGTGGTCACGCACACCGGGCTGGCCGCGTTCGCTGCGTCCGAACGACCCGAACTCGGTGTGACGTCCCGGTCGCGGGTGCTGCGTTTCTCCTCGTCGAGCTTCGACGCGTCCGTGTTCGAGATAGTGCAGGCGTTCAGTGCGGGCGCGGCGATGGTGATCGCACCTGCCGACGTCTACGGCGGCGACGACCTCGCGGCACTGCTCCGAGCGCAGCGGGTCACCCACATCATCAGCGCGCCCGCGGTGCTGGGCACCGTGGATGCCACCGGTCTCGACGCGCTCGAGGCCGTGGTGGTCGGCGGCGACGTGTGCCCGCCGGATCTCGTCGAGCGCTTCGGCAGCCGCTGCCGGCTGTACAACAGCTACGGCCCGACCGAGTCGACGATCGTCGTCACCATGACGGGTCCGCAGACCGACCCCGCCGCGATCACCATCGGCCGTGCGATGCAGGGTGCACGCGCACTCGTCCTGGACCGCCGGCTGCGGCCGGTGCCGCGCGGCGTGACGGGCGAGCTGTATCTCGGCGGTCCCGGACTCGCCGAGGGATACCACGCCCGGTCCGGACTGACGGCGTCCCGTTTCGTCGCCGACCCCTTCCCGGGGGCGCCCGGCGACCGCCTGTACCGCACCGGCGACCTCGTGCGGTGGAGCCGCGGCGACAGTCCCGTCCTCGAGTACGTGGGGCGCAGCGACTTCCAGGTGCAATTGAACGGACTGCGCATCGAACTCGGCGAGGTCGACGCGGTGCTGTCGGCGCACGAGTCGGTGGATTTCGCCGTGTCCGCCGTGCACGAACGCGACGGTGGCACACCGGTGCTGGTGTCGTATGTGCGGATCCGGCCGGATCACCGGTTCGATCCCGCCGCGCTGGCCGCGTTCGCCGGCGAATTCCTCCCGGCGCACATGGTGCCGTCGCTGACGGTGCCGCTCGACACGATTCCACTGACACCCGCGGGCAAGGTGGATCGCAGCGCCCTGCCCGCACCCGAATTCGGCACCACCGCAGTACCATTCCGCGCACCGTCGACGCCGATCGAGCAGATCGTCGCCGATGCGGTGGCTGAGGTGCTGCACGTCGACGAGGTCGGCGTGGACGACTCCTTCTTCGCTCTCGGCGGCGACAGCATCGTCGCGATCCAGTTGGTGTCCCGGGCCAAGGTCGCCGGTGTGGTGTTCACCCCGCGGGACGTGTTCGAACGCAGGACCGTTGCCGGGCTCGCCGAGGTCGCGGTCGACGTCGCCGCGGCGCAGATGTCGCGACTGCCCGAGCTGCCCGGCGGGGGAGTGGGCGCCCTGCCCCTCACGCCGATCGGCCGCGACGTCCTCGGTCGCAGCCGCGGCAACCGTGCCAACCTCGATGCCTTCTATCAGGCCGTGACGCTGACGGCGCCCGCCGAGGTGGACCTGCCGCGGCTGCACCGGACCGTCGCCGCGATTCTCGATCATCACGACGCGTTGCGCTCCCACCTCCCCGCGGACGGCCGGGAACTGGTGGTCGAGCCCGCGGGATCCGTGAACGCCGAGCGAGTCGTCACATACGTACGTATGGAATACGGTCCCGGCACCGCGCAATTCGATGCCGCGCTCGACACCGAGTGCCGGGCCGCGGCGGGCCGTCTCGACACGGCAGCCGGCGTGATGCTGCAGTTGGTGTGGATCGCCCCCGCGGATACGCGCGGAGTCCTCCTGGTGGTGGCCCATCACCTGGTCGTCGACGGAGTGTCCTGGCGGATCCTCGTGCCCGACTTCGCCACCGCCTGGGCGCAGGTGGCCGCCGACCGCACCCCCGAACTGCCGCCCGTCGCGACGTCGGCTCGCCGCTGGGCCCATGCCCTCGTCCAGACGGCCGAAACCGAGTGCGTGCTCGACGAACTCGATGCCTGGCGGTCCCTCCTCGACGGCCCCGTTCCAGCACTCGGTTCCCGCCCGCTCGATCCCGCCGTCGACACCGGCGCCACCACCGGCCGGGTCTCCACCGAGGTCGGACCCGACACCACCGCCACCCTTCTCACGACCCTGCCGACCACGTTCCGCGGAACCGTGACCGACGGCCTGGTGACGGCACTCGGTCTCGCGTTCGCCGCGTGGGGCGGCGACCGCACGCTGCTGTTGTCTCTCGAGGGACACGGCCGCGACGAGGCCCTCGTGCCCGGCGCCGACCTGTCGCGCACCGTCGGCTGGTTCACCACCGCCTACCCGGCCCGGATCGCACTGGACGCGGTCGACGTCACGGACGCACTGGCCGGCGGACCTGCCGCCGAGCGGGCCGTGAAGACGGTCAAGGAGCAGCTGTGTCGTATTCCGGGGAACGGCACCGGCTTCGGGTTGCTGCGTCACCTCCGCGACGACAGTGCCGAGATCCTGAACGCCCTGCCCTCGCCGCCTGTCAGCTTCAACTACCTCGGACGCGTCGGCGCCGGCGACCTCCCGGATGCGGTGCGCGAGAACGGCTGGATCCCCGTAACCACCGGGATCGACGTCAACGCGTTCAGCGGCGCCGGACTGTCGACCGCGTTCGTCCTCGACATCAACGCGTCGGTCGGCGACGACGGCCGGCTGTCGGCCACGTTCGACTTCCCCACCGGGGTGCTGACCGCGCACGAGGTCGAGCGGTTGGCGGACCTGTGGCGGACGGCGCTCGAGGCGCTGGCCTCGCACGTGCGGGGCGCGGGGCCCGCCGGACTGACCCCATCCGACGTCCCGCTGGTGTCCGTCGACCAGGATCGGATCGAGCTGTGGGAGAACAGCTACGGCCCTCTCGACGACATCTGGTCGCTGTCGCCGCTGCAGTCGGGTCTGCTGTTCCACGCCGGGCTGTCGGCCGGAGCGGTCGACGTGTACACGGCGCAGATCGTGCTGGATCTCGGTGGCGACGTCGACGCGAGCCGGTTGCACCGCGCGGCGCAGCGCCTGCTGGATCGGCACGCGGCGCTGCGGACCGCGTTCGTCTACGACACCGACGGCGTCCCCGCCCAGTTGGTCCTCGATTCGGTGACCGTGCCGTGGCGTGAGATCCACGTGCAGGGGTCCGGCGGACTGGACGCCCTCGTCGCCGCGGAACGCGCGACGCGGTTCGACATGGCGGCACCACCGCTCGTCCGGTTCGTGCTGGCACATTCCGGCGACCGGTCGACGCTGGTGATCACCAACCACCACATTCTGTTCGACGGCTGGTCGATGCCGCTGTTCGTCAAGGACTTCCTGCTGCTGTACGCGTCGGACGCGCCGATCGCGGCACCCGCGCGCCCCTACCGCCGGTACCTGTCGTGGCTCGCCGGACAGGACCGCGCCGGCGCGCTCGACGACTGGGCCGCCGCACTCGAGGGGGCCACCGAACCGACCGTCCTCGCCCCGCAGCACACCGGCCACGGATCGGCTCCCCGGGACGTCGACGTCCCGCTCACGGCGGAGGTGGCCGAACAGCTCGTCCGGATCGCCCGCGAGCACGGCGTCACCGTCAACACTGTGATTCAGGCCGCGTGGGGAATCCTGCTGGGCGGTTTGCTGTCCCGTGACGACGTGGTGTTCGGCGCCACCGTCTCCGGGCGCCCGGCCGACCTCCCCGGCGTCGAGGAGACGCTGGGACTGTTCATCAACACCGTTCCCGTCCGTCTGCGTCTCGATCCGGACGAGCCCGTGTCGTCACTCCTGCGCCGGCTGCAGGACGAGCAGGTGCGGCTGCTCGACCGGCACCACGTCGGTCTCACCGAGATCCAGTCGGTCGCAGGCCCGGGCAGCGTGTTCGACACCCTCACCGTGTTCGAGTCGTACCCCGTCGACCGCGCGGCACTGGACCCCGACACCGACATCGCCGGACTGCGGATCCGCGGTATCGACGTCACCGACGCCACCCACTACCCCCTCGCGCTCGTCACGGTGCTGGAGCCGGATCTGCATCTCACGCTGAAGTACTCGGCGGACGCGTTCGGCGCGGACGACGCCCGGCGGGTCTCGGAGCGGTTCGCGCGGGCGCTCACGGCGATGACCCGAACGCACACCCCGGTCGGTGCCGTCGATCTGCTCGGGGACGACGAACGCGCTCGCACCCTGCAGGAGTGGAACGCGACCGACCACACGATCGACGACGTCACCCTCGTCGACCTGCTGGACGCCGCCGCGCTCCGCACACCCGACGCGCCGGCGGTCACGTTCGGGCAGGAGACGCTGTCGTACACCGAGTTCGACTCCCGCGCGAACGCCCTGGCCCGCCATCTGATCTCGCAGGGGGTGGGCCCCGAATCCATCGTGGCCGTCACGCTGCGCCGGTCGCTCGATCAGCTCGTCGCCCTCCACGCCGTCGTCCGCGCGGGCGGGGCCTACCTGCCCGTGGACCCCGACCATCCGCAGGCCCGCATCGCCCACGTGCTCGGCAGCGCCCGTCCCGCGCTGGTGCTCGCGACCGCGGCCGACACACGAGTCGTCCCCGACGGCCTGCGCACGGTGCGCGTGGACCGGCTCGACCTGTCCACCGTCGCGACGACGCCGCTGTCCGACGCGGAGCGTCTGGCGCCGCTGCGCCCCGGCCACCCCGCCTACGTGATCTACACGTCGGGTTCGACGGGACGCCCGAAGGGCGTGGCGGTCTCGCACGCCGCGATCGTCAACCGGCTGCTGTGGATGCAGGACAGCTACCCCGTCGACGCGCGGGACGTCGTTCTCCACAAGACCCCGGCCACGTTCGACGTGTCCGTGTGGGAACTGTTCTGGCCGTTGACGACCGGCGCCCGCATGGTGATCGCCGAGCACGACGGGCACCGCGACCCGCACTACCTGTCGCGGCTGATCCGCGACGAGGGTGTCACGACGCTGCACTTCGTCCCGTCGATGCTCGACGTGTTCCTCGAGCACGCCGACACCGCGCTCTGCACCACCGTGCGGCAGGTCTTCGCCAGCGGTGAGGCGCTGCCGCGCACCACCGTCACGCGCTTCCACCGGCAGTTCGGTGCCGCGCTGCACAACCTGTACGGGCCCACCGAGGCCGCGGTCGACGTGACGTTCCACCGCACCGATCCGTCCGCGACCGATCCGGTGCCGATCGGCGCACCCGTGTGGAACACCCGGGTGTACGTCCTCGACTCCCGGCTCCGCCCGGTGCCCGTCGGTGTCGCGGGCGAGCTGTATCTGGCCGGCGCCCAGCTGGCCCGTGGCTACGTGGGACGCCCCGACCTGACGTCCGACCGGTTCGTCGCCGATCCGTTCTCCGCGGACGGCACCCGCCTGTACCGCACCGGCGACCGGGTGCGCTGGACCGACGGCGGAGAGCTGGAGTATCTGGGCCGCACCGACTTCCAGGTGAAGCTGCGCGGGCAGCGCCTCGAACTCGGCGAGATCGAGGCGGTCATCCTGAACCATCCCGACGTGACGCAGACGGCCGTCCTGGTGCGCGGGGACGGGCCGGCCGAACGTCTCGTCGGCTACGTCGCCCTGCGCTCCGGAAGCACCGCGGACCCCGAGCGGCTGTCCGCCCACGCGGCGGCAGAGTTGCCGTCGTACATGGTGCCGTCGGCCTTCGTTCTCCTCGACGCGCTGCCGCTGGGGCCCAACGGCAAACTCGACCGCCGGGCACTCCCCGAACCCGCGCTCGCGGCCGCTGTATCCGAACCGCCGGCGACGGCCGCGGAGATCGCCGTCGCGCGGATCTTCGCCGACGTCCTCGGCGTCGCGGAGGTCGGCGCCACCGACAACTACTTCGACCTCGGCGGCAACTCGCTGACCGCCACCCGGGCGGTCGCCCGGATCAACGCCGAACTGGGTTCCGCACTCGGTGTCCGGGAGTTGTTCGACGCCCCCACCGTCCGCGCTCTCGCGGCGGCGTCGGCCTCGGACAACCGGCACACCCGCCCCGCCCTCGTCGCCGGCCGCCGCCCGTCGCGACTGCCGCTGTCTCCGGCGCAGTATCGGATGTGGTTCCTCAACCGGTTCGACACCGCCTCCGGCGCCTACAACATCGCCGCCGCGCTGCGGCTCACCGGAGAACTGGACGTCGACGCGCTCGGCGCGGCCGTCGGCGACGTCATCGCGCGTCACGAGGTACTGCGAACCGTCTACCCCGATTCCGCCGACGGACCGCACCAGGTGGTGCGCGACGCAGCCACCGCCGACCTGGCACCGGTCCCCACCACGGAGCAGCAACTACCGGCCTCCGTCGAAGACCTCGTGACCCGGGGCTTCGACGTGACGGCAGCCGTCCCGCTGCGCGTGGCCCTGCTCCGTGTCGCGGCGGACGAGCACGTGCTGGTTCTGGTGACCCACCACATCAGCGCCGACGGCTGGTCGATGGGGCCCCTGGCGCGGGACGTCATGTCCGCGTACGTCGCCCGCGCGGCGGGCACCGCACCCGAGCAGCCACCACTGCCGGTGCAGTACGCCGACTACGCCCTGTGGAAACTCGACGTCCTCGGCGACGAGGGCGACGCCGGTTCGCTCGCCGCCCGGCAGATCGACTACTGGACGAACACCCTCGCCGGGTTGCCGGAACGGATCGAACTCCCCACCGACCGTCCGCGACCGCACGTCGCGTCGCATCGCGGCGACACCGTCGACTTCGCCCTCGACCCCGAGACGTACGGCGCGGTGACGGCACTCGCCCGGTCCGTTCGCGCGACTCCGTTCATGGTGCTCCACACCGCCCTGTCCGTGCTGCTGTCCCGGCTGTCCGGCAGCACCGACGTCGCCGTCGGCACCCCGGTCAGCGGCCGCGGGGAGGCCGCACTCGACGACGTGGTCGGCATGTTCGTCAACACCCTGGTCCTGCGCACCCAGGTCGATCCGGCGCTGACGTTCGGCGCGCTCGTCGAGCAGACCCGCGACACCGACCTCGCCGCCTACGCGCACGCCGACATCCCGTTCGAGCGGCTGGTGGAGATCGCGAACCCGGCCCGCTCGACCGCCCATCACCCGCTGTTCCAGGTGGTGCTGTCGATCGACGACGTCGCGCCGCCGAGCATCGACCTCCCCGGACTGACCGTCGCGGCTCTTCCGCTCGACGAGGCCGTCGCCAAGTTCGACCTGCAACTGTCGGTGACGGAGAACGCGGACGGGTCCGGTGCCCGGGGCAGGTGGACGTTCGCCACCGACCTGTTCGACCGCGCGACGGTCGAGGCGTTCGGGCGCAGGCTCGTCCGGATCCTCGCCGCCGCGGTGTCGGACCCCACCCTCGCGGTCGGTGACATCGACCTTCTCGACGACACCGAACGCGCCGCTCTCGTCAACCGCACCGACATCCGGAACCCCGGAAGTCGCACGCTTCCAGAGATTCTCGCCGCAGGTGCCGCGGCGGGCGGCACGGCGCTGGTCACCGAGGACGGGGCACTGTCCTACGCGGAACTCGATGCCCGCTCGAATCGCCTCGCCCGGACCCTCATTGGACGGGGCGCCGGCCCCGAAACGGTGGTCGCGGTGGCGCTCACCCGCTCCGCGCTGTCCGTGACCGCAGTGTGGGCGGTTGCCAAGACCGGGGCCGCGTTCGTGCCCGTCGACCCGGACTACCCCGCGGATCGCATCGAGCACATGCTCACCGACTCCCGCGCGGCGCTGGGCCTGACCGACTCCCACACGTCGGCGACCCTGCCCGGAACCACCGACTGGCTCCTCGTGGACGACCCGGAACTGGGTGCGGACGCGTCGGCCGATCCGATCACCGACACCGACCGGACGCTGCCGTTGCGCGCCGAACATCCCGCCTACCTCATCTACACGTCGGGTTCGACGGGAATCCCCAAGGGCGTCAGCGTCACCCACACCGGTCTCGACGGTTTCGCCACCGAGCAGGTGGAGCGGTACGCACTCGACCCCCTCAGCCGGACACTGCATTTCGCGTCACCCAGCTTCGACGCGTCGATTCTCGAACTGCTGATGGCGTTCGCCGCAGGCGCGACGCTCGTGATCGTGCCGACCGGCGTGTACGGCGGGCAGGACCTCGCATCCCGGGTCCGTGACCGGCGGGTGACCCACGCCTTCGTCACGCCCGCCGCGCTCGCCACGCTCGACCCGAACTCGCTGCCGAAACTCGGAACCGTCGTGGTGGGCGGCGACGCCTGCGATGCGTCTCTCGTGGAGAAGTGGGCACCCGGCCGCCGGATGTTCAACGCGTACGGACCCACCGAGTCGACGATCATGGCCACCCTGTCGGGGCCGATGACAGCGGGCGACGCGGTGCGGGTCGGCGCCCCGATCCGGGGAACCACTGCGCTGGTGCTGGATTCGCGGTTGCATCCCGTTCCCGACGGCGTCGTGGGTGAATTGTATCTGGCGGGGCCCGCGCTGGCCCGCGGCTACCACGACCGTCCCGCGCTCACCGCCGAGCGTTTCGTGGCGAACCCGTACGCCCCCGGGCGCCTGTACCGCACCGGCGATCTGGTGCGGTACACCCCGAACGGTGAACTGGAGTACCTCGGCCGCGCCGACTTCCAGGTGAAGATCCGCGGCTTCCGCATCGAACTCGGCGAGATCGACGCCGCGGTCGCGGCGCACCCGAGCGTCGAATTCGCCGTCACCACCGCGGTCACCGTCCGGAACGACGCGACGGCACTGGTGACGTACGTGCTGCCCGCCGGCGGATCTGCCGTCGACCCGGCCACGGTGACCGCGCATGCCGCCGGCCTCCTGCCCGGCTACATGGTGCCGTCGACCGTGACGGTGCTCGACCGGGTTCCGCTGACTCCGGCAGGCAAGGTGGATCGCACGGCTCTGCCCGAACCCGTCTTCGCGGTCCGCGAGTACGTGGCCCCGCGCAGCGACACCGAACGGCTGGTCGCCGCCGCCTACGCCGACGTTCTCGGCGCCGCGATGGTGGGAGCCGAGGACGATTTCTTCGACCTCGGCGGCAACTCGCTGAGCGCCACCCGGGTGATCGGCCGGGTCAACGAATCGGCGGGCACGTCGCTGGCGGTGCGGGTGGTCTTCGAGACGCCCGGCGTCGCGGCCCTCGCCGCGGTGGTCGATACGGCCGAACGCGGCGACCGGCCCGTGCTGGCCGGTATCGCACGGCCGGATCGTATTCCGCTGTCCGCGGCCCAGTCCCGGATGTGGATCCTCAACCGCTACGACCCCGAGTCCGTGGCCTACAACATCCCGCTCGTGCTGCGCCTGTCCGGCGACCTCGACACCGCCGCCCTCGGCGCGGCACTGCGCGACGTCCTGGAGCGCCACGAGGCGCTGCGGACCGTGTATCCCGAGTCGGCCGACGGCCCGTACCAGCGGATCGTTTCCCTGGGCGACCTCGCGGTGGATCTCGAGCCTCGCCGGGTGGACGGCGAAGACCAGCTGTTCGCGCTGCTGACCGCGCAGCTGTCCGCCGGATTCGACGTGACGACGGCGGTACCGTTGCGCAGCAGCATCTTCCGACTGTCGCCGGGCGAGCATGTGCTCGTCGTGGTGGTGCACCACATCAGCGCGGACGGCGCGTCGATGGGACCGCTCGCCCGCGACCTGATGCTGGCGTACACCGCACGGGCCGGCCACCGGGAACCGGAATGGTCACCGCTCGCCGTCCAGTACGCCGACTACAGCGTCTGGCAGCGGCGGCTTCTCGGCGCCGAGACGGACGATCGAAGTCTGGCAGCGCGTCAGGCCGCGTACTGGCGTCGGCAGTTGCGCGGCGCCCCGGAGTTGCTCGAACTGCCCACCGACCGGCGACGTCCGGCCGTGGCGTCCCTGCGCGGGGAGGTCGCGACGTTCCACCTCGACGGCGCACTCGTCGAGCAGGCCACCGCATTCGGACGCAGCCACGGCGCCACCCTGTTCATGGTGGCGCACGCGGCCCTCGCCACCCTCCTCGCGCGCCTCGCCGCCACCACGGACGTGGTGGTGGGCACCCCCGTCGCGGGGCGCGGCGAGCAGGCGCTCGACGATCTGGTGGGCATGTTCGTCGGAACCCTCGCGCTGCGGACCCACATCGATCCGGCGCACTCGTTCGCCGAGGTGCTGGGACACGTCCGGGAGACCGATCTCGCGGCGTACGGCAACGCCGACCTGCCGTTCGAGCGGCTGATCGACCTGCTGCAACCGGCACGCTCGCAGGCGTATTCGCCGATCTTCCAGGTGGCACTGTCGCTCGAGGACCAGACCGTGGACCAGCTCACCCTACCCGGGTTGTCCGTGTCCGCCATGGACCTCGGTGTGGTGCCCGCGAAGTTCGATCTGCAGTTGACCCTCCGTGCGGACGGCGCCGGAATGGCGGCGTCGTGGACGTTCGCCACCGACCTCTTCGACCGCGACACGATCGACTCGTTCTCCGTCCGCTTCGAACGGATCCTGCGGGCCGCGATCACCGAACCGGTGCGCGCGGTCGGCGACCTGGACCTACTGGACGCCGACGAACGCGCCGCACTGACCGTGCTGCCCGCACCCTCCGCCGTGGCCGCACGGACGCTGCCGGACATTTTCGCCCGCGGAGCCGGACACGGCGGGATCGCCCTCGTCTCGGAGGAGGGTGAACTCTCCTACGCGGACCTCGACGCGCAGTCGAACCAGTGGGCGCGAGTGCTCATCTCGCACGGCGCCGGGCCGGAAACGGTGGTGGCGCTGGCGCTTCCACGGACGGCGCGAGCCGCGGTTGCCGTGTGGGCTGTGGCCAAGACGGGCGCCGCGTTCGTCCCCGTCGATCCGGGCTACCCACGCGAACGCATCGCGCACATGCTCGCCGACTCGGGTGCGACGCTGGGGCTGACCGACATCGCCACCGCGGCGGTGCTGCCCACCGGCGCCGAGTGGTTGTTGCTGGACGACGCCGCGCTCGTCGCGTCGGCCGCGCCGGTCACCGACCGCGACCGCACGACGCCGCTGCGCCTGTCGCATCCGGCGTACCTGATCTACACGTCCGGCTCCACCGGAATTCCCAAGGGCGTCACGGTCACCCACACGGGGCTCAGTGCGTTCACGGCGGAGGCGCGCCCGGAACTGGGCACCACGGCGCAGTCCCGCGTGCTCCGGTTGTCGTCGGCGAGTTTCGACGCCTCCGTGTTCGAGATGGTCCAGGCGTTCAGCGCCGGCGCCACCCTCGTGATCGCACCGCCGTCCGTGGTCGGTGGCGAGGACCTCACCGCCCTGCTCCGCGAGCAGCGTGTCACCCACGTGCTCACCGCCCCGGCCGCGCTGAGCACCGTCGACGCGAGTGGGCTCGACGACCTGCGCACCGTCGTCGTCGGGGGTGAGGTGTGTCCGCCGCAACTGGTCGAGCGGTTCGCCCCGGGGCGGCGGTTCTTCAACAGCTACGGCCCCACCGAGACCACCATCGTCGTCACCGTGGGTGAACCGCTCACCCCGGGCGCCGACATCACCATCGGCAGCCCGCTCGACGGCGCGCAGGCACTCGTCCTCGACTCCCGGCTGCGGCCGGTGCCGCAGGGTGTCACGGGTGAGCTGTATCTGTCCGGTCCCGGCCTCGCCCGCGGCTACCACGCCCGGTTCGGCCTGACGTCGGACCGGTTCGTCGCCAATCCTTGTGGTCCCCAGGGGTCCCGGATGTACCGGACCGGCGACCTGGTGCGGCGGCGCGCCGATGGGCAGCTCACGTATGTGGGCCGCGCCGACGCCCAGGTGAAACTGCGGGGTCTGCGCCTCGAACTCGGCGAGGTCGAGGCCGCGCTGTCCCGGCATCCCGACGTGGTCGCCGCGGCAGCGTCCGTCCACCACCATCCGCGGCTCGGCGATCAACTCGTCGGCTATGTCGTGCCCGCGCCGGGCACCGGCCCCGACATCTCCGGCATCCTGGCGGCGGCGGCCGAAGTCCTGCCGCGCGCGCTCGTGCCGGCGACCGTCACCGTGCTCGACGCCATTCCACTCACCCCGGCCGGCAAGATCGACCGCCCGGCACTGCCCGTGCCGACGTTCGCGGCTCGGACGGAGTTCCGGGTTCCGTCGAGTGCGTCCGAACTGATTGTCGCGCAAGTGTTCACGGACATCCTGGGTGTCGACCGGGTGGGCGCCGACGACAGCTTCTTCGAGATCGGCGGCAACTCCCTGTCCGCCACGCAGGTGATCGCCCGCCTCCGCGCGGCCACCGGCACGTCCCTGTCCGTGCGGTCCCTGTTCGACGCGCCCACCGTCGCGACCCTGGCCGCCGCCGTCGACACCGCGGGCACGTCCGACCGCCCGATCCTCGCGGCACGTCCGAGACCGGACCGGATTCCGCTGTCCCCGGCTCAGGCGCGGGTGTGGTTCCTCAACCGCTTCGACCCGGCCTCCGCCGTCGACAACCTGCCGCTCGCCCTCCGTTTGACCGGGACGCTCGACGTCGCCGCGCTGCGGGCGGCGCTCGGCGACGTCCTCGAACGGCACGAGGCGCTGCGCACGATCTACCCCGATTCACCCACCGGACCGCACCAGGTCCTGCTGTCCACCGAATCGGCGCTCCCGGACCTGACCGTGCTCGCCGTGAACGAGGACGAGGCACTGCAGCGGGCCCTGGAGTTCGCGACCACCGGATTCGACCTCACCGTGGAAGCACCGCTGCGCGCGGGTCTGTTCGCGATGTCCGAAAACGAGCACCTGCTCGTCGTCGTGGTCCATCACATCGCCGCCGACGGCTTCTCGCTCGCGCCGCTGGCCCGCGATGTGATGCTCGCCTACACCGCCCGCGCGCAGCACCTCGCCCCTGCGTGGTCGCCGCTGCCGGTCCAGTACGCCGATTACAGCCTCTGGCACCGCGAACTGCTCGGCGACGAGAACGACCCCGCGTCGCTCGTTGCACGCCAGACCGACTACTGGGCACGCACTCTCGCCGATCTGCTGGACGAGCTCACCCTGCCCACCGACCGGCCGCGCCCGCGGCGGCAGTCGCACCGCGGCAGGGAACTGACGTTCGCCGTCGACGCCCACACGCACGGGTTGCTGCGCGAACTCGCCGCCGGCCGCGACGCCAGCCTGTTCATGACCGTCCACGCCGCCTACGCGGTGTTCCTGAGCCGGTTGTCGAACACTGCGGACATCGCGGTCGGGACTCCGGTCGCGGGTCGCGGCGAGCAGGCCCTCGACGACCTCGTGGGCATGTTCGTCAACACCCTGGTCCTGCGGACCCACGTCACCCCGGCGACCACGTTCGAGGAGTTGGTGGAGCGCACCCGCGACGCCGACCTCGGTGCGTTCTCGCATGCCGACGTTCCGTTCGAGCGGCTGGTGGAAGTACTCGATCCGGTTCGCTCCCAGGGTCGGCACCCGCTGTTCCAGGTGGCCCTGTCCTTCCACAATCTCGCCCCCGCCACGTTCGACCTGCCGGGGCTCGTGGTCTCGACCGTCCCGGCCGAGCTGCAGACCGCCGAGTTCGATCTGCATCTGACGCTGACCGAGCAGGCGGAGGGCGGTATCCACGCGTCGTTCACCTATTCCACCGACCTGTTCGACGCCTCGACGGTCGCCACGTTCGCCGAACAGTTCACGCGCATCCTGCGGGCCGTGGCCGCCGACCCGTCCACAGCGGTCGGTGACGTGTCGCTGCTCGATTCGGCGGAATACGACGAGCTGGTCGATACACGCAATCGGACGGCCCATCCGCTGCCCGACGCCCGGCTGCTCGACGCCTTCGCCGATCAGGTTCGCCGGACCCCGGACGCGCCCGCGATCGTCTTCGAGGGCGAATCGCTGACCTACGGGGAGTTCGCGGCCCGGGTCAACCAGGTGGCGCGGGTGCTGATCGCCGAGGGTGTGGGGCCGGAATCGCTGGTGGCCCTGGCCATGCGCCGCTCCCTCGACCTGGTCGTCGGCATGTACGCCGTCCTCACCGCCGGCGGCGGCTACGTACCCGTGGACCCGGACCATCCCGCCGACCGCATCGGCTACATCCTCGACGCCGCCGACCCGATCTGCGTCCTGTCCACGTCCCGGGACGCCTTCACGAGCGACAGGCCCGTCCTCCTTCTCGACACCCTCGACGTCGACATCATCTCCTCGGCACCGCTGACGAACACGACGGTGCACCCGGACGGTGTCGCCTACGTGATCTTCACGTCCGGTTCCACCGGCAAGCCGAAGGGTGTCACCGTCACCCACCGCGCCATCGTGAACCAGATCGCCTGGATGGCGACCCAGTATCCGCTGGGCGCCGGCGACGTGTACCTGCAGAAGACCGCGACCACATTCGACGTGTCACTGTGGGGCTACTTCCTACCCCTGGCCTCCGGCGCAACCCTCGTCGTCGCGACTCCGGACGGGCACCGCGACCCGCAGTACCTCGCCGAGTTGATCGACGAATGCGCCGTCACCGCAACCGACTTCGTCCCGTCCATGCTCTCCGTGTTCGCGGAGTCCGTGGATCCACAGCAGATCACGTCCCTGCAACACGTGTTCGTGATCGGGGAGGCGCTGCCCGCCGCCACCGTCCACGACTTCACCCGCATCTCCACCGCCCGCCTCCACAACCTCTACGGGCCCACCGAAGCCGCCGTCTCCATCACCTACGCCGACGTCACCGACACCCCCGAGGGCGGCGCCGTCACCATCGGCACCCCCGAATGGAACAGCCGCACCTACGTCCTCGACTCGAGACTGCACCCCGTCCCCACCGGCGTCCCCGGCGAGCTCTACCTCGCCGGCGTCCAGCTGGCCCGCGGCTACCACGGCCGCGCCGACCTCACCGCCGACCGCTTCGTCGCCGACCCGTATTCCGACACGGGCGAACGCATGTATCGCACCGGCGACCTCGTCCGCTGGACCACCACCGGCGAACTCGACTACATCGGCCGCACCGACTTCCAGGTCAAATTCCGCGGCCAACGCATCGAACTCGGCGAAATCGAAACCGCCCTCCTCACCCACACCGGCGTGTCGCAGGCCGCGGTCCTCGTCGTCCCCACCCCCACCGGCGACCACCTCGCCGCCTACATCGTCCCCACCACCGGCACGAACCTCGACACGAACGCTCTGCGCACCCACATCGCGCAGACCCTGCCGACCTACATGCTGCCCGAGACCATCCTAACCCTCGACAGCTTCCCTCTCGGCACCTCCGGCAAACTCGACCGAAAATCCCTCCCCGCACCGGTATTCGAAACCCGCACCTTCCGGGCACCGACCACCCACGCCGAAACCACCGTCGCCCACACCTTCACCGACGTCCTCGGCGTCGAACCCATCGGACTCGACGACGACTTCTTCGCCCTCGGCGGCAACTCCCTCATCGCCACCCAGGTCGCCGCCCGCCTCGGCCGCGCCCTCGACACCCGCATCCCCGTCCGCGAACTCTTCGAAAACCCCACCGTCGAAGCACTCGCCGCCCGCGTCGCCGGGCTCGCCGGCGCGGGTGGCGGGACGGCCCTCGTGGCGGCCCCGCGTCCCGAGCGAATCCCGCTGTCGCCGGCGCAGAATCGGATGTGGTTCCTCAACCGCTTCGATCCCGACTCGGCTGCCTACAACCTGCCGCTGGCGATCCGGCTGACCGGGACCCTGAACGTCGCGGCCCTCCACACCGCCGTCCACGACGTGCTGGAACGCCACGAGTCGCTGCGCACCGTGTTCCCCGACGACGGCGACGGCCCCGTGCAGGTGATCCTGCCCGCAGCCCGGGTCGACCTCGATCTCACCCCGGTGGACGTGACCGCCGACGACCTTCCGGCCGAGGTTCGCCGCACCCTGCACGGCGGCTTCGACGTGACCGCGGGAATCCCCGTCCGGGGAAGGCTTCTGCGTACCGCCGTCGACGACTACGTGCTCGTGATCGTCGTGCACCACATCAGCGGCGACGCCGTGTCCATGGGCCCGCTCGCCCGCGATGTCATGGTCGCCTACACCGCCCGAAGTGCGGGCCGGGCGCCGGACTGGTCACCGCTGCCGATGCAGTACGCCGATTTCGCGATCTGGCAGCATGCGGCACTCGGCTCCGAGACCGACCCGGAATCGTTGTCCGTTCGGCAGATTCGGTACTGGACCGAGACGCTGTCCGGGCTGCCGGACCTTGTGGAGTTGCCGACCGATCGGCCGCGCCCGCCCGTGCCTTCGCAGCGCGGCGACACCGTGCGCTTCGACGTGCCTGCGGCCACCGCCGCGGCGCTCGAGAAGACGGCCCGCGATCACGGCGCCACGGTGTTCATGGTGCTGCATGCGGCGCTGGCGGTCGTGCTGTCGCGGTTGTCGTCGACGTCCGACATCGCCGTGGGCACCCCGGTCGGGGGTCGCGGCGAGCAGCACCTGGACGACCTGGTCGGGATGTTCGTCAACACCCTGGTCCTGCGCACGCACGTCACGGCGCACGAGAGTTTCGCCGAACTCCTGACGCGGGTGCGCGACACCGACCTCGGCGCGTACGGTCACGCGGACATCCCGTTCGAGCGGCTCGTCGACGTCCTGGCCCCCGCCCGCACGCAGGCCCACACGCCACTGTTCCAGGTGGCGCTGTCATTCGAGCACCGCGGCGTCACCCGTTTCGCATTGCCCGGTGTGACCGTGGAACCCGTTCCGTTCGAGACGGACACCGCCCAGTTCGATCTCGCGTTGGTCGTGTCCGAGGGCGAATCGCCGGGCGGGTTGTCGGGCGCGCTGCGCTTCGCCACCGACCTCTTCGACCGCACGACCGCGGAGGACTTCACAAGGCGGTTCGTCCGTGTCCTCGACGCGGCCGTGTCCGACCCGGGCACGGTCGTCGGCGACATCGACCTCCTGGATCCGGCCGAGTGGGCGGCGATCCCCGTTCGAGGTGTGCCGTCGGCGCCCCCGGTCACCCTCGACGGCCTGATCGACACCGCCATCCGCACCGACCCGGACGCGTCCGCGCTGAGCTGGAACGGTCGGGAGTACACGTACCGCGAGGCGGACGAGTGGTCGACGCGCCTGGCCCGGGTGCTGCTCGAGCACGGCGTGGGTCCGGAATCGTTCGTGGCCCTGGCACTCCCGCGTTCGCTCGAATCGGTGCTGTCCGTGTGGGCGGTCGCCAAGACGGGTGCCGCGTACGTGCCGGTGGACCCGACGTACCCGGCGGATCGCATCGCGCACATCCTCACCGACTCGGGCGCCGCGCTCGGTGTCACGCTGTCCGGTGAGCGGGCCGCGTTGCCGGACACCGTCATGTGGCTGACCCTCGACACCGCCGACGTGGCCGCCCGGCACGAGTCCGCGGGTGCCGAACCGATCACCGACATGGACAGGATCCGCCCGGTCCGCGCCGAGAATCCGGCGTACATGATCTACACGTCCGGCTCGACGGGTCTGCCCAAGGGCGTCGTCGTCACCCACGCCGGCCTCGCGAACCTCGCCGCCGAACGCCGCGAGCACTACCGCATCGAACAGTCGTCCCGGTTCCTGCACAAGGCGTCGCCGAGCTTCGACATGGCCGTCGGCGAGATGGTGTCGGCACTGAGCGCCGCCGCCACGCTGGTGATCATACCGACCGAGATCGTGGGCGGCGACGCACTGTCCGCGCTCCTGGACCGTCAGCAGGTCACGCATGCGCTGATCACCCCGGCGGTGCTGGCCACAATGGATCCGGACGGACACCCGCAGTTGCGGGTGCTCGGTGTCGGCGGGGAGGCGTGCACCCCCGAACTCGTCGCCCGCTGGCAACCCGGACGCACCATGCTCAACGGCTACGGACCCACCGAGGCCACCGACATCTCCACCGTCGGCGACCTCGTGTCCGGTGCACCCGTCACGATCGGGCACCCGGTGCGCGGCTTCGAAATCATGGTCCTCGACACCCGACTGCGCCCCGTCCCCGCCGGGGTGCCCGGCGAACTGTACGTCGCGGGACCGGCACTGGCCCGCGGCTACCACTCCCGGCACGGACTCACCGCCGAACGCTTCGTCGCCAACCCCCACGGCGCACCCGGCGACCGCATGTACCGCACCGGCGACGTCGTCCGCTGGAACGCAACGCACGGACTGGAGTACTTCGGCCGCGGCGACAGCCAGGTGAAGATCCGTGGCAACCGGATCGAGCTGGGCGAGATCGAGTCCGCGGCAACCCGGCACGACACGGTGGCGCAGGCGGCCGTCGTCGTCCACGACACCCCGTCGGGTCAGCGTCTCGCCGCCTACCTCGTGCCTGCCGCCGGACACGGAGTCGACACGGACACGGTCCGGCGCCACCTCGAGGACACCCTGCCGGCGCCGATGATCCCGGACGCCTACGTGGTGATCGAGGCGCTGCCGGTGACGGTGAACGGGAAACTCGACCGCGCGGCGCTGCCGGAGCCCGTGTTCGTCACCACGACCGCACGGTTCCGCGCGCCGGTCACCGACACCGAGAAGGTCCTGGCGGCCGTGTTCGCCGAACTCCTCGGCATCGACACGGTCGGCGTCGACGATTCGTTCTTCGGCCTGGGCGGCGACAGCATCGCGTCGATCCAGCTGGCGTCGCGGGCGAAGGCCCACGGGCTGGTCATCTCGCCCCGGGACGTGTTCGAGCACAAGACCGTTGCCGCCCTCGCACAGGTCGCGGCCCGGGCCACCGACACCGAACCCGTCGTGCTCGAGGAACTTCCGGGTGGCGGTGTCGGCTCGCTGCCGCTCACCCCGGTGATGCGTCTGGTCACCGAGCGCGGGGGCACCCTCGACCGCTACTCGCAGTCGGTCGCGCTGGAACTGCCGGTGGGCATCGACCGGGCAGGCCTGCTCGCGACGCTGACCGCCGTGATCGATCACCACGACATCCTGCGTGCCCGCCTCGTCGGCGACGACGCGCTCGAGGTGGCACCGGCAGGCGCCGTCGACGTCGCCTCTCTCGTGCACCGGGTCGACTGGGATCCGCGTACCGATCCGATCGAACCGGCACGCCGGGAACTGGATTCGGCGCTGGGCCGCCTGAATCCGCGGGCCGGCATCATGCTGCAGTGCGTCTGGCTCGACCCGGTGGGCGCACCCGGACGCAGCGGCCGTCTGATCGTCGCCGCCCACCATCTGGTGGTCGACGGCGTGTCCTGGCGCATCCTGATTCCGGATCTGATCGCCGCCTGGGCACAGATCTCGTCCGGTGGGGCCGCGACGCTCCCGCCGGTCGGCACGTCGATGCGGCGGTGGGCGCACGCCCTCACCGAGGATGCGCGCAGCCCGGAACGTGTTGCGGAGCTTCCTCTCTGGCAGCGGATTCTCGACGGTCCCGATCCGACGCTCGGGTCCCGGCCGTTCGACCCGGCCCTCGATGTCCTGGCGACCGTGGACCACGTGCGCGTCGAACTCGACGCGTCGGTGACGCGATCACTCGTGACGTCCGTTCCGGCCGCCTTCCGCGGCGGCGTGGCCGACGGGCTGATTGCCGCGTTCGCCCTGGCCGTGAGCGCCTGGCGGCGGCGCCGGGGGATCGAGGAACCGTCGCTGCTCCTGCAATTGGAAGGTCACGGACGTGAGGAGCAGGCGGCGCCCGGCGCCGATCTCTCCCGCACGGTCGGGTGGTTCACCAGCGTCTATCCGGTTCGTCTCGACCTCGGCGGAATCGACGTCGACGCCGCCCTGGCGGGGACGGCCGACACCTCCCGCGCCGTCAAGGCCGTCAAGGAGGATCTGCTCGCGGTGCCCGCCCGCGGGCTGGGCTACGGGCTGCTGCGCCATCTCAACCCCGAGACGGCCGCCGCGCTGCAGGAACTCCCGACCCCTCAGGTCAGCTTCAACTACCTGGGCCGGGTCTCCGAGACGGACATCCCGGAGGAGTTCGCGCACCTGGGCTGGACCCCGGCCACGGACATCGACGACCTCCGCGGCGCCGGCAACGACGACATGCCCGCCGCCGCCGTTCTCGACGTCAATGCGATCGTCACCGGCGTGGACGGCGAATCCCGGCTGACGGCCACGTTCTCGTATCCCCGGGGACTGCTGTCGGATACCGACGTCCGGGAACTGGCCGAACTGTGGACGCGCGCGCTCACCGCGGTCGCGGAGCACGTGGACGGCGGGACGGCGGGCGGGCTCACCCCGTCGGACGTGCCCCTCGTCCTGGTGGGGCAGCGGGACCTCGAACTGTGGGAAGAGCAGTTCGAGGCGCTGTCCGACGTCTGGTCGCTGTCGCCGCTGCAGCACGGGCTCGCGTTCCACGCACAGCTTGCGCAGGACACGGTGGACGTCTACACGACGCAGACGGTGCTCGAACTCGGCGGCGTCGTGGACGCCGACCGGATGTGCGCGGCGATCTCCGCGCTGCTCGACCGGCACCCGAACCTGCGCACCGCATTCGTCGGAGCGAGCACCGGCGAACTCGTGCAGGTGGTCCTCGACCACGTGGAGATTCCTTGGCGCACCGTCGATCTCGGGCCCGTGGACACGACCGACCGGGTGACTGCGCGGGAGGAGGCGCTCGTCGCCGACCGCGAACGCCGCTTCGATCTCGCGTCGCCCCCGCTGCTGCGGTTCGCGCTGATCGACGACGGCGACGGGCATCACGCGCTCGCCGTGACTCTGCACCACATCCTCGTCGACGGCTGGTCCATGCCGCTGCTGCTGAAGGAACTGCTGGTCCTGTACGCCACCCGGGGTGACAGTTCCGTGTTGCCACGGGTGCCGTCGTACCGCGCGTTCCTGTCGTGGCTGGCGTCGCGCGACCGGGCCGCGTCCCGGCAGGTGTGGGCCGAGGCACTGACCGGCGTCGAACAGCCGACGCTCGTCGGCTCCGACGGTCCCGGACTACCGGGACCGGCAGAGGTGGTCGGGGTGGACGCGGACGCCGGAGTCGAACTGTCCGCGCAGCTCACCGCGCTGGGGGCGGAACTCGGTGTCACCCTCAACACGCTGATGCAGACCGCGTGGGGAATCCTGCTGTCCCGCATGCTCGGCCGCGACGACGTCGTGTTCGGGGCGACGGTGTCGGGGCGGCCCGCGGAGCTCGAGGGCGTCGAGTCGATGGTCGGCCTGTTCATCAACACCCTGCCCGTGCGGGTGCGGGTCGACCCGGACGAGTCGGCGGCCGGCCTCCTGATCCGGGTGCAGCGGGAACAGGCGACCCTGCTCGATCACCACTATCTCGGCCTGAGCGACGTGCAGCAGACCACCGGCAGCGGTGCGCTGTTCGACACGCTGACGGTGTTCGAGTCGTATCCCGTGGACACCGCGGCGCTGGCCGAGGTGACGTCGATCGACGGCATGACCGTCCTCGGCGTGTCCGGCGAGGAAGCCACCCACTACCCGCTCACCCTGACGGTGTTCGCCGACAACGGGTTGCGGTTCACGCTGAGGTATCGCACCGACGTGTTCGACGCGCAGTACGTGACCGCGCTCCGCGCACGGCTGCTGAAGGTGCTCGCCGCGCTGGTCGCCGACCCCGCCGCACCGATCGGCCGGATCGAGATCCTCGAGGCCGACGAACGCGCGGCCCTCGCCCCCGTCCGCGGTCGGCCGGCCGCCGCGCCGGCCACGTTTGCCGGGATCATCGACGCCGCAGCGACTTCCGCCCCCGACGGGATCGCGCTGTCCTGGCAGGGGCGCGACTGGACGTACCGCGAGGCGGACGCCTGGTCGAACCGGCTGGCCCGGCTGCTGCTCGCGCGGGGTGTGGGTCCCGAAACGTTCGTCGCGGTCGCGTTGTCGCGGTCGGTGGAATCGGTGCTGTCGGTGTGGGCGGTGGCCAAGACCGGTGCCGCGTACCTCCCGGTCGATCCGACGTACCCGATGGACCGCATCGACCACATGCTGTTCGACTCCGGTGCCGCCCTCGGCATCACCGTCGACGGGGAGCGGGACGGACTGCCGGACAGCGTGTCCTGGCTCGTCCTCGACGAACTCGCGGACGCACTCGACGCCGCACCGGCCACCCCGGTGACCGATGCGGAACGCGCGCGGCCCGTGCGCGTCGAGAATCCGGCGTACATGATCTACACGTCCGGCTCCACCGGCCGCCCCAAGGGCGTCGTGGTCACCCACGGCGGGCTGGCGAACCTCGCGACCGAACGCCGCGAGCACTACCGCGTCGACCAGTCGTCGCGGTTCCTGCACAACACCTCACCCAGCTTCGACATGGCGGTCGGCGAGATGATGTCCGCCCTGTCCGCCGCGGCAACGCTGGTGATCACCCCGCCGACCGTGATCGGCGGGGACGAACTGGCGGCCTTCGTCCGCGGTGAGCACGTGACGCACGCGCTGATCACCCCGGCCATGCTGTCGTCGATCGACCCTGCGGGCCTGGAGGAACTGCGCGTCCTCGGTGTCGGCGGCGAGGCGTGCACCCCCGAACTCGTCGCCCGCTGGCAACCCGGCCGCACCATGCTCAACGGCTACGGGCCCACCGAGGCCACCGACATCTCCACCGTCGGCGACCTCACCGCCGGGCAGCCGATCACCATCGGACACCCGGTGCGCGGCTTCGAGGTCATGGTCCTCGACGCGCGTCTGCGTCCCGTCCCCGCCGGGGTTTCCGGCGAACTGTACGTCGCGGGACCGGCACTGGCCCGCGGCTACCACGCCCGGCACGGCCTCACCGCCGAACGCTTCGTCGCCAACCCCCACGGCGCACCCGGCGACCGCATGTACCGCACCGGCGACGTCGTCCGCTGGAACGCGGCGGGAGAACTGGAGTACAGCGGACGCTCGGATCATCAGGTGAAGATCCGCGGCTATCGCATCGAACTCGGCGAAATCGACGCCGCCGTCCTCGAACACCCCGACGTGGACTACGTGATCACCCTCGGCCGCCGCGGGCCGTCCGGCGACACCGTGCTCGTGTCGTACGTGGTGCCGGCCGCGGGTTCCGCCCCGGATCCCGCGCGGATTCGCGCGTTTGTGTCCGAGTTCCTTCCGACGCACATGGTGCCGTCGGCGGTGGTGTGCATCGATTCCGTCCCGCTCACCCCCACCGGGAAGCTCGACAGGGACGCGCTGCCCCGCCCCGATTTCGTTGCCGCCGAATACCGTCCGCCGGCCGAGGGGCACGAGAGCGCGATCGCGACCGTCTTCGCCGAGGTCCTCGGCGTCGACCGGGTCGGCGCCGACGACAACTTCTTCGACCTCGGCGGCACGTCGCTGTCCGCCATGCGGGCGGTGAGCCGTCTGCGGGCGAGCAGCGACGTGACCGTGTCTCTGCAGTGGCTGATGACGGAGCCGACACCGGCCGCGATCGCCGTGCGTATGGACGCGGCGGACGGCGACACCGGGGACACCGCCCTCGACGTGGTCTTCCCGATCCGTACCGGCGGCACGGGCACACCGGTGTTCTGGATCCACCCGATCAGCGGACTGTCGTGGTGCTACACGGGATTCGCGGAACACATCGACGAGGACCGGCCCGTGTTCGGCATCCAGACCCCGGCCGTCGCGGGAGAGGTGCTGCCCGGTTCGATCGAGGAACTCGCCGCCCGGTATCTCGCCGAGGTCCGGCGGATTCAGCCGGACGGTCCCTACCATCTGGCCGGCTGGTCGATCGGCGGCGTCATCGCCCACGCGATGGCGGTGCAACTGCAGCAGTCCGGACACGCGGTCGGCTCACTGGTGATGCTCGACAGCTTCGCGGAAACGCAGCAGTCGCAGGAGACCACCGAACAGCCGGCACCCGGGGACGGCGAGGACACGGCCGCCGTGCTGTCGGCCCTGAGCCCCGCGCACGTGCGCCGCCTGACCGCGGCCGCGCACCACAACGCGGGCCTCATGCGCGACTACCGGCCGGGCCTGTTCGACGGCGACGTGCTGTTCTTCACGGCGGCGCACGACGACCCGACGCTGCGGCGAGCGGTCGGCACCTGGCGCCCCTGGGTGAACGGCCGGATCACGAATCACCCGGTGCAGTCGGATCATTGGCAGATCACCGAACCTGCGGCGGTCCGGGTGATCGGCCCGCTGCTCGCCGACTACCTCACCGACGGCGCGCATCACGTTTCGAGAATGGAGATCGACCGATGAGACTGTTCACCGCGGGCATCATTGTCGTCGCCGCATTCCTGGGCCTGCCCGGCCCGGTGGCGACGGCCGAGCCCGCCGACGGCGGTGCGGTGGTGGCGCCGAGCGCGTCCGGCAGCCTCGACCGGATCGAGAAGCTCGACGAACGCCGCTGGAACGTCTTCGTGTACTCGCCGTCGATGAACGAGGTCGTGGAACTGCAGGTGCTGCGCCCCGCCGACACGAGCGTCCCGCGTCCCACGCTGTATCTGCTGAACGGCGCCGGGGCCGGCGAGGACGGCGCCAACTGGATTCGGCAGACCGACATCGTCGACTTCTTCGCCGACAAGAACGCGAACGTCGTGATCCCCGTCGGCGGTTACATCAGCTACTACACCGACTGGCGGAACGACGACCCCGTCCTCGGACGCAACAAGTGGCAGACGTTCCTCACCCGGGAACTTCCGCCGGTGCTCGACACCGCGCTCGGCGCCGACGGGGTGAACGCGATCGGCGGTCTGTCGATGTCGGCCGGCTCGGTGATCGACCTCGCGGTCCAGGCACCGGGCCTGTACCGGGGTGTCGCGTCGTACAGCGGTTGCGCGATGACCAGCGACCCGATCGGGCAGAACCTGGTCCGGCTCGTGGTCGAGGTGGTGGGCGGCGGCAACACCGAGAACATGTGGGGCCCCACCGACGACCCGGCCTGGACGGTGCACGACCCCTACGTCAACGCGGACAAACTCCGCGGGCTGGAGCTGTACATCTCCAACGCCAGTGGGCTCCCCGGACCGTACGAATCGCTCGGCGCCGTCCGCCCCGCCGGGGCACCGCCGCTCCCGGACCAGATCGTGATCGGCGGCGTCATCGAGGCGGCGACGAACTACTGCACGCACCGGCTGGTCGACCGGCTCGACACCCTCGGCATCCCCGCGACCGTGAACTTCCGGGACACCGGCACCCATTCGTGGGGCTACTGGCAAGACGCCCTGCACGAATCGTGGCCCGTCCTCGCCCGAGCACTCGACCTCTGAGTTCGGGCGGGGACGGACGCATCACTTCGTCACATACGCCGCCTGCCGGAGTGTCTCACCGCGGCCTGCGCGCCCCGGGCCGTCGAGGCGTTGATCGCGAGCACCGACAGCAACTCGTACGCGACGTGCGCTGCCGCGATGCCGGTGATCTCGGCGTGGTCGTATGCGGGCGCGACCTCCACGATGTCGGCGCCGACCACGTTCAGGCCGACGAGTCCGCGCAGTGTGTTCAGCAGTTCGCGGGACGTCATGCCGCCGGCCTCGGGGGTTCCGGTGCCCGGCGCGTGCGCGGGGTCGAGGACGTCGATGTCCACGGACACGTAGACCGGTCCGCCGTCGAGCCGCCGGCGCATCCGTTCGACGATGCTCGCGACGCCGTCCACCTCGTAGTCGTCGGAGCGGATGACCTGGAACCCGAGAACGGCGTCGTCCTCGAGGTCCTTCTTGCTGTACAGCGGGCCGCGGATGCCGATGTGCTGCGACCGTTCGAGGTCGATCAGCCCCTCCTCGCTGGCCCGCCGGAACGGGGTGCCGTGCGTGAAGGGGGCGCCGAAGTAGGTGTCCCACGTGTCGAGGTGCGCGTCGAAGTGCAGGACGGCGATCGGACCGTGGTCGCGGGCGAGCGAACGCAGGATCGGAAGGGCGATGGTGTGGTCGCCGCCGAGCGTCAGCACGGTCGAGCCGTCCTTGCGCAGGTCGGTCACGGCGCCGTCGACCGTGGCCAGGGCTTCCTGGATGTCGAACGGATTGACGCCGATGTCACCGAAGTCGGCGACCTGCTGCGCACCGAAGGGGTGCACGTCGAGTGCGGGGTTGTACGGGCGGAGCAGCTTCGACGCGGCGCGGATGTGGCCGGGGCCGAAGCGTGCGCCGGGACGGTAGCTCACTCCGGAGTCGAACGGGACGCCCAGCACCGTGACGTCTGCACGGGACACCTCGTCGAGTCGGGGGAGGCGGGCGAACGTGCTGGGTTCGGCGTAACGCGGGGTGCGGGTCGCGTCGACGGGGCCCTTTATGTCGTCTGTACTCATCGGAATCCTTCGGTGTGTGCCGGAGACGTGGCTTCGTCGTATCGTTTCCTTGGAACGCATTCTTGTCAACACCTGTTTCCTATACGAGACACGAACGAAGGATCGATACATGGCGAACGAGCTCGCAGCCGAAGGCGCGTCGGGCGTCGACGCGCCCAGGATCGGCCCCCGACTCAAGGCGGCGCGGCTGGCCCAGCGCCTGACGCTCGACGAACTGGCCGCGAGCTGCGGCATCACCAAGGGCTACCTGTCGAAGATCGAGCGGGACCACGCGAGCGCGTCCGTCGCCACGCTGGTGCGGATCTGCGCCGCGCTGAACATTCCCGTCGGGTCGCTGTTCGAGAGCTCCGCCGCAGGTGAGGTCGTGCGGGCCGACAACTACCCGCCGATCAGCTTCGGCGGGGAACGCATGGCCGAGTTCCTGCTGACGCCGTTCGGTGAGCGCCGCATCCAGTCGCTTCTGAGCAGGATCGAACCGGGCGGCGGCAGCGGGTCGGAAACGTACGAACTGCCCGTCGACGTCGCCTTCGTCTACGTCGTGTCGGGCGAGATCTGCATTTCCTTCAACGGCCCGGGGGCCGGGGAGGACGTGTCGCTCGCGACCGGGGACGCGTTCACCTTCTCCCCACAGTTGCCGCACAGCTTCCGCGCGCTCGGCGACGAGACCGCGACCGTTCTGTGGATTCTCGCCCCCGCACTCCCGGACGACGTCCGGCCCACGTCCCGATAGGAAACCGTTCAGCGGTTCAGGAAACATGTGTTGACAGTCACGGCTCGCCCGGCCATTGTTGTCCGCTTGACGACCTCTCAGCCGTGAACGACCGAGATTCCCCTCGAGACTCACATCCCGAGGTTCCTGTTTCACCGACAGTCGCCTCCCCACACCTTAGGTGCGGGGCGGTCTCACACCGTCTCCGCAGGCTGCCACCGCCAGTCCGACGGCCAAAATATTCCTCGCCGCGTTCACATCCCGATCATGGACGGCGCCACATGGGCATGTCCACTCCCGTACGTTCAGCGGCATCGCCGAGACGATCACCCCGCACACCGAGCAGGTCTTCGACGACGGACAGAACCGATCGACCACCACCACCCGCCGCCCGTACCAATCGGCCTTGTACTCGAGCATCGACCGGAACTCGGACCACCCCGCATCCGAGATCGCCCGAGACAACGACCGATTCTTCACCATATTCCGCACACTCAGATCCTCGATGGCGATCACTTGGTTTTCGCGCACCAAACGAGTGGAGAGTTTATGCAGATAATCGCGGCGCCGATCGGCGATCCGGCCATGAATCTTCGCGACCTTCAGTCGGGCCTTGGCCCGGTTACGCGATCCCTTCTGCTTCTTGGCCAGCGCCCGCTGCGCCTTCGCCAGCCGCTCACGGTCCGTGCGCTCGTGGCGCGGGTTGGTGATCTTCTCCCCCGTCGAGAGTGTGTACAGGCTCGTGATTCCGGCGTCGAGCCCGACCACCCGATCGGCCGGCTCGAGTTCGGGAATCACGTCTTCGACGAGGATCGAAATGTGGTACTGACCACGGGAATTGCGCGACACCGTCACCTGCGACGGCACGGCCCCCTCCGGTAGCGGCCTCGACCACTGAATATCCAGGGGTTCGGACTGCTTGGCCAACCGGATCTGCCCGCCCCGGTAGGTGAAGCAGTTCGAGTAGTAGGTCGCCGAATCCTTCGACTGGCCCTTCTTCTTGAATTGCGGGTAGCGGGTCTGCTTGCGCCAGAACCTCTCGAACGCACCCTGCAACTGCCGCAGCGACTCCTGCAACGGCCCCTTCGACGGCTCCGCCAACCACTCGGTCTCGACATCACGCTTCCATCCGGTGAGCATCGTCGAGGTATCCGCATAGGTCACCCGACGCTGCTCCTGCGCCCAGGCCCGCGACCGCTCCGCCAGTGCCCGGTTGTAGACATACCGGGTGCACCCGAACGTCCGAGCAAGCTGTTCCGCCTGCACCACAGTCGGATAGAAACGATACTTGAACGCCCGCTTCACCACCCTCCCCGCCATAACCCAGACACTAGCCGAACAGTCCGACAAAGTAGATCACCCATCCCGGACCTGAAGGACTTGGCTGCACCGAAGATTCACGAATAGGTATCGTCAACGCGAGCGTCGTACTTGCGATGAGGTACGGGCAGATTCGAGTTCCGCACACGATTTCGCTCGACGGTCCTTTTCCGCGAGGAATCTCCCGGAAGCCATTCGCGCACAAGTCGATCGGGGAACGCAGCGCCTGATCGTCCCCACAGCCTGACGAGCCCGTACAAATTCACCGCGGAGAGCGTCGTCCCGACCCGAGCCTACGAGAGCCAATTGTTCGTCACGTAAGTCAACCGGTGCTGCAGGTGACGGTCACCGACTCGTCCGGTGAGATCCGCACCTACCCGGCCGCCGTCTTCACCGCGCAGAGTTGGATGCTGCTCAACAACATTCACCGCGACGACGACCTGTTCCCCATCGACCACTGGACCGCGATCGAACGCACCCATTACATGGGGTCGACGAAAGTGTTCGCCCTCGTCGACCGTCCGTTCTGGAAGGACAAGGACCCGGTGACCGGCCACTACCGGTACCAGGAGCGGCTGTTCAGCCATTTCACGCAGGACGAACTCGACCCGCGGCATCGCGGCATCTTCCTTGCCGGCGAAGATATCTCGTGGACCGCGGGCCGGGCGGAGGGCGCCGTGCAGACCGCGCTCAACGCCGTCTGGGGAGTGACGCACCACCTCCGCGGCGCCGCCCCGGCCGACAACCCCGGCCCCGGCGACCGGTACGCCGAACTCGGTCCCATGCGCTTCGCGCCCGTGAGTACTTGTTAACCACGGGCGGTTAATAAGTACTCACGGGTGCGTCAGCCCAACCAGTCCAAAACCGCTGCGGCCGTCCACGACTGCTGCATGCTGCCGAGGGGCTGCCCGGTGAACGGCTCGTAGTATTCGGCGAAGCTGCCGTCGCTCGCCTGTCGCAGTCCCTCGGACCGCAGCAGGTGGGCGCGCTCGGCCCACCCGCGGCGGGCGAACGCCCAGGAGAACAACCACGTCATCACCGGCCACACCGGACCGCGCCAGTATTCGCGCGGACGGAAGTCGCCCGACACCGGCGACGTCGACGGCGGCACGGCGTACCGGAGGTCGGGGTGGCCGCAGAATTTCGGCCCCTCGAACGTGCGGATCAGGGCGCGTTCGGCGTCGCGGCTCAGGCCGCCGCACAGCAGGGGCGAGAACATCGCCAGGGTTTCGGTGGAAATCCACCGGCCGCTGCGCAGATCGAAATCGCGTGCCGCCCCGGATCGTTCGTCGGTGGTCGTGAGTACACCCTGCCGGAACCGGGCCGCCCACCCGTGTAGTTCCCGGACGTCGGAGTTCGGCATCGAGTGTTCCTCGCCGATGGTCGCGAGCACCTCGCACGCCATCGAGAACACGGCGCTGACGAACACGTCCTCCACGGCGAAGCTCATGGCGGTGGCCAGTTCCTCGTCGTCGTAGCGGACGGTCTTCATCTCCTCGAGCAGCCACAGGTAGCGGTCGTACTCGCCGTTCGACGGGCGCTGCCCCGTGTCGGCGACGTGGGACAGGTCCTCGCGCAGATATGCGGGCATCGCCCCGGCCACCACGTTGGCGTACGAGTGGTCCCAGCGCGGCGAGTTGTCCATGCCGGACTCCCAGCCGTGGTACAGCGCGATGCGGCCGTTGCCGTCGAGGTCGCGGGCGTGGGCCAGCCAGCGGTGCCAGCGCACGAGGTCGGGCCAGCGCCGGTCGAGGAACTCCTCGGCGACCGCACGGGTGCTGCGACCGTGCCTGCGTGAGTGGTCGAGGATGCGCTGCACGGCGATGGCGTGGACGGGCGGTTGCGTGATCCCCGACGTCTGCGTTCCGCTCGGCGCATGCGCCGCGAGGGTCCCGCACTCCCACCGCCCGGGGCCGGGGAAGTATCCGTCGACGCCGTTCGCGAACACGATGTGCGGGATCATCCCGTTCTTCCACTGCGCCGACAGCAGGGTGTCGAGTTCGACGACGGCCCGCTCCACGCTCAGCGGCGCCAGCCCGACCGCGACGAACGCCGCGTCCCAACTCCACATGTGCGGGTACAGGCGCGGCGCGGCGCTCGTCATCGTGCCGAGGTCGTTGCCGCGAAGCAGGTACGCGGCACGTGCCGCGAGCTGTGTGGGGGTGAATCCGCGGTCCGCCATTGCACCATTCTGCTGCGGGTCGGGCCACACCGCTCGCCGGACGGGGTTTCAGAGGCGCGGTCTCGACCTAGCCGGAGTGCGCCTCGAGGTACTCCTCGACCGCCTCGCGCATGACGTCGCTGGGCTTCCTGTGCTGATTCTCGGCGAAGCGATCGAGTCTCTCACTCAACGGACGCGGCAGCCGGACCTGCCGGCGAGGCGATTCGCCGCTCACACCATCGGCCTGCCCCAAGGACGGACGGCCCGCCCCGACCCGGTCCAGCAACTCCCTGCCGTCTGCGGCAGCGTCCTGGCCTCTCTTTGCGGTTGCGGAGTTCTCGGGCAACTTCATGTCACGCTCCGCCCACTCGGCGAGCCGGCCGAAATCGGGCTCCTCGTTTTCAGTGTTCATCTGTGTCATCCCTCCGGGTATGTTGCGCTGCGGTCACCTCTTCAGCGGCCCACATTCGGTCGGCCCCACACTAATTTTGTACGACATAATTGGTCGACCGCATCTATAACATGGCGCGCCTCGAGCACTAAGCCTGCAATCGAGAGTGCGAGCGTCCACGTGCGTGCACTCAGCCCGCGAATCCGCACAGAGTCAGCGTCGGGCGCGAGTCGCGCAGCGGCCGCAGATCCGACAGCCGGCGGAGGAAAGCCGAACCCCACAGGCCCCGGCCGAGCGGTAACGCCACCTCGCGGGTGAATGCGACGTCCGGGATCCGTGCGGGCAGTTCCGCGGCCTCGCCTGCGGAGAGGTGGAACGGCATCGGCGGGACGGTGTAGTCGCCGTGGATCCGCAGGCCCTTCTGCGTCTTACGGCTGAACCATTTCGGCACCGAGTCGAACATCATCCGGCCGCCGGGGAAGCGCCGCGCGCACTCGCCGATGAGCGACAGCGACTCGTCGGGTGGCAGATACATCAGCAGGCCCTCCGCCGAGACGAACACACCCCGGCCGGTGTCGACGTGGTCCATCCACGACCGGTCCAGCGCGGACACCGCGAGGGTGGTGACGTTCGGCTCGTCCGGCAGCAGTTGCCTGCGCAGCGCGACCACCTCGGGCAGGTCGATCGACACCCACCGGACGTCGGGGTCGCCGATCCGCCAGTAGCTGGTCTGCAAGCCCTCGCCGAGCGCGACGACGGTCCCGCCGGGGTGGCCGGCGAGGAACGTCCGGATCTCGTCGTCGAAGGCCTGCGCGCGCAGGGCGTGGGATTGGCCGGGTTTCCCGAAGTTCTCGTACGGATAGTCGAGGGTCTCGTAGAGACCGACGGCGAGCGGGTCCTCGAACGCGGTGTCCGGGCGCGCCGCCTCGACGGCGCGGTTGCGGAGCGTCCACATCATCGTCGCGGGCACACCGGTCAGGGTGGTGGCGTCCACCCGCTTCCGGCCGTCGTCAGGCATTCCGCACCGGGTCGGGGTTCTCGGCGAGCGGTGTGCGGCGCAGCGTCTGGGTGCGCAACGTGTCCATCGACATTGCCAGGCTCCGTTCCCGGTGAGATCCGGTACACCACTCAATCACCTTTTCGGGCCCGCGTGGGCGAGGAACACCGACTCGGCACACGCTTGCGGGAATACGGTAGGGGGGTATGGTAGTTCTCAGAGAAGACATCGATACCCCGAAGAGAGGCGAACCCCCGTGAGCACCTCCAGCGTCACCGTCACCGGCATGACCTGCGACCACTGCGTGTCCTCGGTCACCGAGGAGATCAGCGAACTTCCCGGCGTCACCGCCGTGAACGTCGATCTGGCCACCGGCAAGGTCGACATCGAGAGCACCACCGACCTCGACCCGGGCGCCGTCGCGGATGCCGTCGCGGAAGCCGGGTACTCAGTCGCCGGCTGAGCCGGCAAACTCCAGCACAGGAGACCACCATGAACGCAACCGGCAAGTTCGCCGGATTCACCGTCGGCCTCGTCGTGATCTTCGGCGCCGCGCTCGCCCTCGGGTCGATTGCCGGCCCGGACGTCGCCGAGCCCGCCGCGTACACGGCCGAGGGCGACGGACACGGCGCGACAGGCCATGACACCTCGAGCCACGACACCGCCGCCGACCCGACGCCGGGCGGACTGACGCCCACGGCGGACGGTTACACCCTCGAACTGGCATCCGACCAGGTCGCCGCCGGTGCCGCGGTCCCGGTGCAGTTCCGGATCACGAACCCCTCGGGGGTATCCGTGACGGACTACACCCCGGAGCACGAGAAACTGCTGCACCTGATCGTCGTCCGCCGCGACCTCGCCGGATTCCAGCACGTGCATCCGACGCTCGACGCGGCCGGAACGTGGAGCGTCCCCCTCGACCTCACCCGCGGCGGCGACTACCGCGTGTTCGCGGACTTCACCCCGGCAGGCGGGGAAGGCGTCACCCTGGGCACGGACCTGCGCGTCGCCGGCACCTACGACCCGCAGGAACTGCCCGCCCCCGCACCGACCACCACCGTGGACGGCTACACCGTCACCCTCGACGGCACGCTGCGACCGGGCGAGACGTCGAACGTCACGCTCTCGGTGAGCCGCGACGGACGGCCCGTGACCGATCTGGAGCCGTACCTCGGCGCATACGGTCACCTGGTGGCGCTGCGCACCACCGACCTCGGCTACCTGCACGTCCACCCCGACGGACATCCCGGCGACGGCGTCACCGCGGCCGGTCCCGGGATCGACTTCGCCGTCACCGCGCCCAGCGCCGGCGACTACCGGCTGTTCCTGGACTTCCAGCACGCCGGCGTCGTCCACACCGCGGAATTCACCGCCACCGCCGCACCGGAGGAGAAGTGATGACCCGCGGAGCCGACATCGCGGCACTACCCGATTCCCAGATCGAACTCGCCATCGGCGGGATGACGTGCGCGTCGTGCGCCAACCGCATCGAACGCAAGCTGAACAAACTCGACGGCGTCACCGCGACCGTCAACTACGCGACCGAGAAGGCCCGCGTCCACTACGACGCCGCCGACGTCTCGCCCGAGGACCTCGTCGCGACGGTGGAGCAGGCCGGATACACGGCGCGACTGCCCGAGGTGAAGCCGCCGGCCCCGGAGGAAGAGGACCCGGCGGCGGCACTGCGGCAGCGACTGCTCGTGTCGGCGGTGCTGACGGTCCCCGTCATCGCGATGGCGATGATCCCGGCGCTGCAGTTCACCAACTGGCAGTGGCTGTCGCTCACGCTCGCGGCCCCGGTCGTGGTGTGGGGTGCGTGGCCGTTCCACACGGCCGCGTGGACGAATCTCCGGCACGGCACCGCGACCATGGACACCCTCGTGTCGATGGGCACGCTGGCCGCGTTCGGCTGGTCGCTGTACGCGCTGTTCTGGGGCACCGCCGGCATGCCCGGGATGACGCACCCGTTCGAGCTGACGATCGCACGGGTCGACGGCACCGGCAACATCTATCTGGAGGCCGCGGCGGGCGTCACCACGTTCATCCTGGCCGGCCGCTACTTCGAGGCCCGCGCCAAACGGCGGGCGGGAGCGGCGCTGCGGGCGCTGCTCGAGCTGGGAGCCAAGGAAGTGTCGGTGCTGCGGGACGGCACCGAGCAGCTGATCGGCATCGACCAGCTCGAGGTCGGCGACCTGTTCGTGGTCCGCCCCGGCGAGAAGATCGCCACCGACGGCGTCGTCGTCGAGGGCTCGTCGGCGGTGGACGCGTCGATGCTGACCGGTGAAGCCGTGCCCGTCGAGGTCTCGCCGGACTCCGAGGTGGCGGGTGCGACGGTCAATGTCGGCGGTCGAATCGTGGTTCGCGCCAGCCGAATCGGAGCCGACACGCAGCTCGCGCAGATGGCGTGGATGGTCGAGGACGCGCAGACCGGCAAGGCCGAGGTGCAGCGCCTGGCCGACCGGATCTCCGGCATCTTCGTCCCGATCGTGATCGCGTTGTCGGTCGCGACCCTCGGTTTCTGGATCGGAACCGGCGGTGCGGTCGCGGCCGCGTTCACCGCCGCCGTCGCCGTCCTCATCATCGCGTGCCCGTGCGCGCTCGGACTCGCCACCCCGACCGCACTCATGGTGGGCACCGGGCGGGGCGCCCAGCTGGGCATCCTGATCAAGGGTCCCGAGGTTCTGGAATCGACCCGGCGCGTTGACACCGTGGTGGTCGACAAGACCGGCACCGTCACCACCGGCACGATGTCGCTGCACGACGTGGTCGCCGCCGACGGTCAGGACGAGGAGCAGGTTCTCCGGTTCGCCGGGGCACTCGAGGACGCGTCCGAGCACCCCATCGCCCGGGCGATCACCCGCGGCGCGAAGGAGCGGCTGACGACCCTCCCCGACGTCGAACAGTTCACCAGCGTCGCGGGACTCGGCGTCCAGGGCATGATCGACGGACACGCGGTGGTCATCGGCCGCGCGAAACTGCTCCGCGACTGGTCGCTGCACCTCACCACCGAACTCCAGCGCGTCGTCGAGGCGGCGGAGTCGGACGGCAAGACCGCGGTCGGGATCGGCTGGGACGGGCAGGCACGCGGCGTGCTCGTCGTTGCCGACACCGTCAAGCCGACGTCCCGCGAGGCGGTGGCACAGTTCCGAGAACTCGGCCTCACCCCGATCATGCTCACCGGCGACAACAAATCCGCGGCCCGGGCCATCGCCGACCAGGTCGGCATCGGCGAGGTGATCGCGGAGGTGCTGCCGCAGGGCAAGGTGGACGTGGTCAAGCGTCTGCAGGCCGAGGGCAAGGTGGTCGCGATGGTCGGCGACGGGGTCAACGACGCCGCCGCGCTCGCGCAGGCCGACCTCGGCCTGGCCATGGGCACCGGCACGGACGTGGCCATCGAGGCCAGCGACCTCACGCTGGTCCGCGGCGACCTCCGCGCCGCCGCCGACGCGATCCGGTTGTCGCGCAGAACGTTGAGCACGATCAAGGGAAACCTGTTCTGGGCCTTCGCCTACAACGTCGCGGCCTTGCCGCTGGCGGCGGCGGGTCTACTCAACCCCATGCTGGCCGGTGCCGCCATGGCATTCTCTTCGGTGTTCGTCGTGAGCAACAGCCTGCGACTGCGCCGGTTCCAACCGCTGACCACTCCCACCCGAGGGGAACACTCATGACCGAGCAACCGCGCACCGACCACGAGTCCGGTCACGGATACATCAGCGCCAAGGACGACTACCTGAAGCGACTGCGCCGCATCGAGGGCCAGGCGCGAGGACTCCAGCGGATGGTCGAGGACGAGAAGTACTGCATCGACATCCTCACCCAGGTCTCGGCGATGACCAAGGCGCTGCAGGCGGTGGCGCTGGGTCTGCTCGAAGACCACATCAGCCACTGCGTCGTCGACGCCGCCGTCGCGGGCGGCACCGAGGCGGACGCGAAGATCAAGGAAGCCACCGACGCCATCGCACGACTGGTGCGTTCCTGAAAACCTGACCACGAGAGCAGCTTCCGAGGGAGCACGCATGTCTCAGGATCATCAGAAGGAAATGGAACACGTCCGGCACACCGGACACGAAAATCACGACGCCCACACCGATCGGCACGCCGGCCACGGCGCGCACGGTGAGGTGTTCCGGCAGAAGTTCTGGATCAGTCTCGCGCTGTCGGTCCCGGTGGTGGTGTTCAGCCACATGTTCGCCGACCTCCTCGGCTACACCGTCCCCGATTTCCCCGGCGCGTCGTGGATTCCGCCGGTGGTCGGTACCGCGATCTTCTTCTACGGCGGCGCACCGTTCCTCACCGGCGCGTGGAACGAACTGAAGTCTCGGCAGCCGGGCATGATGCTGCTGATCGGGATGGCGATCACGGTCGCGTTCCTCGCGTCGTGGGTGACGACCCTGCAGATCGGCGGGTTCAACCTCGACTTCTGGTGGGAACTAGCGCTTCTCATCGTCATCATGCTGCTCGGTCACTGGCTGGAGATGCGGGCACTGGGGTCGGCGTCCGGCGCCCTCGACGCGCTCGCCGCGCTACTCCCGGACACCGCCGACCGGGTCACCGACGGCGGTGTCATCGGGGTGCCCGTCTCCGAACTCGCCACCGGCGACCTGGTGCTGGTGCGGGCCGGCGGCCGCATCCCCGCGGACGGCACCGTCGCGGACGGCCGCGCGGAGGTCGACGAATCGATGATCACCGGCGAATCCAACCCCGTCGCCCGGACGATCGGCGACCCCGTGGTCGCGGGCACCGTCGCCACCGACAGCGCGCTGCGGATCACCGTCGGCGCCGTGGGGGAGGACACCGCGCTCGCCGGCATCCAGCGACTGGTCGCCGACGCGCAGTCGTCCTCGTCCCGGGCACAGGCGCTCGCCGACCGCGCGGCCGCGTTCCTGTTCTACTTTGCCTCCATCGCAGGACTTCTCACGTTCGTGGTGTGGTCGCTGCTCGGCAACGTGGACGAGGCCGTGGTGCGGACCGTCACCGTTCTGGTGATCGCCTGCCCGCACGCGCTCGGGTTGGCGATCCCCCTCGTGATCGCCATTTCCACCGAACGGGCCGCGAAGGCCGGTGTGCTCGTCAAGGATCGGCTGGCGCTGGAGCGGATGCGCGGCGTCGACGTCGTACTGTTCGACAAGACCGGCACCCTCACCCAGGGCAGACACGCGGTGACGGGTCTCGTCGCGACGGCCGGTGTCACCGACACCGACCTGCTCGCGATCGCCGGCGCCGTGGAGGCGGACAGCGAGCACCCGGTCGCCCGCGCGATCGTCGCCGAGGCTGCCGCGAAGGTTCCCGCCGAGTCCCGCCGCACCGCCACCGACTTCCGGTCCCTGCCGGGCCGCGGCGTGCGCGCCGAGGTCGACGGCGAGGAGGTCGCCGTCGGCGGACCCGCAATGCTCGCCGAACTGAACGTGACGGTCCCCGACGACGTTGCGGCGCACACGAAACGGTGGGTCGAGCGCGGCGCCGCCGTGCTGCACGTCGTCCGCGACGGGAAGGCGCTCGGCGCGGTGGCGCTCGAGGACGCCGTCCGCGAGGAGTCCCGGCACGCGATCGACGCCCTGCACGCACGGGGTGTGAAGGTCGCGATGATCACCGGTGACGCCCGGCAGGTCGCCGACGCCGTCGCCGCCGACCTCGGGATCGACGAGGCGTTCGCCGACGTCCTGCCCGAGAACAAGGACGCACAGGTGGCTGCGCTCCAGGCCCGAGGCCACCGCGTCGCGATGGTCGGCGACGGGGTCAACGACGCCCCCGCGCTCGCCCGCGCCGACGTGGGTGTCGCCATCGGAGCCGGCACGGACGTCGCCATCGAATCGGCAGGGGTCGTCCTCGCCGCCGACGACCCCCGCGCGGTGCTGTCGATCATCGACCTGTCGCAGGCGAGCTACCGCAAGATGTGGCAGAACCTGGTGTGGGCCACCGGATACAACGTCATCGCCGTGCCGTTGGCCGCCGGTGTCCTCGCATTCGCGGGGGTCGCGATCTCCCCCGCGGTGGCGGCGATCCTGATGTCGATCTCCACCATCGTCGTCGCCCTCAACGCGCAGCTGTTGCGAAAACTCGATCTGGATCCGGCACGGCTGAGCCGGAACTGACCTCGGTCTGCGTCCATTCCCATTCTCCTCCGTCTGTTCTGGTACCCATCCCCACGGATCAAGGAGTTCACCATGAGCAACCCGAACGAGTTCGAGACCCCGGCGACGGATCGGACGGACACGACACCGCAGGCCGCGGCGCCGACGTGTTGCAGCACCGAACGGCAGACCACCTGCTGCGATCGCAGCGAGAAGTCGACGTGCTGCGGTCCGGCGGCAACGGCCGGCGGCGGGTGCGGCTGCCAGTAGTCCTTACCCGACAACACTGTGGTGCGGTGCGAGCGAATATGGGCTCGCACCGCACGATCGCCGAGTACCTGCTCGTCACCGCACGCAAGCGGTAGCCCGCATCGGCCCTCGGTCAGCGGTAGCGCATCGCCTGTTGGGTTGCCTCCTGATTCGACACCTGTCAATATCGACGCATGTCGAAACAAGAGGGGCCGGAGAGCGGCGCCTGCTGCTCACCCCTGGCACGCGAACCGCTGACCGAGGACTGGGCCGGCGATCTGGCCCGGATGTTCAAGGCGCTCGGTGACCCGGTCCGGTTGCGGCTGCTGTCCCTGGTCGCCTCCCACGCGGGCGGCGAGGCCTGCGTGTGCGACATCTCCGAGACGTTCGACCTGTCCCAGCCGACGATCTCCCACCACCTGAAGGTGCTGCGCTCGGCCGGACTGCTCGACTGCGAACGCCGCGGCACCTGGGTGTACTACTGGGTCATCCCCTCGGCCCTGCAGCAACTCTCGGCGGTACTGCTCACCGACAGTGGCCCGGTCGTGCCGTCTCCCACGTGCGCCGAGACCCCCGCATGAGCGCGGCCCCGACCACCGAGCACCCGGCCGTCGTCGGCACACTCTCCACCCTCGACCGGTTCCTGCCCGTCTGGATCGGCGTCGCCATGGTCGCCGGCCTGTTGCTGGGCCGGATGATCCCCGGTCTGGGCGACGCGATGTCCGCGGTCGAGATCGATGGCATCTCGCTGCCGATTGCCCTCGGCCTGCTGGTCATGATGTACCCGGTGCTGGCGAAGGTCCGCTACGACCGCGTCGACACCGTCACCGGCGACCGCCGCTTGCTGATCGGTTCCCTGCTCCTGAACTGGGTGCTCGGTCCGGCGCTGATGTTCGCCCTCGCCTGGTTGCTGCTACCGGACCTGCCCGAATATCGCACCGGGTTGATCATCGTCGGCCTGGCCCGCTGCATCGCCATGGTCATCATCTGGAACGACCTCGCCTGCGGTGACCGGGAGGCCGCCGCCGTCCTGGTGGCGATCAACTCGGTGTTCCAGGTGGTCATGTTCGCCGTGCTCGGCTGGTTCTACCTCTCGGTGCTGCCGGGCTGGCTCGGTCTGGAACAGACCGCCATCGACACCTCGCCGTGGCAGATCGCCAAATCGGTGCTCATCTTCCTCGGCATCCCCCTGCTCGCCGGCTACCTCACCCGCCGTTTCGGCGAAAAGGCCAAGGGCCGCGAATGGTACGAGTCGTCATTCCTTCCCCGCATCGGACCGTGGGCGCTGTACGGGTTGCTGTTCACCATCGTGATCCTCTTCGCCCTCCAGGGCGACCAGATCACCTCCCAGCCGCTCGATGTCGTCCGCATCGCCATTCCCTTGCTCGCGTACTTCGCGATCATGTGGGGCGGCGGCTACGCCCTCGGCGCCATCATGGGCCTGGGCTACGAACGCACCACCACCCTGGCGTTCACCGCCGCCGGCAACAACTTCGAACTCGCCATCGCCGTCGCCATCGCCACCTACGGCGCCACCTCCGGCCAAGCGTTGGCCGGTGTCGTCGGACCGCTGATCGAGGTCCCCGTCCTCGTCGGCCTGGTCTACGTCTCCCTCGCGCTGCGCCCCCGGTTCCCCACCTCCGCCACGGAAGGTTCGCTCTCATGACCACGCCCAGCGTGTTGTTCGTCTGCGTCCACAACGCCGGCCGCTCCCAGATGGCAGCCGGATTCCTCGCCCACCTCGCCGGTGACCGGATCGAGGTCCTCTCCGCCGGGACCGCCCCAGCCGAGACCGTCAACCCGGCCGCCGTCGAGGCCATGGCCGAACTCGGTATCGACATCTCCGACCAGTCCCCGAAAATCCTCACACCCGACACCGTGCAGACCTCCGACGTCGTCATCACCATGGGCTGCGGCGACACCTGCCCCGTCTTCCCCGGCGTCAGCTACCGGGACTGGGCGCTCGACGATCCGGCGGGCAAGGGCGTCGACGCCGTACGACCGATCCGCGACGAGATCAAGGCGCGGGTCGAGGCCCTGGTCGCCGAACTGGTCCCCGTCGCGCATTGACGGGAAGCATTCGTCTGCGCTCTCAACGCGCAGCTGTTGCGAAAACTCGATCTGGATCCGAACAGCTGGCACGGAGTTGATCACGTCGGCGACGGGTTCGGTGATCCGGTGCAGTGCGGACACCAGCCCGTCGACGGTGTCGGTGACCGCCGCGACGTAGGCGTCGGGGCGGATGACCCACACCTCGCCGGGCTTCGCGTCCAGCGCGGCGGTGAGGACACCGGTGGTGTCGATCTCCGACAGCCGGACCACGCGGATCGGTGTGTGCACCGCACCGAGGGCCGCCGTGCGGATCTCGTCGGCGTCCACACCGTTACCGAGCAGCAGGAGAATGCCGTTCCTGGCGATGTCGCGGAGCCGGGTGCCGCCACCGTCGCGCAGCGTCACCGGGGTGTCGGGCACGAGGATTCCCGGCGCCGCGGCCGGTGTGCATCCACGATCCGGGCGTCCGGCGAAGATCCGTCCCGGATCGTTTGTGGTCAAGGGCGATTCGACGTACCAGAACGGCTCGGCGAGGCGGCCGCTGTCGACCTGAGCCCGCGCCTGCGGATCGGTGACCGCCGCGGTGAGCACGTCGCGGCGGTGCCGGTGCTGCTCCTCGGACTGCGGGACGAGGAAGTCCATCGTCGCCGTCGTGACGGCGATGTTCTCGACCGCGGCCGCGTGCCGCTCGGTGTGATACGTCTCGAGCAGCGACTCGTCCGCCCAGCCGCGCAGCACGAATGCCAGCTTCCAGGCGGCGTTCTCGGCGTCGGCGACACCGGAATTCAGACCGCGGGCGCCGAACGGGGACACGATGTGCGCGGCGTCGCCGGCGAGCAGCACCCGGTCGACGCGCATCCGGTTCGCCACCCGGGAGTGGAAGCGGTACACCGATTTCCACACGATGCGGTAGTCGGTGTCGCCGATGATCTTCCGGATCCGCTCGTCCAGCGCCCCCGACCGCTCCTCGGCCTCGAGGTCGTAGTCGCCGGGCACCTGCCAGTCGATGCGGAACGTGGAATCGGGGCACGGGTGGATGAGCACCTGCCTGCCCGGGTTCCACTCGGGGTCGAAGTAGAAGCGGCGCTCGTCGGCCCAGCCGGGGATGTCGGCGGCGATGTCGCAGATGAGGAATTTGTCGTCGAACGAGCGGCCGTCGAACGTGACCCCCAGCTGCTGCCGGATCGCGCTGCCGCGCGACCCCACCGCGACCACGGCGTAGTCGGACTCGACCACCCGGTCACCGTCGTCGGTGCGGCACGTGATGGTCACGCCGGTCGCGTCCTGGTCGACGGACGTCGCCTCGTGTCCCCACCGGACGTCGATCGACGGTGTGGCCGCGATCCGCTCGTCGAGCAGTTCCTCCGTGCGGGCCTGCGAGATGTTGACGAACGGCGGGAACGACGAGATGCCGCGGTCGACGAACGTCTGCGCGAACAGTTCGTGGTCGCGGTGGAACGTGCGGGCGCACCCCCACGTCACCCCCTCGTCGGCCAGCTGACGGCCGACGCCGATCGCGTCCCACACCTCGAGAACGTCCCGCTGCTGGCAGATGGCCTTCGACCCGATCGGATCGCGTTCGGCCCGGGCGTCGAGCAGCGTGACCGGTATGCCCCAGCGGGCCAGCAGCAACGCCGTCGTCTGCCCCACCGGGCCGTTGCCGACGACGGTAACGGTACCGCCGCGGGTGTGTCGTCTTCCCATGATCCTCGCCTTGTCAGTGTGAAACAGTGACGGATGTCAGCCCGGTGAAACGGTGACGGATGTCAGCCCTGCAACTGGTCCCAGACCTCGCGGTCGCGCTCGGCGGTCCAGATGACGGGCCGTTCGATGCCGGAGAGTTCGTCCCACACGCGGGAGACGTCGAACGGGAGGCAGTGTTCGAAGATCGGCCAGTGCCCGTACTGCTCGTTCAGTGCGGCGTGGGTGGCTTCGAACGCTTCCTTCAGGGTGCCGCCGCGCTGCTGCACGGCCCCGACCTCCGCGAGCATGACCTCGATGAAGTGGCGGGTCTGCTCGATCGCGGCGTCGACGGCCTCCCGGCCGTGGGAGACGGCGCCGCGTCCGCCGATGAGGACCTCGGCGCCCAGCGCCTTGATCCGGTCGAGGGTGCCGGTCGACCAGTCGCGGTGGAAGGCGTCGCCGGTGTAGAGCGCGGCCTGCGCCTCCACGAGGTCGCCGGCGAAGAGGATCTTCTGCTTCGGCAGCCACGCGGTGATGTCGCCTTCGGTGTGCCCGCGGCCGAAATGCTGGAGCACCAGGTCGCCGCGTCCGCCGCCGAGGTCGATGGTCAGCTTGTCGGCGAACGTCAGGGTGGGCCACGTCAGTCCGGGCACCGAGTCGGCGGCCTTCGCGAGGCGCGGCATGCGACCGAATTCGCTTGCCCAGTCTTCCTTTCCACGCTCCTCGATGAGGGCGCGGGTGGTCTCGTGCGACACGATGGTCTCGGCGTCGAACGCGGACGCACCGAGCACGCGGACGGCGTGGTAGTGCGAGAGCACCAGGTAGCGGACGGGCTTGTCGGTGTGTTCGCGCAGCTTGCGCAGCCAGTCCTGAGCGGCCACCGGGGTGGCGAGCGCCTCGAAGCAGACGACGAAGTCCTCGCCCTCGATGGCGCCGATGTTGGGATCGCCCTCGGCGGTCAGCGCGTACACGCCGTCGGCGAGAACTTCCAGGGTCTGTTCCTTCTCGCCGAGGTCGGCGGAGGACGCGAAGCTTGTCGGGCTCATGCGATGCACCTAACTAATCAAAGGTTTGATTGATGGTGACCACAGTAACCCGGCTCACAAAATAATGAAAGCCTTGATCAAAATTTGTCCGGGATTCCTCCACCCTGCCCCACCCCGCCGCGACGAACGGGACGCTCGTTGCGTCAGATGCAACGGGCGTCCCGTTCGTCGCAGAAGGGGAGCCGGTGGGGACGTGCTCACCCCGCGAGCAGCACGCCCACCAGCGCGATCGAGGCCACCCAGAAGGTGGAGATCGTGGCGAGGACGAAGGGGCGGGCGCCGACCTTCTTGATGGTGGCGATCTGGACGCCGGCGCCGAGGGCGAACATCGCGGCGGTGAGGAGCGCGGTCTGCAGGATCTTGGCGTCGGCGAGCAGACCCGCGGGCAGCAGGCCGGACGACCGGAGGCCGACGCAGGCGAGGAATGCGACGACGAACAGCGGGACGAGCGGCGGGCGCTTCACGTCGGCGTCGTCACCGGCGAGGGAGCGCTGCCGCACACTGAGCACTGCCATGACCGGGGCGAGCATGAGGACGCGGGCCAGTTTGACCACCGCGGCGACGCCGAGGGCGGCACCGCCGATCGCTCCACCGGCCGCGACGACCTGCGCGACCTCGTGGATCGACCCGCCCGCCCACAGGCCGGCGTCGGTGTCCGAGAGTCCGAGCGCCCGCGACAGCAGGGGGATCGCGGGAATCATGAGGGTGCCGAAGATGACGACGAGCGCGACCGCGGTGATCACCTCTTCTTCGTCGGCGTCCACGACCCCGTCCACCGCCGCGACCGCGGCCGCACCGCAGATCGAGAATCCGCAGGCGATGAGCAGTCGTTGCGTCCAGCTGAGGCCGAACAGTTTGCCCGCGAACATCGTGCCGACGATGCCGAGACAGACGATCGAGACGACCACGACGATGACGCCCCAGCCGAGTCCGAGGATGTCGCTCAACATCAATTGCAGGCCGAGGAGGGCGATGCCGACCCGGAGCAGTTTCTTGGCGGAGAATTGCAGTCCCGGACGGAGACGCTCGGGCAGGCGTGCGACGTTCGACAGTACGGCGCCGAGCACGATGGCGATCAACAGGGGGCTCACCGTCGGCAGGAACCGGCCGATGCCCATCGCGAGGGCGGTGGCGGCGGCGCACAGCGCCAGGCCCGGAAGGACAGTGGCCGTGGCGGTCTGCAGTCGCGGCAGCGTTCCCGTGCTCTCGACGCGCTGTTCCTCGGACTTGGATTCGCTCAGTTGACTGCTCATGCTCCTACGGTCCGTCATTGCGGCACTCTGCGATAGCCGTCATTTCGGCATAAACACATATCAATCAGATATGTCTTGCGCAGTGGTCATATACTCGACGCATGTCCCGCAAATGGCCGGAGTTTCCGGTGCTCGAGCTGCTCGTCGGAGTCGACGACCACGGAAGCCTCAGCGCTGCCGCCAGACTCGCGGGAATGGCACAGCCGAACGCGAGTCGCGCCATCAAGCAGCTCGAGCGCCAGTTCGGCATGACCCTGCTGCAGCGCAGCCCGACGGGTTCGATCCTGACGCCGCAGGGCACGGTGATCGCGCACTGGGCGCGCCGGGTGCTGTCCGATGCGGGCAGGCTGCTCGATGTGGCCGAGGGGCTGCGCGCGGAACGTTCTGCCGAGTTGACGGTGGGCGCCAGCATGACGGTGGCGGAACATCTGATGCCGGGGTGGCTGGGGCAGTTTCGCCGGTTGCACCCCGACGTCACCATTCACCTGCAGGTGCACAACTCGACTCAGGTGTTCGAGCGCATCGACAAGAGGATCTGCGATGTCGGGTTCGTCGAATCGCCGACGGTGCCGCGTCCGTTGAAGAGTCTCACGGTGGCCCGCGACCGGCTGGTCGTCGTCGTTCACCCCACCCATCCGTGGGCGCGGCGCCGAAAAGCACTGTCCGTCAGCGAATTGGCGCTGACGCCGCTCCTGGTCCGGGAACCGGGATCGGGCACCCGGACGACGCTCGACGTGGCGTTGCAGGAATACGAGCGTGCCGCACCGCTTCTCGAACTGGGCAGCGCCGCCGCGATCCGCACCAGCGTGCTCGCGGGGGTCGGGCCGGCGGTGATGAGTACCCTCGCGGTCGCGGAGCAGGTCGCCGCCGGCGAGCTGAAGGTGATCGACGTCGACGGCCTCGAACTCGACCGGGTTCTGCGGGCCGTGTGGCGGGGCGCGCGTCAGCTCGACGGTCCCGCAGGCGAACTGGTGCGCCTGGTCCGCCGGGCGGGTGCCGAGAACTGACCGGCGCTCAGCCGAGGAGGAACGTTGCCGCACCCGCGGCGATCACGAGCACGATGACGGCCGACCGAAACACGCCCGGCGGCAGTCGCCTGGCGATCGCCAGTCCGGCGACGTTGCCGATCACCGCCGCCGTCACGAAGACCGGGAGCCGCGGCCAGAACATCGACTCCGTGATCTCGTCGTGGAACCACAGGACACCGAGCGCCATCACGTTGGCGACGATGAAATAGCCTGCGAGATCGGCGATGAACGCGAGCGGTGGCAGCCGCGCACGCATCAGCAGCAACACCGGGGGCGGCCCGTTGAGGGACGTCGTGGTGCCCAGGTAGCCGCCCACGGAGCCGGTGAGGACGTGTGCGGTGGTGGAGGGGGTCCGGGTGGCCTGCGTCCGGGTCGGGAGCGCCATCGCGATCCCGCACAGCATGACCACGACTCCCGCTGCCGGCTTCAGATACTGTTCCGGCACCAACCCGAGGGTGACCGCACCCAGCCAGGCGCCGGGCAGACTGCCCCCACCGAGCAGTGCCACCCGTCCCCAGCTGATGTGTTCTCGCAGGTGATACGCCGCGCCGATGCGGGTGATCAGCCCGGCGACGAGATTGACGAATACCACTTCGGGAACGGCGAATCCGATCATCAGCATCACCGGCGTCGCGATCAGGGCCGTCCCGAACCCGGTGGCCCCTCCGATGACCGAGGCGATGCCGATGCACAGGGCACCCACGAGGAGCATCGTCATCGCGACTCCCTTCTCGATCCGGTGGCACGGTCCCGTGCCGGTCCGCCGCTCAGTTGGCGAGGGATTGGACTGCGCTCACCAGCGCCATCAATTCGATGTCGCTGCCGGTGCACCCGCGGGACAGGTCGTTCCACGGCGCGGCCAATCCTTGCAGGATGGGCCCCAAGGCTATTGCACCGCCGAGCCGCTGGGCAATCTTGTACCCGATGTTGCCGGCGTCGAGGTTCGGGAACACCAGGACGTTCGCGCGGCCGGCGACCCGGGACCCGGGCGCCTTGGACGCGCCGATCTCGGCGACCAGCGCGGCATCGAACTGCAGGTCTCCGTCGACGTGCAACTGCCGGTCCCGGACGCGCACCCGTTCCGCGGCCTCGCGGACCTTCTCCACGCGCGGATGGCGGGCGCTGCCCTGGGTGCTGAACGACAGCATCGCCGCGATCGGGGTCTGCTCGGTGAGCTGGAAGTGGGTGGCGCTGGCGGCGAGCGCGATGTCGACCAGTTCCTCGACCGTCGGGTCGGGGACGACGGCGCAATCGGAGAACGTCAGCTGCCTGCCGTCCGACAGCAACATCAGGAATGAGCTCGACAGGATGCTCGAACCCGGGGCGAGACCGACGATGCGCAGTCCCGCGCGCAGTACGTCGGACGTGGGTCTGCTCGCACCCGCGACTCCGGCATCGACCACCCCCGCGCGCACTGCCGCCGCGGCCAGGCACACCGGGTCCGACAGCGCCGACTCGATCCGGTCGGGATATTTCGCGAATCCCGATGCGACGGCATCGCGGATCGCGGGATCGGTGGCGGCCTCGTCCAGGTCGACGACGAGTTCCTCGGCCAGCGGAATGCCCGCGGCCTCGGCGGTGCGCCGGATGACGTCCCGCCGCCCGAACAGGCGCGGGGCGACGACACATTTGTGGTGCAGACGGTGGGCCGCACGGATCGCGCGCCCGTCCTCTCCGTCCGCGAGCGCGACGGTCCGGTTGCGGCCGCTCAGGGTGGCGGTCCAGTGGTCGATCAGAGACGAATCATTCAGTCGTGCAGCGTCGGTGGGTGGTGCAGTGGTGGCGCCCGGGGCCATGGCCTCGCTCTCCCGTCGATACGAAGAGGGGTGGGGGGGGGGGGGGGGAAAAACGAAACCCACCCACTAAGCCGAGGGGGGGACCCCCCCCCCCATCCGCATTTTTTCTTTTCCCTTCATGGGATGGCTATTTCTCCCCTCC
>NZ_JBHVEY010000011.1:148165-333295 GCF_042802055.1 Rhodococcus sp. NPDC057529
GTGGGCTGCTTGGTGGGGGTGCTGGTTGTCAACTTCCGTCTTCCCTCTTCTTTGCCGTTCGGGCAGAAGCGGGGTCGGATCCTTCACACCACCACCCCCGCCACCCGCTGGAACTCGGGGAAGGTGCCCTTCCCTACGGCTGGATTGCCTTCTCGATGTCGGTGAGCATGCTGTCGATGCCGTGCAGCAGTTCCGAGAGCACCTCGTCGTCGGCGACGAGCGGCGGGGAGATCATCAGCATCGTGGCACCGCGGTCGTCGCCGCGCAGGATCACCTTGGTGCGGGCGAACGCCTCCGGCAGCACCTTGCGCAGTACCGTCAGCGACTCCTGTTCGGTGAACTCGCGGCCGCTGTCGCTGTCCGCCATCAGTTCGATCGCGTAGAAGAATCCGGTGCCGCGGACGTCCTTCACGCAGCGGTGCGAGCGCATCAGCGAATCGAGTGCCGTCTTCAGCTTCGGGCCGCGTGCGCTGACGTTGCCGAGCACGTTCTCGTCGCGCATGGCGGTGATGTTCGCGACCGCGACCGCCGTCGACACCGGGTGCCCGCCCCACGTCGCGCCGTGGGTGAATACGCCGCCCTTGGGCGAGTCGTAGAGTTCGCGCACCAGCTGCTCACGCACGATCAGACCGCCGAGCGGGGCGTATCCGGACGTGGAGCCCTTCGCGAACGTGATCATGTCCGGAACCACACCGGTGAGTCCGTGTCCGAACCAGTGCCCGAGGCGGCCGAACGAGCAGATCACCTCGTCGGAGACCAGCAGGATCCCGTGCTTGTCGCACAGTGCGCGCAGCGCGGCCCAGTATCCGTCCGGCGGGACCAGCGCGCCGCGGCCGTTCTGGACCGGCTCGGCGAAGACGGCGGCGATGGTCTCGGCGCCCTCTTCCTCGATGACGGCTTCGATCGCGGCGATGCAGTCGAGTTCGTTCGCCGGGCCGCAGTCGCCGAGGTACCCGAGCGTGTTGGGTACGGAGCGGACGCCGGGCAGCAGCGGGCCGAACGGATCCTTGATCTTGGGCAGCTGCGTCACCGAGAGGGCGCCGAGAGTGGTTCCGTGATAGGCCATCTCACGGCTGATGATCTTGGTTCGCTGCGGGTTGCCCTGGCTGCGGTGGTACTGCCGGGCGAACTTGACGGCCGTCTCCACGGCCTCGGAACCCGAGTTGACGAAGAACGTCGTCCCGAGGTCACCGGGCGCCAGATCGGCGATCAGCGCGGACGCCTCGATCGCGGGAATGTGGGCGCTGCCCCAGTTGGACGCGTACGCCAGCGTCCCGATCTGCTCGCTCGCCGCCTTCGCGATGTCGTCGCGGCCGTGACCGATATTCACGCAGAACAGACCTGCCAGACCGTCGAGAAAACGGTCTCCCTCGGTGTCGATCAGATAGCTACCCTCACCCCGGACGAACACCGGAAAGTCGCTTTCCCAGGTGTCCTTGCGGGTGAAATGAGGTCCGAGGTGCCGGCGGGCCCGTGCTCGCAATTCGGTGACGTCCACGACCATCTCCTTCGTTGTCGAATGGCTGTGATCCACAACATACCGACGAGGTGGACCGCAGGTCAGAACCAGAAGCGCGGTATTCGATGGGTCCAGACTGGTCCCCGTAGACGGTCCCCAACTGGTCCTTCTGGTCCCATGTCAGAGTGATCCAGACTTCGGTATCGCTCGGCACCACGGCATGTGGCCGGAGCGGCGAACAGCCCCAGCTAACGGAGGTCTCAGATGAGGATCGGTATCCCCAAGGAAGTCAAGAACCACGAGTACCGGGTGGCGGCCACTCCCGCCGGTGTCCACGAAATGGTTGCCCACGGGCACGACGTGTTCGTGGAACGCGGTGCGGGGGAGGGCTCGTCGATCGGCGACGACGCCTACGGCGCGGCCGGCGCGAAGATCCTCGACAGCGCCGACGCCGTGTGGCAGAGCGCGGAACTCCTGCTGAAGGTCAAGGAGCCCATCGCGGAGGAATACCACCGGATGCGTTCGGACCTCACGCTGTTCACCTACCTGCATCTCGCCGCCGGCGAGGAGTGCACCCGGGCCCTGCTCGCCGCCGGCACCAATTCGGTTGCGTACGAGACGGTTCAGCTTCCGGACGGTTCGCTGCCGCTGCTGTTCCCGATGAGTGAGGTCGCCGGCAGGCTCGCTCCCCTCGTCGGTGCGCAGGCACTCATGCGCCCGGAGGGTGGCCGGGGTGTGCTGATCGGCGGGGTGTCCGGTGTGTCCCCGGCGCGGGTCGTCGTGATCGGTGCCGGCGTATCGGGCATGAACGCCGTCGCCGTCGCCGCAGGCACCTGGGCCGACGTCGTCCTGTTCGACAAGAACGTCGACAAGCTACGCGCCGCCGACCGCATGTACCAGGGCCGGATCCGGACCCTCGCCGCCAACGCCTACTCCATCGAGCAGGAGGTCATGCAGGCCGACCTCGTCATCGGCGCCGTGCTCGTGCCGGGCGCCAAGGCACCGAAGATCATCTCGAACTCGCTGGTCGCACGGATGAAGCCGGGCAGCGTCCTCGTCGACATCGCGATCGACCAGGGCGGCTGCTTCGAGGACTCGCGTCCCACCACCCACGCGGACCCCACGTTCAAGGTCCACGACTCGGTGTTCTACTGCGTGGCGAACATGCCGGGAGCGGTGCCCCACACGTCCACGTACGCGCTCACCAACGTGACCCTGCCGTACACCCTGCAGATCGCGGAGAAGGGCCTGGCCCGTGCAGCCAGGGAGAACGCCGCACTCCGCGCCGGCGTCAGCACGATCTCCGGGCGTCTCACCAACGACGCCGTCGGTGCCGCACTCGGCATCGAGTCGATCGGCGTCGACGAAGCGCTCAACCTCGTTTGATATCGTCGCCGGCCCGGCATACTGAGAAGTGCTCGTTCGGGAACTTTTCGGCGTGCCGGGTCGGCCCACACCTGGCCACCTTTGGATCCACAGGAGGCGATGCGTGCCGAGAACACTGATCGAGATCGACCGCAATTCCGCCGAACCGCTCTACCGGCAGGTTCGACGGGCGATCGAACACGGCATCGCCAACGGGCTGTTCGATCCACGCCACCGCCTCCCCAGTTCACGGGAACTGGCGGTCGATCTCGCGATCTCCCGGAACACGATCAACCTGGCCTATCAGGAACTGATCGCCGAGGGACTCGTTCAAAGCCACCAGCGCTCGGGCATGTTCGTCAATCCCGACATGATCGAGACGCTCGCATCCGACGCCCGCGCAACCATTCCGCGCATCGACTGGTCGTCCCGCATCCGGCGGTACCCCGACGCCGACGTTCCGCACATCGAGAAGAACCTCGACTGGCACAACTACCCGTACCCGTTCCTGGCCGGGCAGATCGACATCCGCAGCTTCCCGGCCCGCGCGTGGGTCCGGTGCCTGCGCGACGCGCTGTACCAGCCGCATGCCTACGCCAGCCTGCAGGACAGCGTCGGCGCGGACGATCCGATGCTGATCGACATGATCCGACAGCACCTGCTGCCGTCGCGCGGCATCGAGGCCGGTGCCGACGAGGTACTCGTCACCGTCGGTTCCCAGCAGGGACTGGACCTCGTCGGCCGCGTGCTCCTCGGACCCGAACACCGCGTCGCGATCGAGAACCCCGGCTACCTCGACGCGCGACACATCTTCCTGCGCACCGGCGCTCAGGTGTACGGCATCGACGTCGACGCGCACGGCCTGCGCCCGCCGGAGACGCTGCGCGGCACCGACCTGATGTATCTGACGCCGAGCCATCACCATCCGACCAACGTGACGCTCGGCATCGACCGCAGGCAGCGTCTGTTGCAGCTGGCCGCAGAATCCGGCACCGTCATCGTCGAGGACGACTACGACAGCGAGTTCCGCTATCACGGCAGTCCCAGCCCGGCGCTCAAGGCACTCGACTCCAGCGGCGACGCCGTGTACCTCGGCACGTTCTCGAAATTCCTGGCCCCCGGACTGCGCCTCGGCTACCTCGTCGGACCCGCGGATCTGGTGCGTGAGCTGCGCAAAGCTCGCCGGTACGTGCTGCGCCACCCACCCGGTCATCAGCAGCGGGCCCTGGCGATGCTCATCGACAGCGGCGAGTATCACCGCGCGCTGCGCCATCACCGCACCCAGATGAAACACAAATGGGAACGCCTGTGCGCGGCCGTCGACAAGTACCTCCCCTGGCCGCAGGAGCCGTACCCGCCCGGTGGCGTCAGCCTGTGGATGACCGGTCCGGAGAACCTCGACTGCCGAGTGCTCGCGCGGGAGGCCGAGGCCCGCGGCGTCCTCATCGAACGCGGCGACATCTTCTTCACCCAGCCGGTACCGCCCCGCAACCACTTTCGCATCGGCTACGGGGCGATCCCCCTGCGCTCCATCGAGGAAGGCATCGCCCTCCTCGGTCAGGCGTGCCAGGCGAGTCTGCGCTCTGGCAGGTAGACCCCGACGGCGCCATCGCCTGGTCCGGGGACCGCTAGCTGTACGACGTGCTCGCCCGCACCTACTGCTTCGCCGCCACCGTGTTCGCGATCAACCCCGCCGGACCGATCGACTGGGGCGACCTCGCCGGTGGCGCACCGGCTACTTCGACCAGCCCCCTTCGGCCACGACACCCGGGCTAGATTTGGGGCACCCCAAATCAGAGGAGAGCCCCGTGGGCAAGGTGGTCATGTACAGCTCGGTGTCGGTGGACGGCTTCATCGCGGACGAGAATGACCAGCCCGGAGCGTTGTTCGACTGGTTGTCCAGCGGTGACGTCCCGTTGGACGAGAGCGGCCAGGTTAAGATGTCACAGACGTCGTACGACTACACCCGACCGTACTGGGACCAGATCGGGGCGACGCTCGTCGGCCGCCACGTCTTCGACATGACCGACGGCTGGGACGGAAAGCCTCCGAGCGGGATCGACCACGTGGTCGTCGTGACGCACCGGCCGCAGCCCGAGGGCTGGGACCCCGAGACGCCGTTTCACTTCGTCGACGGCGTCGAGGCAGCCGTGGCCAAGGCGCAGGAGCTTGCGGGCGACCGCATGGTCGAGGTCGCCGCCGGCGACGTCGGTGGCCAGGTGCTTGCCGCGGGCCTGGTCGACGAGGTGCGCATGGACGTCGTACCCGTCGTGTTCGGGTCCGGCAAGCGCTACTTCGGGTCGGTCCACGCGCAGCACCTGTTGGAGGATCCCGACGTGGTGATTCAGGGCAACCGGGTGCTCCACCTGCGCTATCGGGTGCGCCGTTGACCGATCTGAGCGGGTACGCCGATTTGCGCGGGGTTGGTGCTGTAAAAAAACATTTCCGCAACGTCTCGCTGAAAAGCGCAGGTGAGCACACGTTTTGTGTCCTGACTCAGTGAAGCTGGCGAAGACTCAGTGAATCTGGCGAGGGTGGGCGGCTATCTGGCGAACGGCTCAGTGAATCTGGCGAATCTGGGATGATCACCCGCGACCGAGGCATCGGTGAATCGAGGCGAACGGGTGGTGGTGGGTGGCTGGCTCGGGAACGAGGCTGCGCGCGGTGTCGGGTTGTGCGCCGAAAGGACATCTGCAGGGTTTCGATGTTGCGTTTGCGGACCCCGACGGTGGTGAGGTTCGTGGGCCATTGTCGGAAGCCGGGGGTGTGGCGTTCGAGAGGGTGTCACCGGTTCGGCGGTTCCCGTCTTATCGGGGGCAGCGCAGCAACCCGGGATTCTATTACTCGGAGACGAACGGCGCGCATGTGCCGTTCGAGTCGTGGCTGGAGCGGGACGAGGCGATGGCGCTGGATTTCGACGGGACTGTGGTGGGGTTTGCGGCGCAACCGTTGTGGCTGTTCTGGTCGGATGGGGAGCGAGCGCGGTCGCATGCGCCGGACTTCTTTGCCCGCATGTCCGACGGCCGGGGTGTGCTGATCGACTGTCGTCCTGCAGAGCGGATCAAGCCGAGGGATGAGGCCGCTTTCGCCGCGACCGGGCGTGCCTGCGAGCAGATGGGGTGGGGATATCGGCTGGTGAGCGGACATGATCCGGTGTGGTTGGCGAATGTCGTGTGGCTGGCCGGGTATCGACATCGCCGGCACCGGATCGAGCCGACGGTGTCGGCGCTGCTGGCAGCATTCACCGGACCGAGGCCATTGATCGAGGGAGCCCGCTCGGTGGGTGACCCGATCGCCGTCCTGCCTGCGCTGTATCACCTGTTGTGGTCAGGGGAGCTGGTAGTGGATCTGGCGGTTCGTCTGGAGGGGTGGTCGATCGTGGCGGGGGTGGGACGGTGACACGGGTGCTCGAGGTCGGTGACCGAGTGGTGTTCGACGATGACGAGTACCAGGTAGCTGGTCTGTCCGGAACGACGGTGCGGCTGGTGAATTCGGGCGGGGAGCCGTTGGCGGTATCGCTGGTGCACCTGGTCGGGTCCGACGGGTTCCGCATCGTCGGAGGGGGCGGTGCGGCGCGATCTCCGGGCGGCTTGGCCGGTCACGGGCTCGATGATCTGCCCCGGGAACAGGCTGAGCTTGCCCGGTTTTGGGAACGTCACCTTGTCGAGTTGGAGACCGGGCTGCCGCCGGGTGCTGGCCCGGACGGCCGACCGCGGCCGGAATACGATCCTGGATTGCGACCCCTGAGCGAGCGTGAGGCAGCCAAGGCCGCCGAGCTCACTGCCGCCGGGACCCCGACCAGCGTGAGAACCGTGCAGCGGATGCGGGCACGCTACCGGTCCGGCGGAGTGCGGGGACTGGTCGACGGCCGTTCCGCGCGGTCGACGTCGGTCTACGGGCGCACCGATGAGCGGGTGGTGGACGCGATCCGCGACGCGCTGGACGGGGAGACGAGGCGGTCGACCGGCACCCGGGACCGGCTGCGCCTGCGGGTGGAGGCGATCCTGGCCGAGCGGCACGGTGACGGGGTGGTGGGGTTGCCGTCGAAGGCGACGTTCAATCGCCTGGTCTCGGTGATGTCCACGGGCCGGCATACCTTCGGCGCCGCCACCACACGCCGGTCGGCGGCGAATCGGCCGGCCGGACCGTTCACCGCGACGTGGGCGTCGCGTCCGGGCCAGCACGTTCAGATCGACACGACCCCGCTGGATGTGTTGGCGGTGTTCGACGACGGGATCGCGCGGCGGATCGAGCTGACGGCTGGGGTCGATGTCGCGACCCGCACGCTCACCGCCGGGGTGTTGCGGCCGATGGGAACGAAGGCGGTGGATGCGTCGTTGCTGCTGGCGCGGATGCTGGTGCCGGAACCGATGCGCCCGGGTTGGGCGGAGGCGCTGCGGATGTCGGTCTCGCGGCTGCCGCATCGCAGCCTGGCCGATATCGATGCCCGGATGGAGCAGGCCGCCGCGAAGCCGGTGATCGTGCCGGAGATGATCGGCTGTGACCGTGGCAAGGTCTTTCTGTCGGAGACGTTCGTGCGGTCCTGCGAGACGCTCGGGATCTCGCTGCAGCCGTCGCATCCGCGCACCCCGACCGACGACAGCGTGATCGAGCGGACGTTCCAGTCGATCAACACCCTGTTCTGCCAGCACGTCGCCGGCTACACCGGCCGGGACGTGACCCGCCGCGGCGCGGCGGTGGAATCGGAGGCGGTGTGGTCACTGGCGCAGCTGCAGGACCTGTTCGACGAGTGGGTGATCCACTGGCAGCGCCGACCACACGAGGGGCTGCTCAGCCCGGACAGCGGACGGGCGTGCTCACCCAACGAGATGTATGCGGTGCTGGTCAGCGCCGCCGGCTATCTGCCGCTGATGCTGACCGGCGAGGACTATCTCGAACTGTTGCCCTCGCACTGGCGCACGATCAACGACTACGGGGTCCGGATCGACCGGCGCACCTACGACGACCGCGCACTCAATCCCTACCGCCGGCAGCATTCCGGTGTCACCGCCCGAGGCGGCGCCTGGGAGGTCCGCTACGACCCCTACGACCTGACCCAGGTGTTCGTCCGCAACCACCATGACGGCGGCTGGATTCGGGCGGCCTGGACGCATTTGCCGATGGTGTCGGCGCCGTTCGCGGACTTCACCTGGCGCCACGCCCGTCAGATCGTCGCCGACTCTGGGCCGACCGAGGAACCGGTGGAGACCGCGGCCGCACGCGCGTTGGCCGACCTGCTCGATCGGGCCGGCACCGGCCCGGACACCGGGCCGCAGGCCAAGGCCGATCGCAAGGTCGCCGCCCGCACCCGCGCGGCCGTTCCCGGGCGGCCACCGTCCCCGCCGGTCGATCTGGGGGAGGTCGAGCCCGAGGACGACTTCGACGACGCCGCCGAGATGGGAACAGTGATCCCGTTCGGCGTCTTCGACGCGGCCGAGGAGGCGCAGCGATGGCGGTGACCGACCCCGACACGATCGACCCGCCCCCAGACGAGCCGCTGACCACCAAGGAAGGCTGGTCTCGCTGGGTCGGACGCGACCGCAGCGCACCCGAGTTGCGAGACGATTGGCTCGAGTTGGAGCCGCGGGAGCGTGCCGCCTACGACGATGTCCGCCTGGACTATCACAGCGACCTGATCGTGGTGAATACCCCAACCATCCAGGAGGTCGTCAAGACCGTCCGTCGGTTGCTGATCCTCAACCGCCGGCAGATCTCGGCCCGACGCGGCCTGATCGTCACCGGCGGCGCCGGCACCGGCAAGACCACCGCGATCACTCAACTCGGCCGCACCCACGAACTCGGCGTCCGTCTCCGCGCCCCGGTCCGTGGTCCGCGGATCCCGGTCCTCTATGTCACTCTGCCGCCCGCGGCGACACCGCGGATGGTCGCCGTCGAGTTCGCCCGATTCGTGGGCCTGCCGGTCACCGCCCGCGCCAACCTCACCGACATCACCAACGCCGTCTGCGCGGTGCTCTGCGACGTCGGCTGTGATCTGGTGCTGGTCGACGAAATCCACAACATCTCCCTGCAGACCCGAGCCGGTGCCGAGGTCTCCGACCAGCTCAAATACTTCTCCGAACGCATCCCCGCGACCTTCGTCTACGCCGGCATCGACGTCGAACAGGCGGGCCTGTTCAACGGAGTCCGAGGCCGGCAGATCGCCAGTCGCTTCGCCACCATCTCCACCCACCCGTTCGCCTACGGCACCGGCGCGCAGCGCGAGCACTGGCGGGCCCTGGTCGTCACCCTCGAGCAGGGGTTGCGCCTGCACCGGCACACCCCAGGCGCCCTGGCCAGGCACGGGGAATACCTCTATCAACGCACCCACGGCATGCTCGGTAGCCTCTCGCACCTCATCCGTGGCGCCGCCATCGACGCCATCCTCGACGGCACCGAGAAGATCACCAAAGCCCACCTCGACGCCATCCTCCTCGACCGCGCCGCCCAATCTCTGCCCACGCCCGCGAAATCGAAGCGAAGCCGCACCAGCACAGGAGTGGCGTGACATCGGTGCCGGGACCAGCGCGGGCACTGCCGATCCCCGCCCCACCGTCGGCCGGTGAGACGGTCGAGACCTACCTGCGGCGCCTCGCCCACCTCAACCACGTCCATGTCGACGACCTCAAGCTCCATCTCGGCCTCGAGCACACCCGCCGGGTCGAAACCATGAACGCCAGCACCGTCAGCAGACTCGCCACCATCACCGGTCGATCGCTGACCGAGCTAGGGTGGGCCCTACCGGAACTTTCTGAGCGGCACAAGAATCCGGCACTGTTCCGGGACGACCGATTGCCGGCATGCCCTCACTGCGTCCGCCGCCACCGCGGCGGACCGATCCTCCGGTACTACCCGCCGCACGTCCACGCCTGCACCAAGCACCGCATCTGGATCGGGCACGCATACCCGCTTAGTTCACCACGGCTGGGCACCTGCCTCGACATCAGCAAGACCCCGGCGATCACGGCCGCCGAGCGCCGTCACCGGCGATTGGCTGGACGTCACGGTGCGGTGCGCACCCGCGATGCTTACCTCTGTGCAGGACAGATCTGGGACCACGTCGTTTCGCTCTTCCTCACAAACCCGGTTGCGGAGACCCTGAACATCCTCAGCCCCACGGTCGTCAGGCACTCCACCTCTGAGCCGGCCTACAGGGCCGCCGTTTACCCGAAGCTCGTCATGATCACGACGCTGCTCCTCTCGTCCCACTGGAGTCGCGTCGCAGCACACCCCGACACTCGCAACGAGTTCTTCAGCGAAGCCAACCGACGCATCCACGGCTGGAGCCACGGCTGGATCTCCAGCCGTCACCCTCTCAACGCATGGGCCGAACACCTTTCCGACGGACGATGCACCAGTTCCACGCTCGCCAGATTCAATGATTCACAGACCATCAAGGTGACTCGATGAATATGGCGAACAGCAGGTGAGAAGCTCGTGATTTCGCCAGATTCACTGAGCCAGGACATTTTGCTCTGCAGAACGTCACCGGGGCGCCTCGGCCGTGGATTTCGTGCAGGTGGAGGCGTTCCCGGCTCAGTGCAGGTGGCGGACGACTCAGTGAATCTGGCGAGGCGCTCGATTGCCCTGACTCATCACATCTGATGCCGACTCGGCGATGCTGATGCCGACGGCGGCCAATCTGATGCCCGGCGCAGTGATTCTGATGCGGGACTCCCGGACCAGCGCGCCGAGGACGAGTGGCCGTGACGAGCCGGCACGAGCGCTCGGTAACAGCACAGCCGGCGATCGCGACGGTGATTGTGTGCGGACACTGATACTGATCGGAACGGCCTTCGGACTCGGCGCGGGCCTGGTGTGTACCGGCCTGTTCGCCTGGTGGCTGTCCTACCCGGTGCACGTCTATACCGCCGGCCACGAACCGCTCGGCGCCGACGTCACCACCACCGGGAGCATGGAATCGGTGAACCCCATCCCGTTTCTTGCGGCCGGCCTGATCATCAGCGCGGCCCTCGGCGCGGCCTCGGGTTTCGTTGCCGCGCGCCGCGGGTGGCGACTGACGCGACCCACCGACTGATCACCAACAAATCGATGGGAATGGGCGTCGCCTGCCCGCGCGGGCTGCGAATCTGGGGGGATACAACCCGCGCGGGGTAGACGACCCCGACGGCCGACGGGGGGATGCGGTCGGTCGGGGCCGGGCCGCCGATCCCGAAGAATCTGCAGCCGGGACTGCGGGTACCCGACCCGTCCGGCGGCTACACACCCACGGTTCGCCGGCAGGCGGCGCCGGGGCGAGCACGCGCGTCAATCGTTCCTTCCTTCTGAAGGCGGAAAGCTGCTGTTACCGCGTAACCAAGCCGGGCGGCACCATCCCGCCGGGGAGGTAAGGTTCGCTGGAAATGCCACGTCCCGCGATGTTTTCGGCGCGCGGTCTGTCGGTGGTGACCGGTAGGTTCGAGAGTTGTGACGATCGAACAGTCCTCCCCGCCGCCCATGGCCGCCGTAAGCGTGTCGGAGTGGGGCAGTGCACCGGTGTTGCCGGACGCGGCGGTGTCCCGGATCGCGCAGGCGGTGTCCACGTCCCGTGCCGAGGGCACCCGCCGCACGTACGCGTCGGCCTGGCGGCGGTTCGAGACCTGGTGCACCACGCACGGGCACACCGCGCTGCCGGCGCACCCGGTGACGGTCGCCGCCTACCTGGTCGACGCCGCCGACACCTACGACGCGGCGGGGGAGTGGGCGTACGCGCCGATGACGTTGGCGCGGTGGGTGTCCGCGATCGGCCACCACCACCGCACCGCCGGGCAGCCCACCCCGCACACCCACGACCTGGTGCGCTCGACCCTGTCGGGGATCCGCCGCGACTACGCCTCGACCGGCGACCGGCCCCGCAGCCCGCGGGCTCCGTTGCTGGTCGACGACGTCGTCACCATCGTCGGATCCGCCCGGGTGGCTGTTACCGGCTGGGCGGCCGAGGTCCACGAGCGCCGCGACAGCGCGTTGTTGCTGATGGGATTCGCCGGGGCGTTCCGGCGCAGCGAACTCGTCGCCCTGCACTGCGGGGACGTCACCGTGCACCGGCTGGACGGGGTGCATGTGCGGTTGCGGCGCTCGAAGACCGACCAGGAAGGCGCCGGTGTGGTGCGGGCGTTGCCGTTCACCACTCACCATCACAGCTGCCCACCGTGTGCGTATGTGCGGTGGGCGCAGGTCGTCGCCGCCTACGATCTCGCCGCCCGGCCCGGGGTGATCCGGTTGCTGCGCACCGCACCACCGTTCGAGCATCATGTGTGTCGATCCGGGTTGCCGCGGATGCGGGCCCGGGCGCCGTTGTTTCGGGCGATCGCCAAGAACGGCAACCTCTCCGACACCGGGCTGTCGGGGGCGTCGGTGCATGCGGCGATCCGCCGCCGCGCCGCCGCGGCCGGCTACGACGAGAACGTCGTCGCCCAGCTCGGTGGGCACTCGTTGCGGGCCGGGTTCGTCACCCAGGCGTTCCGCAACGGCGCCGACGCGCACGCGATCATGCGCCAGACCGGACATGCCACGCCCGCGATGGTCGAGCTCTACGCCCGCGAACACGCACCCCTCGTCGGAAACGCCGTCAATGAGATCGGCCTCTGACGGTGTACGTCGACCTCGGCACCATCACGCAATCGGTGGGTAGCAGTCCGAATCCGGTGGTGCCCCGGCGGTATCGGTACGACTGGGCGCTGTTCGTCGACTGGTGCACCGCCTGCGACCACCGGGCACTACCCGCGCAACCGTCGGCGCTGGCGCAGTTCCTCGCGGAACATCCGGCGGCTGACGGCACCCAACGTCGGCGCGTCACTGGGATCAATATCGTGCATACCCAGGCAGGATTGCCGGCGCCGGGCCGGGCCGAGACCATCCGCCAAGTCCTGAACACCGCACGAGCAGAGCGCATCGGACGGCTCTCAGCGGTCGCCGTAGCGCTAATCGCGCGGATCCCGGTCACCGGGTGGCCGGCGGGTTTGTTCGGCCGCCGCGACGCCCTCATTCTCGCTCTGGTCGCTGCTGGCCTGGGCTTCGAGCAGATCGCCCGGTTGTCTCGTGGCGACATCACCGTTGAATCCGAGGCGCTCGTCATCAACACGGGCGACGCGTGGATACGCGTTCCTTCCTCGGTCACGGATGCGACGACTCCGGTTGCGGCCTATCAGAACTGGATCGAAGTCGTCGGCTTCCTCGACCGCTACCCCAGCACGAAACTGCTGGCTCGACAGCTGGGCAAGGAGGCGGACCTGTCCGGTTTCGCGGAGTGCGTCCGCCACGACGACCGTCCATTGCTGATGCCGATTGACCGATGGGGCCACACCCCCTACGTGCCGACCCCGCTAACAGCCCAATCCGTTGCGACCATTGTCCGCGCCCACCTCACCGGGCAGGCACCTGCCCATACGCCGCCACCGGTCCGGCCTCGCCACACCCCGGCGCGGCCGGACCCCACACCACGCCTGGATGCCGAGTCCATCGAACTGGACCAGGACTACTACGACCGCGGCATCCACTCACGCCGAACGGCTCACGATACGCTCAAGGACGTCACCGACATCTTGGACGACATCGAGGACGAAGCCGACAAGCTCCTCGCCGATCTGCTTTTGTTGCTCGACGATTCCACCGCTGATTAACTCTGGCGGAAGCAGAGACCGTCGCCGGTGGGGTGGGGACCCACGGGCAACGAGGGCTCTGAGGAAATCGGTTTTGCTCGGGGCGAGTCAGATCCGTTCTGCTCTGTGGTTAGATTCGCCACTCCTGCACGTGAGTCAGTATCTCGCTGGTCACACGGTCGGGAGCGTCGATCTGGAGCCAGTGTCCCGCTTTCAGTTCGATGAAGCGATAGGGGCCCGTCATCATTTTTGCCGCGGCCTCACACGAACTTCGGCTGACGAAGGGGTCCGCATTACCCCACATGCACAGGGTCGGCACCGAAACATCTGCGAAGTCCAGTTCATCGTCTGTCGGACTTATCCCGTCCGTTCCGAGATACCAGTTGTATGCCGCTTCCAAGGCCCCTGGTTGGGTCAGTACCGACGCGAAATCTGCGTACATCGGCTCAGGCGTATTCACCGACCAGTCGGCACGAAGCTCCCGAAAGTCGTCGCGGGACCATTCCTCGACCAGCTCATCGACTCCAGTTTGAGATCTCAGTCGATGCACGTATCCGCTCATTGCGCGCTGATCCGGATCTTCACGAATGGCCGTACCGAAGGCACGAACATGGGGCACCGCCAGGGCCGACCACGAGCGGACTCGCGCACCGAGTAGGCCAAGGGAGGCCCACCCCGCGATCGCTCCGAAATCGTGGCCCACGAGGTGAAATCTGTCGAAGTTGAGCGCGTCGGCACATCGAACGACATCAGTGGCAATGTCTGTGTACCTGTAGCTCTTAAAACCCACTGGCCGGGCGGAGGGACTGTAGCCTCGTTGGTCGGGAGCGACTGCGCGGTATCCGCGATCTCCAAGAGCGCTGAGTACGCCTTCCCAGATCGCCGAGGTTGTCGGGAACCCATGTAGAAGCAGCACCGGTTCACCATCGAGAGGACCGGCCTGTCGTGTGCGAAATGTCAATCCGTTTTCAACCGTGAGGTTCTCGATGCGAATCTCCGCCATGGCTCCTCCAGCTGTAGTGAATGGCACCAATCTAGATTTCGGTAGTTCATCATGTGCTCTGAGACCCTGAGAGGCCTTCATGTCGGATTCATCGTGCAGGGCAACCCGCGACCTATCTGTACAGAGAATGCACATCGCAAATCCCGGCCACATCGCTTCAGGCAACCAGTGGGAGCTGCACATCGGCGGAACGAATGCTGAAGGCAATGCACTGGTTCGATTGGCGCCCGCGATCTCGACAGGATGGCGTTCACCGGATCCCCCGAACCGGGCAGGCGATGATGATGGTGGCAGCGCACCGTCCGGCCGGAGTTACCACGTCTATCGGCTGGCCAGCTGTCGAGCGCGCGCGTAGCGCCTCGATCGTGGGTGTTAAAAATGCGGACAGTTACGCACGCGTCGGCGGCCGATGATGGGTGCACTGATTTCCTGTGTCTCGAGGTGGTCCAATTGCCCGTCATCATCATTCACCCGAGTGTGTCCGGTACGGTTTCGTGGCTGATTAAGGAGTCAATGTGCTCCTAATTAATTTGCCTTGCAGTACATATCGGCAACGGGGTGCTTCCTCAAGGCGGGCCGGGTGCCCGTTCGCGATGCCCCGAGCGCTCGCCGAGGGAGGTGTGGTCCTTGCCGATGCCAAGGAGTAAGCAGTCGGAAATTGCGCACTCCGCACCACCGACGCCCATCGATGGCAAGACCATGCGGCGCGGCCGGCTCCGTTCGCGCCGTCACCACGATCGCGTTGGGTGCATCGTCCGGATCTAGGGTGCTTCCGCTGCACCGGCCCGGGCGGAGACCATCCACGGCAGCACCAGCTTCGGGTCAGCGCTGACAATGTTCATCGACGGTGATACCAATCGCCGGTCCCTCCTCAATCCCCAGAAAATATGAACTGTAAGGACATTCGTTGATATCAACTCACTTCGAAAACATCAGTGTCGGTGACACCACCACCACCGAATCGCGCACAATCACCAACGAGTACGTGCGGGACTTCGCCGAGCTGACCTGGGACCGGCACCCGTTGCACCTGAATCCCGAGTACGCGCAACAGACTCGCTTCGGCCGCCAGATCGCGCACGGCGCGCTGATGCTGTCCACCCTGCTGGGCCTGGTCGAACTGCACCCGAGCTACCTGCAGTGCTTCTACGGCCTCGACGATGTCCGCTTCCATGCACCGACGTTCTTCGGTGACACTGTCCACGCTGCCTCCGAGGTCGTCGCGGTCCGGCCGCGACAGGATGGACAGACCGCGGTCGTCACCTGTAGGGGCGCGCTGATCAACCAGGCCGGTACCCTCGTCGTCTCCGGTCTCTTCTCCCTCCTGGTCGCGGGGAAAGACCAGGCCATCGAGATGGAAGCAGCAGCACAATGATCGCCCCATCGCAGCAAGACTGGTGGCAAGACCTCGACACCACGCCGCTCACCTGGAACATCCCCGCCGAGTTCAACATCGCGCGGGCCTGTGTCGACGACCAGAACCCGTCCGATCCCGCCCTGATTGTCGACGTTGGCGGATACTGGCATCAATACACCTTCGGCGAGGTAGCCACCCGCAGCCGCAAGTTCGTCGCAGTGCTCGCCGACCTCGGAATCACCGCCGGTGACCGGATCGGGGTGATGGTGCCGCAAGGCATCGAGGTGCTCACCGCGCACCTTGGGGCTTTTCGGGCGGGAATCGTCACCGTGCCGCTGTCGGTCAAATTCGGGTCCGACGCGGTCGCCCACCGCATGAACGACTCGGGAGCACGGATCCTCGTTGTCGACAGCGAGGGCTATGCCCGCATCCGGGACGGCTTGTCGGACATCGAGTCGCTGGAAGCGGTGCTGCTGGTGGGGGAGTGCCCAACCGAGTCGACATCGGTTCCGATGCACTCGTTCCAGCGGCTCCTCGACGATGCCACCGAGGACAACCGCGTGGCACACACTGGACCGGATTCGCACGCGATCATCATCTACACCTCCGGCACTACCGGGCGACCGAAAGGTGCCCTGCACGGGCACAAGATCCTGCCCGCCCACATGCCCGGCGTCCGCACGGCCTTCGATGGCGCCCCGCATCCGCGGGACGTATTCTGGACCCCCGCCGACTGGGCGTGGATCGGGGGACTGTTCGACGTGCTGTTCCCGGCACTCGCAATGGGTTGCCCGGTGGTGGCGACCCCGGACAAGTTCACCCCCGCACGGGCGATCGACGTGATGCGCCGGCACAAGGTCACAGCGTCGTTTATCCCCCCGACCGCTCTCAAACAAATGCGCAGCACGGGCGTCGACCGCGCCGCCGCCCGCGATGTGCGACTACGCGCCTTGGCCACCGGCGGCGAATCCCTCGGTGATGCGCTGCAGGAATGGGTTACCGACACCTTCAGGGTGGCGATCAACGAATTCTACGGGCAGACGGAAATGAACATGACGGTCGGCACCTGCAGGTCCACCTGGGAGCCCGAGCCGGGCTCGATGGGCCGTGCCTTTCCCGGCTTCACGGTCGGTCTCTTCGACCCGGTGGGCGAGCAGGTCGAGACCGGTCAGGTAGGCGAAATCTGTATCGCTGCAAAGAATCCCGGACAGTTTCTCGAATACTGGAATCAACCGGACAAAACCCGAGAGAAGGTCCACGATGGCTGGATCCACACCGGCGATCTCGCTCGTGCCGACGCGGCAGGGAACCTCTGGTACCAGGGGCGCGCCGACGATGTCATCTCGTCGGCGGGCTACCGGATCGGGCCCGGTGAAATTGAGGAATGCCTGCTTTCGCACCACACGGTGGCCATGGCCGGCGTGATCGGGGTGCCCGATCAACTGCGCGGTGAGGCGGTGCACGCATTCGTTGTCCTCGTTGACGAAGTCACCGCATCCGAGGAACTGCGCCAGGAACTGCAAGCCCACGTCAAGAGGCGTTTGGCCTTCTATCAGTACCCCCGGCAGATCACCTTTCTCGATCAGCTGCCTCTGACTACGACCGGCAAGATCATGAGACGGGAACTTCGCACCGTCGCCTCAGGTCGCTGAACACCACAGAACCAACCGTAAGTGGTCCGTACCTTGGCTCCGCCATGACTGGCCGGTCCCCCGCAGCGGTTCGCCGCCCGCGTTCCGATCGAGCCGACGAGGGGATCGAGGGTGGCGCCCCGGACTCACCCGGGGCGCTCACCGTCGGCTCTGGGTGACGCGCGTGTCTGCTGCAAAGGGGGATCGCGAGTGTTCATCAGATCTGTGGTCTGTGCTCCGCTACGGATTCGAACAATCGGACATAAAGTACTCACTGCGGGTGGACCGCAGACGTAGACCGTTCGGTCCCCGTGCCGCGTGCTCGCATCCGCTCGATCCCCGCGACTCCGATCCTTCGATCTCGTCGCAGCGGACTGGAGCGAACCCCAGGGCCAGGTCATTGTCCATGTCGGAGGGGTCGTACAGGCCGCCGCGGATCCCGACGTGAAGACACGCCTCGAGGTCGAGCAACTCCTCTTCGGAGGCCCTGCGGAAGGGCGAGGCATGCACGGAGGGCGACCCGAAGTAGGTGTTCCAGGTGTCTGTTGTCGTGGGTAGGAGCTTTGAGGGTGTGGGCTTGCAGCGCTGCAGGAAGCCCCGGTTACGCCTTTCCCCGAGTCGGGTACTACTCCGTCATCTGTTGGTCGACACGCGCAGGTATTCCTCCGCGGCCGAGACGGTGACATCGACAATTCGGTCTCCGAAACCCCCGGGTACTTGAGCCAGTGGGTGGGTAGCGCTCCATCCCAAGACCAGCATCCGCCTCAGCATGACGAAGTCCCGAAGACTGTCAAGTTCGAGCGAGGAGAGAGGTCGGCACTGCTCGTAGCCGCGGATCCACGCGTTGGTCAGTTCGTCGACGAGAGGTCCTTCTTCGAAACAGGCCATCGCAGGAGCGATATCCTGCATATACCAGCCGATTCCGCAGTCATCGAAGTCGATCACCCACAGATCCTCGCCCTCGACCATGAGGTTGAGCACGTGAAGATCGCCATGCACAAGACCGACTGGTTCGTCCTCGCTGGCCGAGAAGTGAGTCAGCCGGTCGGCGATCAGGGTGGCGGCTCTTTCCAGTAGCCGGCGATCCGCTGGGGTGAGTCTAGGATGATTCGCCCAATATCCGAACCGGGCTTCCGCTGTCAGCATGGTCTCGAGGTCCCATCTGTAGCGGTAGAAGCCCGCCGGCCGACGCCAGTGGCGCGCGTGATCGTGGAGTTGTGCGGTGATGGCGCCCAGACGTTCATATACCGCGGGAGTGGCGTCGTCCATGGTGAGGTTTTTGCCGGGGACCCGGGTGAACATCACGGCGTCGCGGTCCGGAGCGCCCTCGACCGGAAGCGTGATCACCGGCTCTCGGTCAACCGCCGCAACTGGATCGCACACCAGAACGTCTGTCTGCCGGCGAATCGCTGCCATCCACGCGAGCTCAGACTCGATGGCGGCACGCTGATGATAGTTATGGCGGTGAACCCTGATAACACCATCTTGGCCGGTAGATGGATCGCGCACCGCGAAGTTGGCATTCTCCGATATTCCCAGGAGCGCGACATCCGCGTCCGCGGACATCCCGTACCGATCCGGAAGTGTCGACCGAATCGAATCTGTGACTCGGTCGATGTCTGCCCATTCGTTCATTTCGGGGTCACCGTCCTTGCGACCATGTCGAAGGCGGTCAGGAAGCGGTCCACGTCGCTCTCGGAGAACACCAACGGAGGGCGAATCTTCAGTACGTTCGCGTATGGGCCTGCGGCACTGAAGAGAACACGCCGGTCCTTCATTCCGTTGACCACGGCGCGGGCAGTCTCCGGATCTGGTGACTTGGCATCGAGGTCGCGTACGAATTCAACACCGATGTACATTCCTGCTCCCCGCACGTCCGCCGCGTGTCCGGTTTCATCGAGAATGTGCCGCATTCCTTCCGAGAGCATGCCCCCCATCTTCGCCGCGTTGGCGATCAACCCCTCTTCGCGAATGACGTCGAGCACGGCTTGGGCTGCGGCGATTGGGACGTTCTCGCCGCCAAAGGTGTTGAAGTAGGGAACATTCTCCCCGAACTCGTTCATCAACTCATGCTTTGCTACCACCCCGCCGATGGGCATACCGTTGCCCATCGGCTTGCCCATCGTCACGAGGTCAGGGACGATGCGGTTGCGCTGGTATCCCCACATCGCGTCACCGGTGCGTGCAAAGCCGGACTGCACTTCGTCGGAGACAAACAGGCCCCCGGAATCGTGAACCAGATCGACAACACGTTCGAGGACCGTCTGGGGGTTCGGGAAGATCCCATCAGAAGAAAACAGACTGTCGACGACGAAGGCGGCCAATCGGATCCCGTGGCGCTGCATATCGTCGACCTGGTGTCGCACACTGGCCAGGAACCACTCATCGAGATCGGCGTCGCCCCGTCGGAAGGTGTCAGGGGGAGCCACAGTTCGTACGTCAGACCCGAGAGCGGTCCCCTCTCCGGAAGCTGGTGACCACGACGACACATCCCGTGTGCACCCGTGGTAGGCGTAATCGGAGACGATGACTCCGGTACCGCCGGTGACATGTCTGGCGATCCTGAGTGCGAGATCGTTTGCCTCGGACCCGGTGCAAGTGAACATGACGCTCCCGAGCGCGTCATCATGGGTTGTCATGAGGTTCTCGGCGTAGTCGACGATATCGCTCTGCAGGTAGCGCGTGTTCGTATTGATCATCCCGAGTTGGGTCGATACCGCCTCCACGACCCGCGGGTGGTTGTGTCCAACACTTACGACATTGTTATAGGCATCGAGGAACTCGTCGCCGTGCACGTCCACGATCTTGGTGCCCATCGCCCGAGCCGGTTGGAAAGGTTGAGAGTAGGACAGCCGATACGCTGGACCCATGACCTTGCGGCGCCGGTCGATCAGCGCCCTGGTGCTGTCGTCGAGCGACGCGATATCGCTGGCACCGAGAGTATTGATCGACACCGCTTCGATGGGTGTCGCGGTGCACTGCAGGTGTTGTTTCGGCATCGAGCCATTCCTTCGTCTAGGACAAGCGGCGAGATGTTGATGAGCTGGCGGTAGTAAACGGCTCTGCGCTGGAGCAGCCCCGCACTGTTGCTAAGCGCTCACGAAAGTACAAAGCATCGGAGCGGTCCTGCACGATGGTCACACACTGTGGGCAGGCTCAACTGTTCGAAGACTGCACAGCGCCGGACCGCTCAATGGTGATGCACGTGCCGGGTTCCCTCACCATTGCGCCTCGCCTGCTCGCCCATGGTGATAAGTCGGAGTTGCTCATCGATTTCACGGCCGTGCAGAAGCGGCTCCGCCGGATCCCACACGGTCCCCTGTTCCTTGTCCTTCCGCCGACGCGCGATCGCGGAAACCGCCTCCAAGATGACCCGATTCCCCAGCAGCGCGGTGATATCGGCGTGGTCGTAGGGCGGCGAGACCTCGACGACATCCAAGCCGAGGACAGGGAGTTCGTAACAGATGCGGCGGACGGCATCGAGGAGCTGACGTGACGAGAATCCACCCGGTTCGGGGGTGCCGGTGCCGGGGGCGTGGCCCGGATCGCAGACGTCGACGTCCACGGAGAGGTAGACACCCACGCAGTCGTCGATGGCGATGGTGAAAGCCTCGCTCAAGCATTCATCGAGTCCACGAGTGACAATCTCGGTCATTTCGTACGACCGCAGTCCCTGCGCAGCCATCCACTGCAGAATCGTCTCGTCCGGCCAATACCCGCGCAACCCCATCTGGAGAAAGCGGTCGCCGCGCAACGCACCCGACTCGATCAAGCGACGCATCGGGGTCCCATGAGAGACAAGAGAACCCATCTGGATATCGCCAGTATCGGCGTGTGCGTCGAAGTGGATCATCGATACCTTGCCGAATCCGTGGTGTCGCGCCACACCGGTGTGGTCGGGCCACGCCACCGTGTGGTCACCCCCGAGCGTGATCGGGATTGCGCCGGCCGACGCAATCTTGTACACGGCCTCTTCTAGACGTTGAACCGCCTGCTCGATGTTTCCGTTGAACATGTCCACGTCACCGGCGTCGTACACGCGCAGGTCGGTCAGACCGTCGACCCGAAGAGCGAGACTCGGTCGTGACCCGTCATGTGGCAGATAGCAGCCCTGGCGCAGGGCAGACGGCCCGAACCGCGCCCCCGAACGGAACGTGGCGCCTCCGTCGAGGGGCGCGCCGACGATGACGACATCGGCATCGGAGTATGTAGACCGATCGTCGAGGTCACATGGGTCGACGCCCAGAAAGGTGATGTCCGGCCCGAACTGTGCACCGAGACGTGCCATCGAATTCCTGCTTTCTTCGTGGTCGCGGCGCGACCTGTGTATTTGCGGTTTCAGCCGTTCTGTGAACGGGCGCAGCGGATCCGGGCGACGAGCGGTGTCACTGACGACGCAGATGAGGCCATCAATGATGGACACTCCATGTCCGCGCGTCGGTTACGTCCCGACTGCCTTCTCGCTCCCGTCCGGCTAGCTTATTCGAACGCCATTCGGATAAGGTGTGGGAAACGATACTCAACGCCCAGACCATGTCAAGGGCGATCGGACCGGAGGTGAATGCACACAGACGTGGCGATGTCGGAGCGCCACCTACAGCCCACCCCGAGCGCACCGGACGATGAGGCCACGGTGACCACGACGTTTCCCGCCGGTCCCTGTGCGAACAACCGTGTGGCCCGCCGAGTTCGTTGTACACGCACCGACCTGCACGGCGGACCAAACTCCATGCCGCCCACATCTGAACCATGCCGTTCGCGGCCGGACCGCCCCGAAGCGCTGCACGAAAGCAGACCCAAGATGAAAAAGTCGCTCCATCCCGTATATGCCCTGGCGGCGGTGTTGGCCACAGTCGTTGCGGCTGGCTGCTCTGCGACCGCGTCCGCGCGCGGCGACGAACTTGTTCTTGCCGATGGCTACGAACTGGGCGGCTACAACCCGATCGCTGGGTACGGACCCGCCGGTGAGGCGAAAATGTATGACGGGCTGGTCCGCGTGACCGGCGGGAATGGGATTCCCGGTTTCGGACCCGCACTGGCCACCCAGGTCCCGACGCCGAATGCGGATGCGACGGTGTGGACCGCGACGCTGCGGGACGGGGTGAGGTTCAGCGACGGGTCGAGTTTCGGTGCAGAGGACGTTGTGGCCACCTACCGAGCGATTCTCGATCCGATGTCGGCGTCGGAGGCGAAGTCGTCGTTTGAGATGATCGACGAGGTGGTTGCGGTAAATGATTCGACCGTGCAGTTCCGCCTCGCCTACCCGTACACCCCGTTTCTGACGAAGCTGCTGATCGGGGTGGTGCCGTCCGAGGCGGTCGCGACTCCGGGATTAGCGGCCGAGTCCACCCTGAACACCGATCCGATCGGCACCGGACCGTATCGGTTGGTGCATCTGAGCCCCGACCGCGCCGTGTTCGAAGCAAACGAAGACTACTGGGACGGTGCCCCTGAGGTGAAGAAGCTGACCTTGATCTATGTGCCGGATGACAACACCCGCGCCCAGAGAATGGCGTCCGGGGAGATCGACGGCACGAATCTGCCGCCCCTGCTGGCGAATACCTTCGACGGGAAGCACGGGTTGACGGTGACCGCCCACCCCTCGGCGGACTGGCGGGGAGTGTCGCTACCGACCGGAAACCCGGTCGCCGGGGACAAGTCGATCCGGATGGCGTTGAATCTGGCGGCCAACCGGCAGTCGATGATCGACCACATCCTCGGCGGGCGCGGGCGCCCGGCCGCGACACCAATTCCCGAGGTCTACGGCGCCACCTACAACCCGGAGGCGAGGTTCCCGTACGCCCCGAACCAGGCGGAGCAGATCCTCGACGACGCGAGGTGGACCGCGGGCGCGGACGGCATCCGGTCCCGCGACGGGCAACGCGCGCAATTCACCATCATGTACAACTCGATGGACACGGTCCGCCGGGATCTGGCGCAGGCCTTCGCCTCCGACGCTTTGGCGGTTGGGGTGGAGGTCGACCTTGAGGCGCTATCGTGGGATCGCATCGACCCGCGTATCAATTCCGATGCCACCCTCCTCGGTGGCGGCGACGAACCGTACGACCCGGACACCCAGGCCTACGACACGCTCGATTCGCGCTTCATCGCCCCCGGGGTGGGCAGCATCTATGACAACGCGAGCGACTACTCGAACCCGGCCGTCGACGCGGCACTCGACAGCGGGCGCCGCAACCTAGCCCCGCAGGCCCGCGATCGGGACTACCAAGACATGCAGGCCGCCTACGTCGCCGATCCCGGGTATGTGTTCCTGGTCTTCCTCGACCACACCTACGTGGCCCGCGACAGCGGGTGGGCCATGTCCGGTCCGGTACTCGAGCCGCATTCACACGGGGTGACCTGGGGGCCGTGGTGGTCGCTGCAGTCGTGGACGCGCCGATCATGACCGCCCTCGATTTTCGGGCCGACGTATCGGCGTCTGTAGTCGAGGACCGGCCCAGAGCCCGGCGCCGTGGCATCGCCCGGATGGTCGAGCGCCGGCTTCTGTTTGTCGTTCCGATCCTGACGGTGGTATCTGCCGCGGTATTCGCCGCGGCGGCACTGTCCCCGTTCGATCCGCTGGTCAGCTACCTCGGCACCCGATATATGAGCACCAACGAGGCGGACAAAGCCGCCATTGCCGACCAACTCGGGTTCACGCAGCCCTGGTACCAGACCTATGGAAACTGGGTGCACGGGATGCTCACCGGCGATCTGGGGATCTCCCGGTCGTTTCACCAGCCGGTGGCACAGGTGATCGCTGAACGCATGCCCTGGACACTGCTGCTGGTCGGTGTCGCGCTGTTGGTTGCTGTCGCCGTCTCGCTGCTGTTAGGGGTGTGGGCGGGAATGCACCGCGGCAGCGTGATCGACAAACTCATTTCGACGGTGTGCATCGTGGTGCAGGGCCTGCCCCCGTTCGTGCTGGCGTTGGCGGCGATCGCGATCCTCGCCCTCGGGGCAGGATGGTTCCCGGTCGCGGGCCTAACTGACGGCGGATCCGATCCCACGGTCGGGCAGGTGGTCCGGCACCTCGCCCTGCCCGCGACGGTGCTCGCGGTCTCGCAGATGCCGTGGTTACTGCTGGCGGTCCGCGAATCGATAGCGAGGACTCGCAGGGAAGATTTCGTTGCTGGCGCCTGCGCCCGTGGCATCGATATCCACACCATCACCCGCCGCCATATCCTGCCGACCTCGCTGGCCCCGTTCGTGACCATCATCGGCGTCCGGCTGCCCGAAATCATCGTCGGCGCCGTACTCGTCGAAGAGGTTTTCTCCTGGCCGGGCATCGCCGGGGCGCTGGTCGAGTCCGCACGCAACCTCGACATGGCACTGCTGGCGCTGCTGACCATCGGCACCGTACTGGCGGTGATGCTCGGAAACCTCCTCGCCGACATAGCGTATGCACTCCTGGATCCGCGGGTGAGCACCGATGGATAAGCGGCGGTTGGTGATCGCGCTGATCGTGCTCGGCGCCCTCGCGCTCTACGCCCTCGCGGTTCCCGCGCTCGCCGGGGTGGACGACCGGATCACCGACTTCGCGCAGGCCAGGACTGCGCCGTCGACGGCGCATCTGTTCGGCACCGACGCCTCCGGGCGGGACCTGTTCGTGCGGATCGCCAAGGCGATTCGCACCTCGCTGCTGATCGCGGCGGCCTGCGCTGCTCTGGCTACCGTCATAGGAGTGGTCATCGGCACTGTCTCTGGGCTCACGGGCGGCTGGATCGACCGGATCGTGATGCGCTCGACCGACGCGGTCAACGCCCTGCCGCACCTGCTGCTGGGCATAGTGATCGTCGCCATGTTCCGCGGCAGCGGCCTTGCGGTCGTGCTGTCCGTCGCGCTGACCCACTGGACACAGGTGGCCCGGATCATCCGCTCAGAAATTCTGAGTCTACGCAGCCGCCCCTACATCGATGCCGCGATCCTTGCCGGCGCCTCCCGCCGGCACATCATCATCCACCACCTCGTGCCGGCCACCGCGCCGCAGGCACTCATCGCGGTCGTGCTTTTGCTACCGCACGCGGTGTGGCACGAATCGACGCTCTCGTTTCTCGGGTTCGGATTGCCGCCGCACACTCCCAGCGTGGGCACCCTCCTCGAAGAGGCGCGCAGTTCCCTGCTGCTCGGGGGATGGTGGACGCTGGTATTCCCGGCAGGCATCCTCGTGGTCACCACCATCACGGTCGCGGTCGCCGGGTCGGCGCTGCGCCGGCACATCGTCCCAAAACCCACGGTGGCGATTCGATGACCGACACACTGAGCGTCGAGCATCTCACCGTCCGTCTGCCTGTCGCCGACAACGCGATCGTGCACGCCGCCAGCGACGTCAGCTTGACCGTCGCCGCCGGCACAGTGACCGCACTGGTCGGCGAATCCGGTTGTGGCAAATCTATTCTCGCCGCCGCCATCATGGGAATGCTCCCGGACGACGCTCACGTCGCCGGGTCGATCACGATCAAAGCTGCGGACACGACCATCGAGGTCCTCCCCGGCAGCGGTACGAGGCTGGGGTTTCGCGGCCGAGTGGCAGCGCTGATCCCGCAGTCCCCGCTCACCTCGCTCACCCCGGTGCGCACCGCCCGCTCCCAACTGCAGGAAACGATCGACAGCCTCGGCGGAGTCCACAGCTGCAACGACCTCGCCGCACGCGTCGACTTGGCACCGTCCGCGCTCGACCGGTATCCGCACGAGCTCTCCGGCGGCATGGCACAACGGGTCGCCATCGCGGCGGCCATCGCCGGGGATCCTGCCGTCATCATCGCCGACGAACCTACCGCCCACCTCGACCGCGAACTCACCGACCACACCTTCGCGCTGCTACGTGACCTTGCCGACACCGGTGCCGCTGTGCTGCTGATCACCCATGACCTCGCCGCCCTTGAGCGCACCCCAGTGACCGACACCCTCGCCATTATGTACGCCTCACGGATCATGGAAACCGGCCCAACACCAGACATTCTCGCCGACCCTCTGCACGATTACACCGCCGATCTCCTCAACGCACTGCCCGCCCGAGGACTACATCCGATCCCCGGAACACCACCGACGCTGACGAATCTGCCCCCCGAATGTGTCTATCACCTACGTCGCCCCTACACCGAGCACTCCGGGGGTCCCACACACATGGTCACGATCGGAAACCGGGCCTTCCGTACACGCAAGGAACACTGAACGATGCCCCTGATCGCAACCAACATCACTGCCGGCTATGAGACCGGACACACCGTCGTCGACGGTGTGTCACTGACCCTGCCCCGTGCGGAGATCGTAGGACTGACAGGCGCGTCGGGATGTGGCAAGAGCACACTGGCGCGTGTGCTGGCCGACTTGCACCGGCCTTGGTCCGGCACCGTGTCCATCGACGATCACCCGCTGCGAGGACGCCCGTTCTCCGCTCCCCCTCCGGTGCGTGGGGCTGTCGCCATGCTGTTCCAATCTCCCCGTGCAGCAACGGACCCGCGGATGACTCTGTCGACCATAATCAACCAACCACGGGTAATTGCCGGGCACCGCACAAACGAAACCGAGATCATCGCGTTGGCCGAACGGGTGGGGCTGACCCCCGACCTGTTGACCAGGCGACCGGATGAAGTCAGCGAAGGTCAACTGCAGCGTGCCTGCATCGCACGTGCACTCGCTCAGCGCCCCCGCTATCTCATTTGTGACGAGGCAACAGCGATGTTTGACCCGGGAACGACAGCGGCCATCATCCGACTGATCCTCGAGGTCGCCACCGACCCCGGCCTCGGCATCCTCCTGATCAGTCACGATCACGATCTCCTGGAGAGCTGCTGCACGACCATCGACCGTCTGACACCGTCGGTGCGATAGCGGAGCGGAGGCGGAATTTCGGCGCGCCAAGCCACATCCCCGCGTAGGAGCATGTCGAACAGCAGGTTCGGTTCGGCCACCACATCCCTCCCACCTAGAAAGGCGCCGATCCCATGGTGGTGGGACCAGCGCCTTTCGGTGTGAGCGGAGCTTGCGGTGCCCGGTGCCTACTCCCGCGCCGAGGCCACCGACCTCCGATCGGTACCGACCTCCGGGTCGTATTCGGAAGCTGGTGAATCGGTTCCGAGCGAAACTACGGTGTCCGGTGCGTCGGGATCGCCCACTGTGAACCCCTGATCGTCCGCCGACGGCAGCACTGATATCAGCTTTGCTGCCGGTCTGGCGACGATGAAGTATGCCCACCCGATCACGAATACACCGGCTGAGACCAGCGGCGCTGCCCACAGCTGGTACCACTGCGCGTCAGGGGGGTTCAGCGCAGGGCGCGGCCACACGATGTTTGTGGTTTCGAACACCAGCCAGGCCACTGCGGACACGTTCACGATCAGCCCCACCCGACGGCGGCGAGGTGAACCCTGCGGCTTCCAGCGCCCGGACAACCGACCTACCAGACCAGCGATCGCGATCAACGAAAACGTGAGATACATGCCGCCCGTTCCGTACGCGACGAGGGTTCCAATCGCGCGATCATTGAGAGCAAGAACGAGACCGGCGCAAGCAAGGATGCCGGTGACCAGGATGGCATACGACGGTACCCGCCGGTTCCCGTGAACACGTCTGAGAAACGTCGAGCCGGGCAGGACCCCGTCACGTGAAATGGACCAGATCAGGCGAGACACCTGTGTGTTCGCGGCGAGCCCGCATGCGATGAACGCGATGACAACGGTGGCGACGAAAGGCTTGTCCGACCATGCCCCGAAGTTCGCAACGACGCTGGTGGTGACAGGATCGAGATCCTCGCCGCTGGCAACATGGGACAGGTCAGGATGCGCGAGCGCAATCGACAGTGCATTGAGAAACACCAGGCCACCGACGCTGAGCATCGAATACCACAGTGCGCGTGGAACGTTGCGGGACGAGTTCTTGGTCTCTTCGGCGCCGGCGATGCACGCATCGAAGCCGATGAACGCCCAGCCGGCTACCGCGAGCAGGGCGAGGGACACCGACACGCTTCCGAAGCCCAGCTGACTGTACGTACTGAAATCCCACAGAGAGGAAATCGGGCGATTTCGGAACCACAACAAGAGTGCGATACCAACGAGTAACGATGCTGCGAACTCGGCACCGACACCGAAGTTGAGCATTCTCTTGAGGAAGTTCACACCACCGAGATTGGCCAACGCACACACGATGTTGAAGATCACCGCGGTTGCGACCAGCCGCAATGGCGTCGCCTCGATCGAGAGCAGCGACAGTATCCACGGTGAGCCCAGGTAGGCGAGAGTCGTCAACGATGCCATCAGGCCGCAGATCGCGAACCATCCCGCAAACCAGGCGTAGCGGGGTCCGATCAATCGGCGCGTCCACTGATACGCCCCGCCGGCGATGGGGAACTGCCGGGCCAGTTCGCTGTAGAGGTACAACAACAGACAGTTGCCGGCCAGAGCGATCGGAAGAACCCACAACCAGGACGCGCCGGCGAGTGCCAATCCGACTGCCGCCGTCGAATACAACCCGATCACCGGGCTGACGGCGCCGAACCCCAGCGCAACATTGTGGAACAAGCTCAAACCACGGCTGAGGTGTTGGCTGTAGTCAGTGCCGGATGGTGACGGGGGCTGCACGCCAATCGGCGGCGGATTGTCCGACATAACAATTCCTTTCATGACTTGTCTGACTCGGCTCGAACCCGGTGCATTACGAGTCGGGCCCGTCTGACAAGCGAAGTGGGAAGAAGAATTTCCGTGGTAGAGGAGGTCGCTGTCGGACATCGGCACCGTGATGCTCGATGGGTGACGGTATCGGGATTCGTTCTCAGGAGATCGCCGATTCTGGTGAACTCTGTTGAGATCGGCACAACAGCGGGGGGAGGGCTCGAACGCCTCTCGAGTAATTGAGCCGGACACACTTTACCTGGCCGGTGGACTGTTGCGCGATAGTGAGGCAGTGGCGCTGCCGAGACCTCGGGTCAGTCCCGCTCGGCGTGCCCGGGAGCGTCGCGGCGCTACGCTCCCGGGCACGTGCTAGACCTTCGAGATGTTGATTACGTGGGTGTCGCTGAACGCATGGAGGCCGTCGACACCGAACTCGACGCCGAGACCTGACTGCTTACGTCCGCCGAACGGCACGTCGGGCGACAACGCGAAGTGCTGATTGACCCAGGTCGTGCCGCTTTCGAGACGGTTCGCGACTTCCGCAGCTCGCGAGGTATCGGAGCTCCACACTGAATTCCCGAGCCCGTAGTGGGTGTCGTTAACCCGTGCGATGACTTCGTCGAGCGTGTGGTAGCGGAGGATCGTCCGGACCGGACCGAACGTTTCCTCCGCGATGAGGGGATTGTCGTCCTCGATGTCGGCGACCAGTGTGGGCTCGACGAAGTAGCCGGGCCCATCGAGGATGTTGCCGCCGGCGAGGATGCGGCCGGTCTCCTTCGCGGTCCGGAGGTAGGCTTTGGCCGCTTCGAACTGCTTGGCGTTTTGGAGCGGTCCCATCTGGGTGTCGGGGTCAAGGCCGTTACCGACCTTTGTGGCGCGGACCCGTTCGGCGAGCGCATTGCACAGTGCATCGTAAAGCGAGTCCGGAGCAAAAATCCGTTTGATGTTGATGCATACCTGCCCCGCATTGAAGTACGCCCAGTTGTAGAGTCCGTCCGCAACTTTTTCGACGTCGGCGTCGTCGAGGACGACTGCGGCGTCATTGCCACCGAGCTCGAGGGTGATCCGCTTGAGGGTATCGGCACCCGAGCGCATCACCGCCTTGCCGACCGCGGTCGAACCGGTGAAGGAGACCTTCGCGATGTCGGGATGAGAGGTGAGGACGGGTCCGACCGCACCGTCGTCACCGACGATGTTGAGGACACCCGGAGGGAGGATCTCCTCGACCATTTCACCGAGCAGCATTGTGTTGAGCGGCGTCGTGGGCGCAGGCTTCACGACCAGCGTGTTCCCCATCAGCAGCGCTGGAGCGATCTTGTACATCGCCTGAAAGAAGGGAAAGTTCCACGGAAGGATCGCTGCGACGATACCGAGGGGCTTGCGATGGATCTCGATCCGTGCGGTCTCGTCGTCGCGCACAACCTCGGGTTCGGGCCGCAGCCCGGCGAAGTAGCGGGTGAACGCGACCGCCGAATCGACGTCGCCGCGAGCCAGGGCGAGCGGTTTGCCTTGCTCGAGGGTGATAATTCGGGCGAACTCGTCTGCACGCGATTCCACCGCATCGGCAAGCACTTGCAGCGCGGCCGCTCGGTCCTCGACGGGCGTACGACTCCAGTGTGCGAATGCACGCTTTGCGGCACTGACTGCAAGGACCACCTGATCGGTACCGGCGACCGGGCTCGATCCAATCGTGTCTTCGGTTGCAGGATTGATGACGTCGTGGTCCGACGCTCCGGTCACCAACTCGCCGTCGATCAGCATCCGGAACTGGTGTGCGTGCAGATCTTCCCCGACGACGGTGTCCGTGACACCCATTTGAGCGGTCATGTCTGAGCCCTACCTCCAGAACGTGATGACGCGACATGCGTCTCTCGGTTCGCTCTATGATTCAGGTCACGCACACGGCTATCTGTGTGAAGTTTGGACACACCACGGACCCCGTACCTGCAGGTGTCGATTGCGTTGCAACAGTGTCCGCGCGGACGGTGCCGCAGGTAGCCTGAAGACTCACGCTTTCCGGGCCCGGCACGCCGAGGGCCCATTTGGCGGCAGCCGCGGAACTCCCGGCACTGCCCATCCCGTCGAGGAGAGTAATGGCCGATACGCCGCGACCAACGAACGCCCGGTGGTCTTCTGAAATCTCGGAAACCGAATGTGGCCGTCACGGACGGGACCTCCGACCCGAGATCGCAGCGTCCTGGCATCGGTCCTCGTTGGCAGGGCTCAGCCAGGACCAGGCGCTCGACGCCGCGATTTGCGATGTGGATGCCACAAGCCGACTCATGCAAGCGGCCGCCCCGGTCCTTCGGGATCTGGGCAGGCAATTCGAAGGCTTCGAGGTCGGTGCGCTGCTCGCGGATAGGTCGGCAGTGCTGGTGGCGGGGCGGTTCGGCACGAAATCGCTTGCGCGCGAAGTTGATCGTCTCGGAGCTGTCGCCGGTGTGCAGTTCTCTGAGGTGCATTCCGGCACAAATGCCATCGCCACCCCCTACGAGACGAGGGCCAGCGTGTTCGTCCACCAGGACGAACACTATCTCGCGAGTATGCGAGGGTACTCGTGCTACGGATCCCCGATTATCAGTCCGACCACGAATCGCGTGGAGGGCGTAATCGATGTGATGGCATCGGCGGAATCGAGCCCGGCACTGATGAAATCTGTCATCGACCGCGCAGTCCAGGACATTCGCAATCAATTGCTCGAGACCTATGATGTCAACGTGATGGCCGTCTTCGCGGCGTTCAACTCGCTGCGTAGGCAATCAACCGATGCGGTCGTAATGATCAGCGACGACATCATTCTCAACAATCGACGATCGGTCGATATCCTCGCACCCGAGGACTACGTCACCCTGCGCGGAATCGCGCTCGAGCGGCCCGGATACTCGGGTACTATCGAGCTCGAACTCATGTCGGGATCTGCTGCGCGAGTGAAGATCACGGATATGGGTGATCCTCCGGCCACGGTGTTCCAGGTGCGCCACTCCACCGACACCACGACCGTCATACCCCGCGGAATTTCGCGTCGGAAACCTACTTCGAGACTTGACCGCGACATTGCGGCCGCCGCCCGAACAGATGGTCATATTTGTATCCAGGGCGAGCCCGGAAGTGGCCGATCCTGGGCCGCAGCTCAAGTGGCCCCCGGCAACTCTGCCAACTTCCTGGATGCGACCGAGGTCGTCCGCACCGGGGAAAGAGCCTGGCTTGATCAACTCGATCGGGCGTGCGCGACAACGGACACAGTGATCGTTGTGGAAAGTATCGAACTACTTCCGAAAACGCTCATCGCACACCTTGCCCGTGCGCTTCGCTCGGACCGTCCCTATCGACTTGTCCTCACCTGCGCAGGGGAGGCGGAATCGGCATCCGAGGTATCATACCTCGCGAGCCTGTGCGCGGCTCAGGTGCAGATTCCGCCGCTCCGTGACCGAGTCCCTGAACTCGGCGTCCTGGTCTCACGGATCGTGGGCGACGAGCTCAGGGCACCAGGTGTGCGCGTCACCCTGTCCGCAGTCGAGGCGCTGGCAGGGCACTCTTGGCCCGGCAACCTGTCAGAACTTGTCCGAGTTCTCCGCGAAGTCGTCGGCAATCGGTCCACCGGTGATGTCACCGTGCGCGATCTTCCCGAACAGTTCCGCACACCCGGCCGCATGAAGACGTTGCCGCCGCTCAAACGTGCCGAACGTGATGCGATCGAAGCGGCGATGAAGCTGTCCCGGGGGAACAAGGTCCATGCGGCAGCACAGCTGGGAATCAGCCGCTCGACCTTGTATGCGCGGATTCGAGAGTACGGCCTGAGTTGACGGCGGACCGTACGGAGGCGTCGCATCGGGGGGCTGTGCGGTCTCATTCGGCGGTAGCGGCCGGACGCTATGTCGCCCGTGGTGAGGTGGAGGCGAGCCGAGCCCGCATGCCGACTATGACTGCCTCGAGCCCGAGTTCGAATGCTGCGTCCACACGCGCCACCCCGCACGGGGCGCTCGCGAGCGCCTCATCGAGCGCAGGTGTCTGGCCATCACTGGTCTGCCACACTTCATCGGGAGCGAGGCGATCCAGGGCGGACCCGATCGCAAGCTCATCGAGCACGCTGATCCACAACATCCGCTCTGCAGCCGGGAAACCGGCATCACGGAGGGTCTCCGCCACGCGATCGTATCCCCGCAGAACGGATAGCGACGTCACGGACTGCGCATTGAGCAACGGCACCAGTTGAGGATGGCTGATGAGGCTTCCATGGAGTGCGCGGACCCAGTGAGTCAGCTTCTGCTCCCAGGTGCCCTGGTCCGGAAAATCGGCGTCCAAATGTTGTGAGATTCGGTCCCGAATCAATTCGATGATCTCGGTGCGACCGTTTACATGGTGATAGATCGACGAAGCACTCGTGCCCAGACGTGCGGCCAATTCGGACATTGTCAGGCGACCCTGCTCATCGACGAGTGCCAGCGCAGCCTCGATGATGGCGTCGAGATCTAACAGTCGCTTGCGGCGTCTCGGGCGTGCAGTCGGCGGCATCTCTTCGCTTCTCTTCGGATCATGCTCTGGCAGCGGAGCGTGACAGTACGCGCCCGGGTGTGCTGACACACGGTAACCGACACTCACAACAGCTGTGCCGGGGTTCTAACCCCGCAGCTTTAGCGCAGCGCAAACTGTGCATCGTCACACAATCTTATCCGAGCGATCTTCGGATAAGCTCTCATTGTGTTGGCAGGCGGTCGCTACGCATCGATGACGAATGATTTCCGAGCCGCTCACCGAGCACGCGCCGGTCAGTGATCCCTGCCGTCGCCGCTTTATCCGATCCGCCTGTCGTGGCGGATGCGTGGTCGGTGGCGTCCATCACGCAAATCGTTCTCGCTGCGAATAGGCGGACCTGCGTTCTCGCTCCGTGGTGCCGCCCCAGATGCCGAATCCTTCGCCGGCGTTCAGCGCGAACTCGAGGCAAGGTACGAGCACTGGACATGTGCCGCAGATCGATTTTGCGTGCTGTTCTCGGCGGATGCGATCACCCGCGCGTTCGTGATCCCTCCCGAAGAAGAGGGCGGGTCCGTAGAAGCTGCAGGCACCGCGACTGCGCCAGCTGTTGTCGCCGGCTTCGGGTGGGTTGGTGCTGCCTGCGGTGGGGGCGCGCATTGCGGTGTCGGGCATGGGTACCTTGTGTTTCGGGGTTGTAGTGGCCGTCCTGGTCTGGTGGGCACCGCGTTCCGCGGTGCTGTCGTTGTGGAACTCGGTGTCATCAGGAATGAAGGATGTAGCCGGTTCCGCGAATGGTGCGCACGATGCAGGGCGCTTCTGAGGATCGAAGTTTTCGGCGAATGGAGCTGACGCACATTGTGAGGACGTTGGTCTTCGCCTCCGGCGGGAATCCCCACACTTCGCGAAGCAACTGGTGTCGGGTGACGACACGATCACGGTTGCGGGTCAGGACTGCGAGGACGCCGAGTTCTCTCGCAGTCAGAGCGATGTCGGAGACATTCCAGGGGGTGGCTTGCAGGTGGTGCGGGCTTATGCCACTGGGTGGCGAGGGGTGCGGTGGCTGCCAGGTCGATTCGATTCGTCTTTGCAACGCTGCCAGGCGCGCTCGCAATTGCTCGGGGTGGGTGTCGAAGCCGATCACGTGATCGGCACCCGCGTTGAGCATCGATACGCCACCGTCCGGTTCGGTGGAGGGTACGAGGACGACGAGGCCGCCGCAGAACCCGGACAGTCGAAGCTTCATGACGCTGATGGGGGTGAGGTCGGGTGCGGTCGCGTCCACGGCCAGAAGACTCGCCGAGCGGGCGCCTTCATCTACGATCGCTCGGTGACGGGCGGTCACGTCCACCCCCACAGTGCGCAGATCTTCAGCGAAACCCGCGGCCGGGGACACGGCGACCACGCACGGGTGCATCCGCGTCGGCGGCGAGGTGTCGCGAGGGTTCATCAGATCGTCAGTGGCCTCTGCCTGTGGCGGGATCGATTTGCGCGGATGGGGGAGATCTACTCCCGGGGGATTCGGTTCGCACGTGAGGGCGGCGGGAGTTAGTGTCCCCGTCCCGTCGCCGTCGCGTGTTTTCATCTCGGGATCTTGGTGACCGTTATCGGGTGCTGAATCCAGTTCGGCCGTCGGGCAACGGCGGTGCCCACGCGGAGAGCAGTTCGTATCCGACGTGGGCGGCGGCGATGCCGGTGATTTCGGCGTGATCGTAGGCGGGGGCGACTTCGACGATGTCGGCGCCGACCACGTTCAGGGTCGAGGTCGCGCGCAGCATCATCAGCAGTTCCCGGGAGGTGAGGCCACCGGATTCGGGTGTGCCGGTGCCGGGTGCGAAGGCAGGGTCGAGTACGTCGATGTCGACGGAGACGTACACCGGCCGGTCTCCGAGCCGGGCGTGCATGCGTTCGATGGTGCCGGCGACGCCGATGGATTCGATTTCGTCGCAGCGGATGGGGGCGAATCCGAGCGCCCGGTCGTCGTCCATGTCCGAGGGACCGTAGAGGCCGCCGCGGATCCCGACGTGCAGGCACGCTTCGAGGTCGAGCAACCCTTCCTCGGAGGCACGGCGGAACGGCGAGCCGTGCACGTAGGGCGCCCCGAAGTAGGTGTTCCAGGTGTCGAGGTGTGCGTCGAAGTGCAGCACCGCGATCGGTCCGTGCTTGGCGTGCATGGCCCGCAGCACGGGAAGCGCGATCGTGTGGTCCCCGCCGAGCACGAGAAGCTTGGAGGAACGCTCGAGGACACCGCGTGCGCCCGCCTCGATCATGTCGATGGCCGTGGTCAGCTCGTACGGGTTGGCGGCGATGTCGCCGACGTCGACGACCTGCTGGCCGAGGAACGGCCACGCGTCGGCCTCCGGGTTGAACGGGCGCAGCAGCCGTGACGATGCCCGGATGTGGGCGGGGCCGAACCGGGCACCGGGACGGTAGCTGACCCCGGCGTCGAACGGCACACCTACCACCGCCACGTCGATGTTGCTGACCTCGTCCGGTCGCGGCAGCAGCGCGAAGGTGCCGGGTGCCGCGAACCGGGGCACCTGCGTGGAGTCGACCTGGCCGACGACATCGCCCACCGATACCCGGGGTGTGACGGGAAAACCGTTCATGGTGTGTGTCCTAGCTTTCGTGCTGTGGGTGTGTGGGTCAGCCGAGCGTGCGGAGTCCGCGCGCCAGTGTGTCGGCCAGCAGGCCGAGTTCGTCGGCGGCGATGGTGAGGGTGGGGGAGATCTGCAGGGCGCCGCAGGACATTGCACGGGTGAGGGCCCCGGCCTCTCGCACGGCGTGGACGGCCCGCCCGGCCAGCGTGGGGTCGGCGGCCAAACGCTCGCGGTCGAGCTGGACCGCGGCCAGTGCACCGGGGCCGGTGCGAACCGACTCGACGACCGGCAGATCGGTGAGCGAACCCAGCAGGGCGGGCAGGGCGCCCTCGATGCGACTGGCTGCGGTGAGCAGGTCGTGATCGGCGAGGTAGTCCAGGTTGGCCAGGGCTGCGGCGACGGCGGTGGCGTGTCCGCTGTAGGTGTAGCCGTGCTTGAACATCGCCCCGGTCTCGCCGGACCAGAACGGTGCGGCGACACGGTCGTTGACCAGGACCGCGCCGAGGGGAATGTAGCCGCTGTTGATGCCCTTGGCGCACAGGATCAGGTCCGGGTCGATCCCGAAGCGTTCGCTGGCGAACCAGTGCCCGGTGCGGCCGAACGCGGTGACGACCTCGTCGGCGATGAACAGCACCCCGTGGCGGCGGCAGATCTCGCGGACGGCGGTCAGGTAGCCGGGGGCGGGGAAGTGGACACCGCCGGCGCCGATGATCGGTTCGCACAGGAACGCGGCGACCCGGCCGGGGCCGTGGCGGAGGATGGCCGCTTCGAGGGCGGCGGGGTCGTCGCGGTCGACGCGGTCGGTATCGGCGAGCAGTTCCCCGTAGCCCAGGCGCATGCCGTCGATGCCGCCGATCTGGGTGCCGCCGACGTGCATGCCGTGGTAGGAGTCGCCGCGGGACAGGACGATGGTGCGGCCGAGTTCGCCGGCGACCCGCCAGTAGCGTCGGACGTATTTGACTGCGGTGTCGACGGAGTCGGAGCCGCCGCTGGTGTAGAAGACTTTCCAGTCTCCGCCGGGGGCGAGCGCGGAGAGCCGTTCGGCCAGTTCGATCGCCGGTCCGTTCGAGTAGTCCCCGAAGGTGTGGTACGCGTGCATCCGCAGGGCCTGGGCGTGGATGGCGTCGGCGACTTCGCGGCGCCCGTAGCCGATCTGGCAGAACCACAGGGCGGCGGTGGCATCGAGGTAGCGGGTGCCGGTGGTGTCGGTGACCCAGGCGCCGTCGCCGCTGGCGATGACCAGCGGCGGGGTCGGTGCGCTCATGTCGGCGAACGGCCGCCAGTGCGAGGTGGTGCGAGCCAACGTGTCGGTGTGTGCAGTCATCACATGTCCTTGAATCAGTGCGGGTCGGGGTCGAGAAGGCTCAGTGGCCGGTCCCGGGGTGCAGATCGATGACGGTGGTCTTCAGCTCGGTGTAGTGGTGCACGGCCTCCGCGCCGAGCTCGCGACCGAACCCGGAATTCTTGACCCCGCCGAACGGCAGTGTGGGATGGAAGATCCCGTACGTGTTGGCCCACACGGTGCCCGCACGCAGCCGCCTCGCGACCCGGTGAATGGTGCCGACGTTCGACGACCACACCCCGGACGCGAGCCCGTACTCGGTGTCGTTCGCCAACCGCACGGCGTCGTCCTCGTCGTCGAACGGCAACACCGTCAGCACCGGGCCGAACACCTCGTCCCGTTCGATGCCCTGTCCCGGGTTGACCCCGGTGACGACCGTCGGGGCGACGAAGAACCCGTCGGCGGGGACCGTACCGCTGGTGCGGACCTCCGCGCCCTCGGATTCGGCCTGCGCGATCATCTGCCGGACCCGGTGCTGCTGGGTGCGGGAGATCAGCGGGCCGACGTCGGTGCCGACGGCGAGCCCGTGCCCGAGGGTCAGCTGCGCGGTCCGCTTGTGCAGTTCGTCGAGGAACGAATCGTGCACCGACCGTTCGATGATCAGGCGGCTGCCGGCGATGCACACCTGCCCGGCGTTGGTCCAGATCCCGGCCATCACCGCGTCGACCGCGGCATCGAGGTCGGCGTCGGCGAACACCACGTGCGGGCTCTTGCCGCCGAGTTCGAGGCTGACCTTGGTCAGGCCCTGCGCCGCGGCGACCATCACGGCCTGCCCGGTGCGGGTGGAGCCGGTGAACGCCAACTTGTCGAGGTCGGGTGACGCCGACAGTTCGGCGCCGGTCGCCCGCCCGCCGGCCACGACATTGACCACACCGTCGGGCAGCCCGGCTTCGGTGCACAGTTCCGCGAAGTACAGCGTCGACAGGCTCGCCAGTTCGGAGGGCTTCGCGACGAACGTGTTGCCCAGGGCCACCGCGGGGGCGAGCTTGTACATCAGGATCGGCAGCGGATAGTTCCACGGGGTGATCGCGGCGCAGACCCCGACCGCCTCACGGGTTCCGACGGCGAACAACTGCCGCGGTGCGGGGATCACGCTGCCCTCGACCTTGGTCGCCCAGCCCGCGTAGTACCGCAGCACCGCGATGGCCTCGTCGACATCGATGCGCGCGTCCGCCAACGGTTTTCCGGTGTCCAGGCTCTCGAGTTCGGCGACGGTCTCGAAGTCGCGTCGCAGCAGATCCGCCAGCCGGTGGACCAGCTCCTCGCGACGCTCCGCATCGACCTCCGACCAGCGCCCGTCATCGAATGCGACCCGCGCGGCGGCCACCGCGGCCGCGACGTCGCCGGCGGACGCCGCGGGAAACGAGGTAAAGGTCGACCCGGTCCCCGGATCGATCACCGGGACCACCTCGTCGGAGGCCCCGGCTCGGTGCTCCCCGCCGATCAGCACCGAGCGCAAAGGCCGTTCCAGCCACGCACGCGTCGTCGCGGACAGCTGGCCGTGCGGGGGTGCATCGAGGGTTGTCGTCATCGTGTACTCCGGGATTCGGTCGGGGTGGTGCTCAGGCAGGGGACGGTGGTCACCACGTGGTGGCGATGTACTTGGTTTCGAGGAATTCGGTGATGCCGTGGCGTCCGCCTTCGCGGCCGATGCCGGACTGCTTGGTGCCACCGAAGGGGGCGGCCGGGTCGGAGAAGATGCCGGTGTTGAGACCGACCATGCCGGTGTCGAGTTGTTCGGCGACGCGCAGGCCGTGCTGGAGGGTGCCGGTGAAGATGTAGGAACCCAAACCCATGTCGGTGCTGTTGGCCCAGGCGATCACGTCGTCGGTGTCGGTGAATTCGACTACGGGGGCGACAGGACCGAACAGTTCGTGGCCGAGGATGTCGGCGTCGGGGGCGATGTTGTCGATGAGGGTGGGGGTGAAGAAGTAGCCGGGCCCGGGGTGGGGGGTGTTGCCGGTGACGGGTTTGCCGCCGCCGTCGAGGGCGATCTGCACGGCGTTCTCGATCGATTCCTTCGCGGCGGCGGAGGCCATCGGGCCGACCTGCACGCCGGGCTCGGTGCCCGGACCGACCCGGAGGGCGTTGAAGGCTGCGGCGAGTTTGTCGACGAACTCGGTGCGGACGGTGTCGTGGACGTAGAAGCGGTTGGCGGCGGTGCACGCTTCGGCGTTGTGCCGCATCTTCGCCTGCAGGGCGCCGGCGACGGCGGCGTCGATGTCGGCGTCGGGGAACACCAGGAAGGGGGCGTTGCCGCCGAGCTCCATCGAGGTGTTGAGGATCCGCCGGCTGGCCTGGGCGAGCAACGCCGATCCGACGCGGGTGGATCCGGTGAACGAGACCGCCCGGACGGGGCCGTGGTCGATCAGGTCGGCGACGACCTCGATGTCGCGGCTGGTCGGGATGATGTTGACGACCCCCGTCGGGACGCCGGCATCGTGGAGGATCTGGGCGAGCAGCAGCGCCGTCAGCGGGGTCTGCGGGGACGGTTTGACCACCACGGTGCAACCAGCGGCGAGGGCGGGGGCGATCTTGCGGGTGATCATGGCCGCGGGCAGGTTCCACGGTGTCAGCAGCAGGGCGACGCCAACCGGTTGGGAGAGTTCGATGATGCGGCGTTCGCTGGTGGGGGACTGGGTGAGGTAGCCGGGCAGGCGGACCGCTTCCTCGCTGTACCAGCGGAAGAACTCGGCGGCGTAGTCGACCTCGGCGAGGGCGTCGGTGCGGGCCTTGCCGTTCTCGGCGACGATCAGGTCGGCGATCTGGTCCTTGGCGGCGATCATCCGGTCGAAGACCGCGCGCAGGATCTCGGCGCGGTGGCGGGGGGTGCGGGCGGCCCAGTCGGGTCCGGCGGCGGCCGCGGCGGCCGCGGCCCTTCTGCCGTCGTCGATTCCGGCGTTGGCGACGGTGGCGATCGGCTCACCGGTGGCGGGGTTTTCGACGGTGAAGGTGCTGCCGTCGACGGCCGGCTCCCAGGCCCCGTCGATGAACAGCTTCGGGGTCAGTTCGTAGGTCATTGCGGTGCCTCCAGCAGATCAGCAGGGGTGGTGCGTAGTTCGGTGTTGTGCTCGCCCAGACGCGGGATCGGTCCCGGGGCCGCGCCGGCGCCGTCGAAGAGCAGCGGCAGCCGCGGCAGACTCAGCGTGCTGCCATCGGCCCGGTGTGCGCGGTCGTCGTCGATGGGGGCGAACAGACCGCGGTGCGCCAGTTGCGGGCAGGCCCGCACCTCGTCGATGGACTGCACCAGCCCGGCGGGTTGCCCTGCCTTGCGTAGGGCCTCGGCGGCCTCGAATTTCGTCATTCCGGCCGCCCACGTTTCGAATTCGGGGATCACCCGGTCGGCCATGCGGTCGGCGCGTTTGAGGACGGTGTCGATGTCCGGGTCGGTTTCGAGTTCCGGTTTGCCCAGGGCCTGGCAGCAACGTCGCCACATCTCGTCGGTGGGGATGACAATGGAGACCCAGCCGCCGTCACCGGCCCGGAACGCTCCGACCGGGCTGAACCGGTCGATGCCGCGGGTGGGGACGGCACCGGTGAACTCGTGCAACGTCAGCGGCCGCTCGACGAACGCGGCACCGATGTCGTACATGGCGGCGTCGACGTAGCTGCCCTTACCGGTCGAGGCCCGGCCGACCAGGGCGGTGAGCACACCGAGGGCGGACCAGATGCCGGTGAGCACGTCGGCGGTGCCCATGGGGGCGAGCTCGGGTGGGCCGTCGGCGTCCCCGATCAGGCTGGACAGTCCGCTCATGCCCTGGATCACCGAGTCGAATGCCGGCCACTGGGCGTACACGCCGCCGGAGGAGCCGAACCCGGTGATCTCGCAGACCACCAGAGCCGGGTACCTGCTCCGCAGTTCCTCGGGTGAGTACCCCTGCCGCGCCAGCGATCCCGGCCGCAGGTTGCACACCAGCACATCCGCGCCGGACAGCAGCTCCTCGAACACCTCCCGGTCGGTGGCTTCACTCAGGTCGAGTTCGACCGATTTCTTGCCGCGGTTGTAGGAGGCGAAACCGCCGCTGATGTAGTCCTCGTCGGGGCCGACCTTCGGGTCGTACCAGCGGCGGGGATCGCCGGTGCCGGGGCGTTCGACCTTGATCACCTCGGCGCCGGCGTCGGCGAGGATCGAGGTGCAGTAGGGGCCCGCGATGAACTGCTCGAGCGAGACGACCCGGATGCCGGACAGCAGCTTCAAACCCTCAGACATACAACCCTCCACAACCACTGGCCAGCAGAACAACTGGACGGAAATCGATGACGTCGACCGGGTCCTGGCCCGGTCGGTGCGTCTGCCCGCGGACGCGCATGCCCGCGACCGCGCCACCTGGGACCGCGACGGTGTCTTCGAGTTCGACCTCGAAGCCGAGGAGGTCGTCCTCGAACGTGGGGGACAGGTGATCGCAGGACCGCCACCCCAGAATCGTGACGGCGGCCGGCACCAGCCGCGACAGACTCGCCTGCGCGAGGGCGATGACGTGACCGCCGTAGACCAACCGGCGGCCCTGCTGCCCGCGTGCCGGGTCACGGTGGGCGGCGGCGAGGTTCTGCGTCAGCCGCACCAACCCGAGGGCGTCGCTGACACTGTCGCGCAACGGGTCGGCGGCGGCGAACCCGGCGGCGGGCAGCGGGCCGCGATCGATCTGGCTCAGATCCCAGTCCGTGGGGACTGCGGCGACGAAATCGTCCAGGGACCGCGACGGTGTCGCGGCACCGATCTGACCGACCTCGACCAGGTTGTCCTGCGAGCGCAGCGGCAGCAGTGCCAACCGTTCCAGGGAGGCGACCAGCCGGCCGTGCTGATCCCGGGTTTCGATGGACAGCAGCACCTTCGCCCGCCGGCCCGTGCCGGTGTCGCGGGTGTAGGCGCGGGCGGTGGGCGTGACGTGGGTGGTCAGGGTGTCCCCGAGGTGCACCTGCCGGTGCACCGTGACGTCGCGGTAGAACAGATTCGCGATCACGATCTTCGTGGCGACGGTGGACTGCCCGATCGCGATCTGCAGCACCAGGCCCGCGTTGGCAAGACGAACCGGGGAGCCGGTGACCGCCTCGGACAGCGCCGCGGACAGGCTCAGCGGGGACGGATCCCCGCACAACGCCTGAAAATACGCGGCGACACCGTGATCGAGCGTGATGGCCGGGGCCGGGGCGATGACCTCCCCGATCCCCAGATCGTCACCGTAGGGTCCGGTCTGCGCATGACATGTCGGTGCCGACACCGCTAACACCCCTTCAGAATCTGTCGCGCCCGTGCGATGACGGGTGCGTCGACCATGGCGCCGTTCACGGCGAACGCGCCGTCATGGCCGTGCTGGTCGAGCGCGGTGAGGATCTGCTCGGCCCAGGAGACCATGTCGGCGGTCGGACCGAAGGACGCCGTGACGATGGGAACCTGCGCCGGGTGAATGCACAGTTTGCCGGCGAATCCGAGTGCTGCCTGGTCGGCGGACTCGGCATGGAGCAACCCGTCGTTGTGCGTCGCCGCGGTAGGTCCGGCGAGGGCATATTTGCCTGCGGCCGCAGTGGCATTGACGATCCGCGCCTGCGCCCAGTCGGTGTTCGAGGTGTGCAGGCCGCCGCTTGCGGTGAGGGCCGCAATGTAGTCGAGTTCCCCGAACAGCACGGCCTCGACGGCGTCGTGAACGCTGATCTCGCGGGCGTCCTCCACCCCGTTCGGGGTCTCGATCAGCGCGATCACCGGCAAGGAGGTGCGGGAGGCGACGTCGTCGATCGCCACGGGCGAGGCCTTCGGCAGCACGAGAGCATCGAGTGCCCGCCCCATCGACTGCACTGCGGCCAGGTCCGCCTCGAAGTCGGCGGTGTCGACCGCGTTGATGCGCACCCACAGCCGCCGGTTCGGCGACGCGAGGGCAACGAGGGCGTCGGCGGTGGTGCGGCGGGCGGCGGCCCTGCTCGCGGGGGCGACCCCGTCTTCGAGGTCGATCATCAGCGCGGCGGCCGCGCTGGTGGCCGCCGAGGACAGGAATCGCGGCGAGGATCCGGGAACCGACAGCACCGACCGCGGCGCAATCACGCGGGCATCGAGGGTCTGCCGGGCAGCTTGCGGGTTCATGCGGGGGTGAACGTCACGGGCAGCGAGGCGATGCCGTTGACGAAGTTCGAGTGCAGCCGCACCGGTGCCCCGGCGACGGTGATGTCGGGCAGCCGGTTGAACAGCTCTTCGTAGAAGATGGTCATCTCCTTGCGGGCAAGGATCGCGCCGAGGCAGAAGTGGGGTCCGCCGCCGCCGAAGGCCACGTGCGGCTGCTCCGGGCGGTCGAAGTCGAGCTCGCCCGGCCGGTCGAAGACCGTGTCGTCGCGGTTGGCCGACAGGTACCAGATGACGACCTTGTCGCCGCGTGCGATCTTCTGACCGGCGATCTCGGTGTCGCGGGTGGCGGTGCGGCGGAAATGCATGACCGGAGACACCCAGCGGACGATCTCCTCGATGGCCCGGGGGGCGAGCTCGGTGAAGTTCTCCTGCCATCTGCGGCGCTGGTCGGGGTACTGCGACAGGGCATAGAGCCCGTGCCCGATGCTGGTCGCGGTGGTTTCGATGCCGGCGGTGACCAGCAGCGCGAAGAACACGGCGATCTCGTGGTCGGTCATCCCTTCGCCGTCGATCTTCGCACCCAGTAGTTTCTGCAGGAAGGCCGCCGAGTCCTCGGTGTTCGTGCGAGCCTTCGCGGTCAGGTCCTCGGCGTAGGCGATGATCTCGAGCATCGCCTCGTAGGCGGTGGCGGTGCCGTATTGCACCAGGGCCACCCCGGTCAGCTCGATCAGCCGGTCCCGGTCGGCGGCGGGGACGCCGAGCAGCTCACAGATCACCTGGGCCGGGAAGTCGCCGACGATGTCGGCCATGAAGTCGCACTCACCGCGGTCGCGGACCCGTTCGATGGAGCGGACGGCGTGGGCGCGGATGGTGTCGCTGAGGGCCTCGACGCTGCGCGGGGTCAGGACCCGGTTGACGATGGCGCGGTGGCGGGTGTGCTCGGCCCCGCTCATGTTCAGCATGCCGCCGAAGATGTGCACCATGTCCGCAGGCATGTCGACGATCTCGGTGCCCAGACCGGAGGTGAAGGTGTCCTGGTCGCGGCTGACGGTGACGACGTCGTCGTAGCGGGTCACTGACCAGAACCCCCGCCCGCCGTCCGGGAACCATTCGGTGCTGGGTTCGTCGTGCCAGAGGACGGGTCCCTGCGCCCGCAGCGCGGCGAATTGTGCGTACCGGTCCCGGTCGTCGGACCAGAAGCGGGGGTCGGCGGGACTGATCGTGTCCGTCGTGTTCGTCATGAGGTGAATGCCTTTTCGTTACTGAGGGTTTCGTCGACCGGGGTGCAGATCAGAGGTCGAGCACGAGCTTCTTCGACAGGCTGCGGCCGACGCAGATCATCATCGTGTCGTTGGCCTCGCGTTCCTCGTCGCTGAGGACCTGGTCGCGGTGATCGGGGATGCCGGCGACGACCCGGGTCTCGCAGGATCCGCAGTACCCCTCTTCGCAGGAGAACGGCACCTGGGGGGCGACCTTGCGGACGACGTCGATCAGCCGGTCGTCGGCGCCGACGGTGAGGGTGCACCCGGACTGGGCGAGCTCGACCTCGAATTCCTCGCCGGTCGTTGTGATGTCGGCACCGTCCTTGGCGCCGAACCGCTCCAGGTGCAGGGTTCCCGGCGGCAGCAGGTCGGCGCTGACCGTTTCGGCGGCCGCGAGCATGGGTTCGGGACCGCAGGCGTAGACGGCGCCGCCCTCGGGCAACTCCTTCATCGCGGCCGCGAAGTCGGGGTGGCCGGCCTCGTCCTGCGGAACCAGGCGCACGGTGCCGCAGGGGAGGGCGGCGAATTCCTCGGTGTACGCCATCGTCGAGCGGGAGCGGCCGCCGTACAGCAGCGTCCAGGGGATACCGGCCCGGGCCGCCTGCCGCGCCATCGCGAGGATCGGGGTGACGCCGATTCCGCCCGCCAGGAACAGGTAGTGAGTCGCCGGATGCAGCTCGAAGTGGTTGCGCGGTCCGCGAATCGACACGGCCACTCCCTTGTCGAGGGCAGCGTGCACCTCGACGGACCCGCCGCGGCCGCCGGTTTCCTTGAGCACGGCGACCACGAACTCGTCGGGGCGGTCGGTGTGCCCGCACAGCGAGTACTGGCGCACCGTGCCCGAGGGCAGCAGGAGGTCGATGTGTGCGCCCGGCGCCCAGGACGGCAACGCCGCACCGTCGGTGCTGCGGAGCGTGAGCTCGACGATGTCCGAGGCGACCGTGCGACGGTCGGCGACCTCGACTGTGTGTGAATCCGATGCTGACGACACCATGTGACCCTCATCTCAAGTTTCTCTTTCACCTGACTGTAGGGGTGAAGAAAACTCATGTCAAGATGACGTTCAGTGATAAATTCTCATGCTATTGCCGGTTTGGATGTCACGGGTTGGCTGAGGTGGTCTGGTGGTGTCCGGTCATGGTTGGTCAGGGCGCGCGAATCCCGGCGGGGCGAGGGTCGGACGGCGATCAGGAAACGCGCACACGCGACACCGGCGCCTTCCCGGGTGTATCTCGGGAAGGCGCCGGTTTCGCTTGTGTGAGTGGTCTATTCGAGCTCTGCTGGGTTGCGGTTCAGGCGGTGGTTGCCGGGGAGGTCACGGATTCCGGCTGCTGCAACGAGAAGGCCATCTCGGCCCCGCCATCGACGACGAGGTCGGTGCCGTTGATCCAGCTGGCCTCGGCGCCGGCGAGGAAGTGGATGGCCGCGGCGATCTCCTCGGGTCGGCCGTTTCGTCCGCCGGCGAGCTTGGTGAGCGGATCGAGTTCCTCGTGCCCCATCGACTCGTAGAACGACGGCAGCAGAGGGGTCTCCACTGGTCCCGGGCTGATGGAATTGACTCGGAATCGTCCGAGGTAGCGCTGTGCGGCGTGCGAGGTCCACACGATCACGGCCTCCTTGCTGCGCACGTAGGCGTGATAGCCGTCGGCCACGAGGTCGCTGGTCAGGGACAGGGCGTTGGAGTAGTCCGGGGTGTCGATCAGGCGGTTGACGTCGTCGAGGTGGTCGCGCCAGTACCACCCCGCGGTCGAGGCCACGGAGACCACGGCACCGCCCGCGGTGATGTTGTCGGCCACGAGATCGGTCAGGAGGCGCAAACCGAGAAAGTTCACGGACATCACGACCGGCACCGGGGCGCTTCCGGAGACTCCGGCGACGTTGCACAAGACGTCGATGGGCCCGATCTGTGCGGCGGCGGCCTCGATGGAGGAGGGCTTCGAAAGGTCGACCTCGATGTTGCGGTGTGCCCGGGGATTGGGCTGGAGATCGAGGACGATGACCTCGTCGCCGGAATCGAGGAACCGTTGCACCGTGGCGGCTCCGATTCCCGAAGCGCCTCCGGTCACAGCGACGGTGCGGGCCTTACTCATTCAGAACTCCTTGACAAGGTATGTGCAGGACGACAGTGGCGCGGCTCGTTCAGCGCGTGATGGGCTCGCGTGGCTCGGCGTGGGTGTCGAGGTCCTCGCCGGCGGCTCGGATGCGGTCGCGCTTGCTGAACCAGATCACGATGCCGAGGACCCCGATCAGCAGCCCGCCGACGAGCACGGCGTAGGTCTCGTACCAGGGCAGACCGGAGTGGCGAGGCCAGGCGATGTTGACCACCTCGAAGACCAGCCACACCACCGCAACGGTAGTGACCGGCCAGCTGAAGCGGCCGAGGCTGAACGGTCCGGGCGTGTACGTGGTGCGGGTGCGCATCCACACGAAGGCCACGACAGGCAGGGCGAACGCGACGAAGAAGCCTGCGGTGGAGAACGAGACCAGGGTTTCGAAGATTCGATCGGAGCTGGCCAACAGCAGCGCGACGACGCCGACGCCGCCGGAGACGGCGATCGCGATGCGGGGTACGCGGTCGTTGCCCGACAGCGTGCGAAGTGCTGTCGATCCGGGGAGTACCTCGTCGCGGGCGAACGACCAGATCAGCCGGGAGGCGCTCGTCTGCGCGGCGACGCCGGAAGCGATGAAACCGATGATGATCAGGACGAACAGCGGCCGGGTAATGCCGTCACCGTAGGCTGCGGAGATGGTCGAGGCCGTCGGGTCGAGCAGGACGCCGGAGACCACCGCACCCATGTCGGGTGTCGCCAGGATCAGGGCAAGGGCGGAGAACAGCACGACTGCACCCACTCCGACCAGGGCGATCAGGATTGCCTTGGGCACGTTTCGCCGCGGGTCCTCAACTTCCTCCGAGATGGCGGCGGCGCTCTCGAATCCGACGAAGCCCCAGCCGACGAAAGCGGTGGCGGCGAAGAAGCCGGCCCAGAGATAGCCGCCGGGGCCCTGTCCGGCGCCGAAGGTTTCGAAGAGCACGCTCAGCGACTGCTCGCGGTGGAAGAGCAGCAGCGATGCGCCCAACCCGATGCTGCCGACGACCTCCGCGATCAGACTGAGGCCGACCAGAACTTTGACCACCTTCGGTCCGCCGATATTGATCAACGTGGTCAGGCACATGAAGCCCATGGCGACGGCGAGTCGGGTCGTTTTGGAGTAGTCCTCGATCCCGAGGACGATCGGAAGGAAACTGGCGACCGCATAGGAGCCACCGGCGACGGCGATGATGAGCGACCACATGTAGGTCCAGCCGGTAAACCAGCCGTACGACTCCCCGCCCAGGCGGCGCGCCCACTGGTAGACGCTCCCTTCGAACGGCCATCGCGACGCCATCTCGCCGAATACGCCGGCGACGAACAGTTGCCCGACCAGGACAACCACGAACGCCCAGAATGCCGCAGGACCGGCGGCACCGATGGCCAGCGCGAACACGCCATACAGCCCGACGATAGGTGAGACGAAGACGAAGGCGAGGCTCGCGGCGCTGCGCAAGGTGAAGGCTTTGCGCAGCTCTTCGGTCTGACCTGTTGGTTCAGGCACGGAGGTACCCGTCATGAAACTCTCCAACTATTGAGGGACGGACCGACCACCATTTCCGGTCCACGTTGACTAGTCCGGGAGCGAACCCGCAGGGTGCGGGCGGTAGATCCAGTACTCGTCGACTATGACACACGACACACCGCATCAGCAAGCGTAAGTTTCACAGAAATAGGCACATGCGAGGAAAAGTTACATAGACTTGGTTCGAGTCATGCATTTGTCGCACTGGAAGGTGGTGTCATGAGAGGTGTCGCGGGACGTTGCGCTTGGCCGCTCTGCCTCCTGGTGGGAGTCCACCTCGGTGCCGGGAAGGCCACGCCGCGCGTGGTCGGTACCGGTGAAGGCGGTTGTTACATTTACCTCGACGACGACTTCTCACTCGATTGGACGGGCACAACGCCATGAATGCGCCGGGAATGTCCTCGACGGCTGCTCCTGAGATCGATCAGGACCCCGGACAACAGGGTGGTCAACCGTGGAATCAACCCTCGCGCGGTGGGGAGCGGATTGTGCTCGAACCGGTCGACGAGCGGTTGATCGAACTCCTCATTGCCGATGGGCGTATGACCTATGCCGACCTCGGCTCGCATGTAGGTCTGTCCGGAGATGCGGTTCGAAATCGGGTCCGCCGGCTGATGGACGACGACATCCTCGAGGTGGTGGGAAGCGTTCCCGCTTCGCTACTCGGCTTGGAAAGCTTTGCCCTGGTAGGCATTACGGTAGACGGACCGGCGTATCCGGTGGCGCAGGCGCTGTCCGAGCTCGAACATGCCGATCTCGTAGTTCGAACCTCGGGTGTGTTCGACCTGATCGTCGAACTCGTCTGCACCGACGACAACCACCTGCTCTCCCTCGTCGACGAGAGCATTCGCTCGATTCCGAGCGTGACCCGGTGCCAGGTCATGATGTACCTCTCGGTCGAGAAATACACCCCGGGAGGCCCCCGGCATGCCCTCATCGCCGAACCGATGCCGGGCACCGCAGCACGCCTCGAAGACCTCGACGCCTCCGATCGAGCGCTGATCGGACTCCTGAAGCAAGACGGGCGAGCCACCTACCAGCAGCTCGCGGAGGAGACTGGATTGACCTACGCCAGCACTCGTCGTCGCGTCATGAAGTTGCTGGACCAGAGGGCAATTCACATCGTCACCATTGTCAATCAACTGGTGTACGGGCAGCGGGCCATGTCCGGGATCGGCCTGAGCATCACTGGTCCGGCTGCTCCGGTGATCGAAGAGATCGCCGCGCTGCCCCAAGTCGAGATGATCGTGTCGACGACAGGGCCGTACGATCTTCTCCTCGAAGTCAGTTGCGGTAGCCGGCAGGAACTTGCGAAGTTCATCGGAGACACATTGCATGCGGTCGTCGGGGTCCATTCCTTCGAAACGCACGGATTCGTCAGCATTCACAAGCTGCCCTACACCTGGTCCAGTTTCTGACGGGTCGGCGAGAGGACGGTCTGTCACCCTCGCGATCCGCTCCGAGGCCTGCGCACGCCCGAGACGATTCGGCGCCGTCGCGGGGAGCCTCGAGAAGGCACCCCGCGACGACGTCGGGTCAGAAGACGTGGATGGCGTCGAGAACCGCGCTGGCGAGGGCAGCGTTCCCGCCGAGTGAGACATCGAGATCGTGGCGAGAGCCCCGGTGGGTGCCCCACAGGTGGAAGGAATCGGCCGTACTGGTGATCGTCGCCGCCGGATCGACGGACCCCTCTGCAATCGTGACCCCACCGGCGTCGCGTCCTGATGCGAGGGTCCAGATCCCCCCGCCCGGACCGGTGAGCTTCAGTGCGACCGGTGCGGTCAGTGTCGCCGAGAGCCGCCGCGGTGACATCTGGGGGAGACCGGCGATCAGCCACGTCAGGCTCGACCTCATCACCAGATCGGTGACCTCGATGTCGAGAGCGGTGAGCCGGCCCCGCGGGGACGCCAGATCGTGCCGGAGGTGGCAGTAGTGGTCGAAGACCAGTGAGTCGACGATCAGGTGCGCCGGGTAACTTCCGGCGTCGTCGAAATCGACGACCTCGGACCCGTCCGGCTCGTTCTGCAGGGCAGTCAACGCCTCGAGCGCCGGGCCGATCAACCGCTGATAGGTATCGAGGGTCTGCGAGATCGACTCACCGCGGAACTGCGCCACCGCCACGTCGTTCGTCCGCTCGATACTGCCGGGGACCGGCTCCGGGAGGGAGTCGGGCTCTACGACTTCGCGCAGTGTGCAGGCGAAATGGATCAACACGTCATGGTTGTTCCATCCCGGACATGCACTCGGGAGCGTCCAGTCCTGTTCGGTCACCACCTCGGCCAGTCGCGTTACTTCGTTCGAGAGGCTTTCGAGCGCCTTGATGCCCTCGGTTGTCATGGTTTCTTCCAATCTTCGATAAAATGTTGTGCGACAACATCTCTAATCACGGAACGTCACACACGTGAATGGATGACGTCAGGGACAGCCGCGGAGTCGACCGCGACGTTGTTGTCGCGGGGGATGATCGGGACGTTCCGTGCCGGAGCTGCGGGCGCCCATCGGGGACCCTCCGGGCCGAAGACGTCCTCGGGTTCGGGAAATATCCACAGGACGATGGGGTAGAGCGCGGCGGTGATCCCCAACGAGACGGGGATGCTCAGGTCGGCACCACCGCCGAGTTCGCCCAACGGTCCCACAAACTGTCCGGGAAGGTTGACGAACAGCAGGCCGGCCACGGCGGCGACGATCCAGACCGACATTGCCCGCCAGTTCCAACCGTGGTTGTACCAGTATCGGCCACCGCGTTGGCGACGGTTGAAGACCTGGAGGGCTTCCGGGTCGTACCAACCTCGCCGAGTGAAGAACCCTATCGTCATGATCACCATCCAGGGGACGGTGCAGGTGACGATCACCAGCGCGAAGGTCGAGATGCTCTGGACGACGTCGAAGACGAACCGGCCGATGAAGATGAGGACGATCGCGGTGCTTCCGATCAGCATGGTGGCCTGCACCCGCGTGAATCGAGGGAACACGCTCGAGAAGTCGAGACCGGTCCCATACAACAGACCGGTTCCGGTGGAGAGGCCGCCGACGAGCGCAAGCAGGCACACCGGGACGAAGTACCAGCCGGGTGCGATGGCCAGCAGGCCGCCGACGTAGTTGCCGCTGTTCAGATAGTCCGGTGCGATCTCGGCGATGATCGACGCCGTGACGAGGCCGAAGGTGAACGGCAGTAGGGTCGCCAGCTGCCCGAGGATCACGGCTGCCATGACGCGTCGTTTCGATGCGGCGGTCGGCAGATAACGCGACCAGTCACCGAGGAAGGCGCCGAAGGAGATCGGGTTCGCCATCACGATCAAGCCTGCCGCGATCATGGCGGGCCAGTAGGCGGCCATCGTCTCCGCCGTTGCCGATGGCCCGAAACTGCCCGCATACCAGAGGTTGAACGAGTCGTGGAACGCGAACGCCCCCAGCAACAGGAGGACAGATGCTACGACGACCGCCACCTTGTTGACCCACAGAAGAAACCGAAAGCCGTACACGGCGATGGTGAGGACGAGGGCCGCGAACAGTCCGTATGCAACCGCGTGGGTCCATGGCGTCTCGGGCAACCCGACGAAGCGATGGGCACCGCCCACGAGTGCGTCCCCGGAACTCCACACGCTGATGGCGAAGAAGGAAAACGCAACGAGCAGTGACAGGTACGACCCGACGATCCGACCATGAACACCGAGATGCGCGGATGAGGACACCGCGTTGTTGGTGCCCGTCAGCGGCCCGAAAAGCGCCATTGGGCACAGGATCACGGCGCCGACGACGATTCCGGCGACCGTCACGGCCAGGGCATCGAGGAACGGGAGCCCGAACAGGATCGGAAAAGACCCGAGCACGACCGTGGTGAAGGTGTTCGCGCCGCCGAAGACCATCCGGAACAGGTCCGAGATTCTGGCGTTGCGGTCCTCGGTCGGAATCGTGTCGATGCCGTGCTGCTCGACTCGAAGTACCGCAGGGACGGCGGACGTACTCATTCGACACGCTCCGGCCGGGCCGACAGGTGCTCGTGAATCGCCCGGACCGATCCGTCGTCGAACCGGGCGAAGGTGATCGTCTCCCGCTCCCACCGCGTCTCGACCGTGCCGTCTTCGTCGACGGTCGTCTCCACGTCGTGCAAGAACAGAGCCGAGGTGCCGGCGAGCTGTACCCGTTGATTGGTGCTCTGGCAGGAGGTTACCGTGATGCCCTGATCCAACCAGGACTGCCAGACCGTCTGATACTCCTTGCGCGAGTTCAGGCGCTGCGGCTCGTAATAGAAGATGAACGTCGCCGATTCGTCGAAGCAATCGAAGTAGGCCTCGGTGTCGCTCGCGCCGAAGGCATTCACCATCGTCTCCACCGCGTCGAGTACATCCTGCTCGGAAAGTTCTGTGCTCGCAGCCATGTCGGACCTTTCATGCTCGTGTGGGGTATGTCACGCGTGTGCACAGAGCGTAGGCATCACTTAGGATTTAATCAATAGGCAATCAACAGAATCAGATTTAAACCAAAGTGCTCGTACTGACTCCGAATTTCAGCCAATAGGCTGGTCCGCGCTCCATGCGGCGGCCACGGGAGTCGAGCGGGAGGGAGTGGTGAATGATTGTCGACATGGACGCAGGGATCACCGATGAGGTCGACCGCAAGCTGATAGCCATGCTCCACCAGGACGGGCGTGCCAGCTATGCGAACCTCGGGGCAGCTGTGGGCCTCACCGGCGAGGCGATTCAGCAGCGGCTGAACAGGCTCGACACCACTGGTGCCGTCAAGGTTGTTGGCAGCGTGGCCCCGGGGCTCCTCGGTTACCGCAGTTCTGGGTTGATCGCGGTCACCGTGTCCGGCTCCGCGGCACGGGCCGCCCGCGAAATCGCTGACTTGGACTTCACCGACTTCGTCGTCACCACGGCAGGAGGGTTCGATCTCCTCGTCGAAGTCATTTGCCGTGACGACGACGCCTTCGCCTGCGCTCTCGACACACTCCGCGAGGTAACGGGGGTCTCTGGCTGCCAAACCTTCATGTACTTGGACGTGAAGATGTACGCATACGGTGAAACGACCGCACCGGGTCTCGGCGGAAATCACCACCAGCAGGATGCTGCCGCCTATCAACTCGACGACGCCGACAAAGCCATGATCGCCCTCCTCTGCCAGGACGGACGCGCGAGCTTTGCCGATCTGGCGGCTGCGTCGGGTATCTCCTACACCAGCGCGCGACGGAGAGCGCTTCGGCTGCTCGACAGCGGCGTTGTTCGAATCAACACGTTCGTCGATCCTCATGTCGAAGACAAGATCCGCGCCGGCATCGGGCTACGGATCCACGGTCCCACCGACTCCGTGGTGTCGGATCTGGAGGGATTCGAGGAGGTCGGGATGGTGCTCTCGACGACCGGTCCGCACGATCTCATCATCGAAGTCACCTGTGCGAGCAAGTCTGACCTCGCCGACCTCATTGGTCGGCGGCTGCGAGCCATTCCGGGCCTGTCGAGAACCGAAACGTACAACTACCTGACGATCTACAAGTTGCCCTTCGCATGGGGCGGCTGGGCGGGTGGCAACGGGGACAGCGCCGTCCTGCTGGGTGAGGCGATCGGCGGCCACACCGAGGTTGGGTAGTCCGCGGCCAGTTCGATTTCAGTCGGATAGATCATCTCTGTGCACCGCACCGCGAGCACGGATCGGCAAGTAAGCCAATGAGAAAGCAGCACGATGCGGTGGCCGGACCGTCGGGTTCGGAGACCGCATCCGCTCCCGAAGCCGATATGGATACCGCACCCGGGCTCAGGTGCACTGGCGCAGCGCCGTGCCATAGCGCACGCAACTTGCAGACCGATGGAGACAAACTGCTGAGAGGCGTGTCGTTCCACCATCGGCGGCCAATGGTGGAACGACACGCCTCGAGAACGAATCACCGGATGGAATGAATGTCGGTTCAGGACATCCGGAGACCCGTGGATCAGAGGGTTGCGGCGGCGTATCCGTGTGCCTCAGCGACCTCGGTGGACAGCAGCTGTCCATCGTGCGTGGACAGGCCCTCAGCGAGGCCGGGAACGGTCGCGGTCGCTTCCTGCCAGCCCCTGTCCGCGAGCGCGACGACATAGGGCAGCGTCGCGTTGGTCAGCGCGTAGGTGGAGGTGCGGGGAACGGCACCGGGCATGTTGGCGACGCAGTAGAACACCGAGTCATGCACCTGGTAGGTGGGCTCGGCATGGGTGGTGGGCCGCGAGTCCTCGAAGCAGCCGCCCTGATCGATGGCGATGTCGACGAGCACGGAGCCGGGCTTCATCCGCGACACCAGGCTGTTGGACACCAACTTCGGAGCCTTTGCACCCGGCACGAGGACCGCGCCGATGACCAGGTCTGCGTCGAGGACGGCCTGCTCGAGTTCGAGGCTGTTGGAGGTGATGGTCTTGACCTGGCCCTGGTACTGGGCGTCGATCTCGCGGAGGCGGGCGATGGACAGGTCGAGGACGGTGACGTCGGCCTGCATGCCGTAGGCGACGGCGATGGCGTTCTTGCCGGACACGCCGGCGCCGATGACGACGACCTTCGCGGGGCGGACGCCGGGGACGCCGCCCATCAGGACGCCGCGTCCGCCGCCCTGGCGCATCAGGTGGTAGGCGCCGGCCTGCGGGGCGAGACGCCCGGCAACCTCGCTCATCGGGGCCAGCAGCGGCAGCGATCCATCGGCGCCGACGACGGTTTCGTAGGCGATGGAGGTGGTCTTCGACGCCAGCAGGGCGTCGGTGCACTCCTTCGACGCCGCCAGGTGCAGGTAGGTGAACAGCACCTGGTCCTTGCGCAGGCGTGAATACTCCTCGGCGATGGGTTCCTTCACCTTCAGGAGCAGATCGGCCGACCCCCACACCGCAACGGCGGAGGAGAGGATCTGCGCCCCTGCAGCCTTGAAGTCGTCATCCGTGAACGACGAGCCGACACCCGCGCCCGACTCGATGATCACTTCATGTCCACGCCCGGCCAGTTCGTGGACACCGGCGGGCGTGATCGCCACCCGGTATTCGTGGTTCTTGATCTCGCGGGGGATTCCGATCTTCATGAGTGGCTCCGTGATGTGAGGATGCCCGCCGCGGCAGCAGGGGCGAAACTGTGAAACTTACGCGCTCTTACATCATCAAGTATGAAAATTTCTCATGAATACGCCAAGATTTTTGAAGAATATTCTCTCTAATGGGGGCATGTCGTCTCAAAGTTCAGCCACGCCCATCGCCTCGGCAGCGAGATCGAAGGATGTTCGGCCTGTGGCGCGGGTCGACGACATCGACCGCCACTCGATCAGCTATCCCGCGATGCCCCGTACACCCAACAACGCACTCGCAGCACTAGCCGGTATCGGCACCGTCCACCTGCTTTGGCCCGCCTTCATCGGGTACGACACGCCGGTCAGATCTGAATCCCGTCCGGACATCATCTTGTTGAATCTCCCGCAGGAGACTCACGGCGTCTGCAGCCATGATCTCCGGCGACTTGAGGCAGAGTGGCATCACTCTGCTGGACGCAACCGGCCTGTCTGACGTCCGGAGGATCCGTGTGTGCTTGTCAACAGGGACGTGTTCAAACCCCGGGGGATCAGCGTTTGTGCTGGTAGAAGCATTTGGAGTAGGCATAAGCCTCCCTTATGGGCCTATCGCGATTCGAGGTCTACTGAACGACCCGATATCGGTGTTCCATGTCACATATCGGAATGACTGAAAGGCCCAACATGACATCACGAGCACCTGTTCGTCCACGAGACGATCAAGGGATGGACCCAGAAGGATCGGCTGACCAGGTAGAGCGCAAGTCAGTCTGGTCGATACAGATCGGCGTCATTCCGCTCCCGTTCTACCTCCTGCTCGTCGCGATTCTCGCGGTCTTGTTCTGGTACGACGACATCAAGCCGAATATTCTGACGATGGCAGCGCTCCTCGGTGTCTGTGGCTATACGTGTTACGAGGTCGGCCGCCGGATCCCCCTGTTCCGGTCCTTCGGTGGGCCGGTCATCTTGGTCACTTTCCTACCTGCGTTTCTCGTCGCGAAACAGTGGATTCCCGAAAGCCTGGCCACACAGGTCGAGGGCTTCTATAAGTCCACCAACTTCCTGTACCTTTTTATCGCCGGCATCATTGTGGGCTCGATTCTCAGCATGAACCGGACCGTCCTGGTCCGAGGGTTCCTCAAGATCTTCGTGCCCCTGATCGCCGGATCCGCAGCGTCCTTGGTGGTGGGCTCGCTGGTTGGCTGGGCGTTGACCGGCGACCTACGCCGGACGGTCTTCCATGTCGTGGTTCCTGTCATGGGAGGCGGGCTCGGTGAGGGCGCGATCCCGCTGACCCTCGGCTACTCTCAGGCCGGCGCGGGAGCTGCAGAGGCGTTGCTGGCGCAGATACTTCCTGTGGTGCTGTTCGCCAACGTGTGCGCGATCGTTTTCGCCAGCATCCTCTCCCTTATCGGCCGACGATTCCCCTCGAAAACCGGGTTCGGCAAGATTCAGCCTGGCAACAACAGCGATGGTGAGGACCTCGGGTCCGCGGCGTCCATTCCGCCTGGTGGCACGCAGATTCGTCAGCTCGCCGCCGCTGGTTTCATGGCGATCTCGCTGTATCTGCTCGGGGAGGCCGCACACGCCGTGTTCGGTTGGCCTGCACCGATCGTCATGCTCGTTGCCGCAATCGGACTCAAGCTGTCGCGGTGGCTGCCGAGCAGCCTCGAGCATCACTCCGGCCTGGTGTACGAATTCATGTCGGTGGCCGTTACATACCCGCTCCTGTTCGCGATCGGGGTTTCGTCCACCCCGTGGGATGCGCTGCTCGATGCCTTCACCCTCGACACGGTCCTGACCATTCTGGCCACCGTAATCACCATGATGGCCACAGCCTATCTGGTCGCGTCGAGGACCGGGATGTACCCCGTCGACACCGCGATCGTCGTCGGAACGCACACAGGAATGGGCGGGACAGGCGATGTTGCGATCCTCAGCGCGGCACGGCGGATGGAACTTATGCCGTTCGCGCAGATCGCGACTCGGATCGGTGGAGCCATCACCGTGACCTTGGCCCTCATCTCGTACACGCACCTCTACTGACGACCTCCGTGTCAGCAAGGAATTCACTGATGCAACCACTTGACGGAATCACCGTCGTCTCCCTCGAACAAGCGATCGCAGCCCCCTACGCCAGTCGGCAGCTCGCCGATCTGGGCGCCCGCGTGATCAAGATCGAGCGGCCCGAGACGGGTGACTTCGCACGGCACTACGACTCGCGAGCAGCGGGAATGAGTTCCCACTTCGTGTGGGTCAACCGCAACAAGGAATCTCTGACACTCGACCTCAAAGATTCCCGAGCGCTCGCCGTGCTCGAGCGACTGTTGGCAACGGCCGACGTCTTCATCCAGAACCTTGCCCCTGGAGCCGCGGCGCGAATGGGGCTCGGCGCCGCCGAACTTCACGCGCGCAATCCCAAGCTGATCGTGTGCGATATCTCGGGCTACGGCCAGGGCGGACCTTACGAAGACCACAAGGCCTACGACCTGATGATCCAAAGCGAATCCGGGCTCCTGTCGATCACGGGAACCGAAGACGAAATGGCAAAGGTCGGGGTCTCGTTCTCCGATATCGCCGGCGGAATGTACGCCTACACCTCGATTCTGGCCGCGCTGCTCGAGCGGGCTCGAACGGGCAAAGGCACGCATCTCGACGTATCGATGCTCGAGGCGACTGTCGAATGGATGGGCTTTCCGCTCTACTACGCCTTCGACGGCAGCGAACCACCTCCGCGGGCCGGCGCCGCCCACGCCACGATCTACCCCTACGGTCCCTTCGTCTCGCGCGACGACAGAACAATCATGATGGCAGTCCAGAACGAGCGCGAGTGGCGCGGATTCTGCGAACGATTCCTCGGCCAGCCTGAGCTCGCCGATGACCCGGACTATGCAGGGAACGCGCAACGCAATGCCCACCGTGCCGCGTTGGGCAAGATTATCGGGGACAGGTTCGCCTCACTGTCCCACGATGAGGCGACGGCGCTTCTCTCCAAGGTTCCTGTCGCTCACGCAAGCGTGCGCACCATGGCGGACGTGTGGGCGCATCCCCAGCTTGCTGCCCGTGGCCGCTGGCACGAGGTGTCCACCCCCGCAGGGCCGATCCCAGCTCTCACCCCGCCGGGAATAGTCAGCGCCGAGCCGAGGATGGAAGCTGTACCTGCCCTCGGCGAACACACTCGCGAAGTCCTCACCGAACTCGGACTCTCGACCACGGAGATCGACGCCATGATCGAAGATGGGGCAGCCTGATGACATCACCCGACATCGCCACTGCCGTTACCTGGCTTTTCGTGCCCGGCACGCGGCCCGACAGGTTCGCCAAAGCTGTGCAATCAGGTGCACATGTCATCGTTGTCGACCTCGAAGACAGTGTGCTTCCCGCCTGCAAGCAATCCGCTCGCGAACAGACACGCCGGGGTTGGCTCACTCCAGCGAAAACTCCTGCCGCGATACGCATCAACGCACACGGATCCAGAGAGTACCGTGACGACGTCGACCTATGCAGGGCCCTCGTCCCCGCCGCGGTCATCCTGCCCAAGACTGAAAGCGCCGAGCAGATTCAAGAGACCGCCGAGACCACAGGATGCGCCGTCATCGGTCTGATCGAAACCGCCCGAGGTTTCGTGAACCTGCCCGAGATTGCGCGAAGTCCGCAACTCGCACGGATGTGTCTGGGCGGGATCGATCTGGCCCTCGACCTCGGAGTCAGCGACGACACGGCACTGAACTCCTTTCGCAGTGACCTGGTTCGATGGTCGGCGGCATATCGCCTACCCGCACCGATCGACGGAATCTGTGTATCCACAACCGACCTCGACTCGATCCACCAGGAAGCGGCTCGGGCGAAGGCATGGGGTTTCGGCGGGAAACTGTGCATCCACCCAGCACAAGTATCACCAGTCGAAGGCGCCTTTCTGCCCACCGAACAAGAAGTCGATTGGGCAACAAGGATCGTCGATGCCGCAGGATCAGCGGGCAGTGGTGCGCTCGTGGTAGCAGGAGAGATGATCGACCGGCCGGTCCTCGAGCGGGCTCAACGCATCGTGGTCTCACATCGGGAGGGCTCGAACCGAACGGAGTATCAGAGTGGACATCGCGCACCTGCGTGATTTCATTGCCGTCGTCGACTACGGGAGCCTGACACAGGCTGCTGCGCGCCTCTATGTCACACAGCCCGCGCTGAGCCAGCGGGTCGCCGCGCTCGAGAGTGAACTCGGAGTGCAACTGTTCACCCGCGGACCTCGGGGAGTAACCCCCACGCAGGCCGGTCAAGTGCTCTATCGGGATGCGCAACATCTCGTCCGTCAGTTTGACCGCCTTGCCGGCGATGTCACCCGCGGTAGTCACCAAGTGCATGGCCCGGTTGCCATCGGCCTGCCCACTACTGTCGCTGGTAGATTAGCTCCCGCCTTGTTTGCATGGACACGGCACCACCACCCCGGCATCTATTTGCAGGTCTTCGAATCAATGAGCGGATACCTGCAGGAACTTCTTGCACTCGAACGACTCGATTTGGCAATCCTCTACCGCGACGACACCGCGCCAGTGGGTCCCGCCGAAACCGAGCTCTACGCGGAGGATCTGTATCTGATCGGCATACCCCCACCGTCGATCAAGTGCGAAGGAGACGAAGAGATCGCCTTCGCCGAGCTGCGGAACGTTCCCCTCGTCGCCCCAGGTGCTCGCAGCAATCTCCGTGCCCTTGTTGAGCGTGCCTTCGCTGCACGAGGGTGGATTCCCAACATCGTTGCCGACGTCGACAGTCTCGGTGCGATGATCCAGATCGCGGCGAACGGAGATGCCTGCACTGTCCTTCCGGTATCGTGCGTTGCCCAACCTGATTCGGAAAGAATCGCGACGCGGCGAATCATCAGCCCCCACATCGAGCGTCGGATTGTCGTGTGTCCGGCCCGTCGGGATCGTCAGTCGACAGACGCCCTCGATGCCGTAAAGGCAGGCATCGTGGAAGTTACGACTGCGATGCAGGCCGAGGGTCGTTGGCCTGGAATTCGTCTCAGCTCGTCGCCTGCGTCGGGTTGAATGCCTTTCCGGAATCAGCCACCTGATAACTGCACCGAGGCCGATCGGTTAACGACGGAGGATGGATGTCTAAGCCCATCCGAGGTGAGCTCGCCGATCCGGTGACGTCGATGATGTTCGTCTTGCACAGCGGGGCCGCATCCCGATGTCGTGGCGCTCGTCGAGCCATCCGGGCAGGTACTCGTCGACAGTCACGGCGTGCCGTCCGGCGTGGTTGCCGCCGGATCTGCCGGCGCATCGGCTTCGGCCACCTTGCTGCCCTGGGCGTCGGCTGGTGGTGGCCGGTAGTGGGCAATGTCGTCCGGGTGGGTGGGGCGGGCGAAACCCGTCAGTGGGCGGCGTGGAAGGCCTGTTCGACCTCGGTGGGGATACGTCCGTAGGTGGAGAGTTCGTATCCCTGCTCGAGCGCCCAGGCGCGGATCTTCTGCGTGTCGCCCCGCGGCCGCTTCCCGGCAGTGGCGTTGCCCGGCCGGTCGGTGCGGTGCTTGCAGCCGCCGACCCGGGTGGAGTGGTCGATGTACTCGAAGGTCTCGCGGAGTTCCTTCGCGTGCTCGTCCTTGAGGTCGATCACGTACTCGACGCCGTCGACTGCGTAGTGGATGCTCTCGCCGTCCTCACCGATGGCGGTGCCGTCGATGTCGTCGACCATCTCCACTACGACCTTGCGTGCCACAGATTCCACTCCTTGTTTTCCGGTACCGACCGGCTCGACAGTACTGGCGGCATCAGCGCCTGCGACACGCCCGACGTGTGGTCGTCTTTGGTAGGCTCAGCGATGCCGCAGAAGCATCGCTGCTGGTCAAGGCGGTAGAAACCGTCTCCCGTGCCTGTCGAGGCTTGGCTACCGTTCACGGGTATGACGAACTTTCCGCACCGGTGGCGTGGCACGTGATGATTCTTGGTGCGGTGGCCGCCGCGATCGGGTACGTCTCGTCCACGGGTGTCCTCGGCCGGATGAAGGTCAGCACGCAATTCCCGGTGCTGGTCAGCCGGCCTGGGGGTCTTCCTCCTCGGGTTCATGACCTGGCTGGCCTAGCGCTCACACAGCGACTGAGGTTGCGCCGAGTGCAATTCCGCGCCACTGAATGAACGGGAGAGTATCTCTACCCATCGAAACCCAAGGGGGGTAATGCGTCTCAAAGACGAGCACACGGAACTGTTTGGTCAACTGCATCCTACCCGCAATGTCGGGGTCGATCTGGATGCGATCTCGAACTCGTCCCACGAGATGCTGTGGTGGCGATGCCCTGTCGGTCACGAGTGGCGCGAGGCACCGCTGCAACGGCGATCGCACGCGGCGTGGAAGAAGGGCGATCTCTACGCCTGCCTGTACTGCGTCGCCCCTGGCGCCGTCGTGCACAGTTGCGGTCACCGCAGACTCCGGCCCAGCGAAACCACCTTCCGTGTGCTCGCCCACCCGTGCGACAAGTGCGAGGTCACCGAGCACACCCGCCTGATCCTCGACGCGCTCGACGGCTCGGCCGGCGCCGCGGTTCGCCTCCTCGACGACAGCCCGCTCTACGCCCTGTTCTGCGGCGCGGCGGCCGACACCGTCGAGTGGTGGGTCGAGATCTTCCCACTGGCGCGTTCGATCAGTTTTCGAGGCGCACCGTATGCCGCGGCGCCTGACAATCAAGCGCCAGATCGTAGTGTGTCGCAAAACCTGTCAAAAATGCCAGCTGTGCCGCTGCAGGGAGGCACTGGATGGGCCGCACGCACCAGGTATTCGGCCGCCGATTGCCAACTTGGACCGGACAGGTGACGCCGCGCCGCGCGATGCCGGGTTAGCTGGAAACTGCCAACAAAGCCCGGACCGGACAGCGGAGACCGGACACGGGTATCGTGATCGGAGTAGTCCCCTGGCCAGGAGAAATGTCATAATCTCCGTTACCGGCACGCCGGAAATATGCTTCCGGCAGCGTATTTGGCTCTGAGTTTGCGATCCGCGCGGATTACCCGCTCGTGTCCCGTCCGGTGGTCCAGGTGCCCAGTTCCAGGTGCCTTTTCGTCGCTTGGGCCGAGTCGGCCAGGTCGCGCCGGAGGCCGCCGTGCGCGGCCCCATCGGATTCGTCCAACGGATCGCGGGGCGTGTACTTGTGGCGGATCGTGCCGGCGATCGGGTGCGTGGTGACGCTGCCTGGTCCGCCACCCCGGCGAGGGTGATCACATGGATGGTGAGGGCGGTAGGTGGGGGTCACAGCGGTCCGGGTCCGGGGCGGCGGTGCGGTGTGCGGGTGCGGCGGTGGTGGCGGGTGCGGTCTCGTTCGGTCAGTCCGCCCCAGATGCCGTGGGACTCGCCGGTCGCGAGGGCGTGGTCGCGGCATGCGGTGAGTACTGGGCACTGCTGGCAGATCTGCTTCGCCGCCCGTTCTCGTCGGGCGCGGGCGCCGGCGCGTTCGCCCTCGGGGGAGTAGAACACGGGCGTCTCGGTGCCGCGGCAGGCTCCGTGGTGCTGCCAGTCGGACTGGGTATGCGGGTGCGGGCGAAGGTGTGTGGGTGTGTTCATGCATCTCTTCCGGTACCGGGGTGGGTGACAGTGAGGAAAGGGGTGGGAGGGTGGTGCGTGGTGTCAGTACCGTCGCTCGGTGTGGGTGCGGCAGGGTTCGGGTCCGTGGTGGTTCGGACGGGGTGGGGTGTCGTGTTCGGCGAACATGGCCGCGAGGTGCACTAATGGTGGCGGTGCTCATCGCGTGGCCGGGTGCTGCGCTGCGGAAGCCGGCGCGGGTGAGTGCGGGCGGTACCGATCAGGGGTATGGCGGCCGGAGCGTCCCCACGCTCGGGGTGGGGTGGTGATGCCTGGGCTCGACATCGGGGACACGACGGAGGCGGCGGTCTCGGGGTGCCTCCACACCTTCGTCGTTGACCGGACTATGGGTCTGACGAGGCGTTATGCCAAGGGTAGCGAGGGTCTGATTGACGTCTGGATGAAATCGGTAAGGAGTAGTGGGCGTCACATGCCCGCGCCGCCACGGTTTCGGGGATGGCGGGAGGGCAAGCGCTCGGCCCGTCGGGTGACGGGAGGTCCTCGGTCGGCGGGCACGGTCGGCGATGGCATGGTCACCGGGTCTGTCGCCGCGGCGTGGGCGGGAGGCCGGTCGTCGGGTCCGGCGGCGGCCCGCCGGCCAACTGTGGCCCGCCGTGGGCGGCGACGAAGGCGTGCGCGAGGCTGTCGAAGGTGCGCACGGTGTCCATGCCGACCCGTGCGATGATGCGGCGCAGAGGGGCAGGTGCGGCGACGGTGAGGTGGCCGCGTTGTTCGCGGATCCGGGGGCCGGCCTCGGCGAGTGCGGACAGGGCCGCGGATCCGACGAAGGTGGTGCCGAGCAGGTCGACGACGGCGCTGCGGCCGTGCAGCACGACTTCGTCGAGGCAGGCGGTGAGTATCGGGGCGGTGACCGCGTCGACGTCGCCGCTCAGGCGCAGCACGATCGGACCGCCGGTGGGTTCGTCGATCTTGAGGGTGAAAGGGCAGTGGTCGGTGCCGGCTCGGTCCCAGCCGGCGGTCTCGGACAGGGACAGGCGTAGGCGTTGTGGGCTTTCGATGACCGATCGCAGGTAGGTCATGGTCGCTCCCGAAAAAGGGGGCGGTCGGGGAGCGGGCACCCTGCCGGTGGGGGAGGGAGGTGGGTGCACGCACAACGGCCGCAGTGGATGAAGTTCGGCGGCTGCTGTCTGAACCTGTGACGAGGACGGTAATCAGCCTGCAGCCGGAAGGAAACCCCAGCATCGGCACAGCACCCGCCGGTGTGGCGCCCACGCCCACCCCGGTCGCGTCGAGGCTGGCGGATGCCTGCCCTTCTCGCGCGAACCCCGTCCGACGAGGACGCACGGGGGCGCCCGGTCAGTGGTGCCAGCGCACCGGGCCGATCCGCACGGTGATGCCGAACATGCGGCGGGCCGCGGGACGCGGCACGATCCGCACGCGAATCCGGGGTGGGTCGGGTGCCGGTGGTGGCGGGGCCCGCCGCTGCCGGCCGGGGTCAGCGCCCCGGAGGAGGTCGGTGTGGTCGTGGGCGGCGCGGCGGCCCGGGTCGCGCAGCAGGGTATAGGCGGCGAGGATCTGTTGCAGGTGTTCGTCGGCACCGGGGTCCGCGGGCCCCGGTCCGCGGGTGTCGGGGTGGTGTCGGCGGAGCAGGCGCCGGTAGGCGCGGGCGATCTCGGACTGGGAGGCCGCGGGGGTCAGTCCCAGTACCCGGTACGGATCTCGGTCAATGCTCATCGTCTTACATTCCTCGCCACGTCGTCTTCCGTGGCGTTGGTCGTGTCCACGCCCCTCTCACGTGCGTGGTCGGATCGGAGGTCGGCGCCGCGCGTACGCGGCGGCCCTGGCTGCTGTTCGGGTACGCGTCCGGGTCGCCGGATGGGGTGGCCTCGCCGGCGCTGCGAGTCCGCCTGCGGCACCGCTCATCTCTGCCGGTTCCCCGCGTGCGGGGGTTCGTCGCGGGTGTGGCGTCGTGTGCGTGGCGGGTGCCGGAGCCGGGGCGGCCGACGTCGAAAGGGTGCCATCGTCAATGGCGATGCGCCCGAACATCATCGCTGTGGTGTGGTGGCGCCGGTGTGTCCCGTCGGTGGGTCGGCGGCCCCGGATCGGTGCAGTGTGCCGGGGGTTCGCCGCGCCGTGTCCGCGTAGTGGACAGGTGACGGAGACGCGGCGGCGGTCGAACCGGTCCGTGGAATTCGTTGCGGTGTCGCCTCACTCCTTTCGTGATCGTTCTCGAGCGGTTCCGGTCGCATCCGTCGATCCGTGTGTCACCGCGGGTGTTCGAGTCGCATCCCGGCCACCGCCCCGGTGGGCTCGCTTCCGCCGGGTGGTGAGCGCTGGGTGGCCCGGATCTGCGGGGCCGGGGGAGCGGTCACCGGCCACCCCGACCACCGGGGACGCGGCCGATGCCACGGACCGGACCGTGCGGTGGCCATCGTCGCGAGCAGGACCGCGGCCTGCGGGGTGAGCGCGTCGGCGAGGATGCGATCCGAATCGGCGACGAGCAGCTCGTAGTCCAGCTCGTGCCACGGCCGCACCACAGCGCGTGCGATGCGCGGTGAGCCGGTGCCGGGTGCTGCGGTGACCATGATCGCCGGGGTCATCGATGTTCACCCCCTCCTGGGAGGGCTGTCACGGCGTGGGTCAGGCGGTGACGGCCCTGCGCTCGGAATGGTTGCTGATCTCGATCTTGCGGGGTTTGGCCTTCTCCGCGATCGGGATCGTCAACCGCAGCACCCCGGCGTCGTAGGACGCCTCGATCTTGTCCGCATCGAGGTTCTCGCCGAGGAACAGCTGCCGGCTGAACACCCCACGCGGGCGCTCGGAGGCCACCATCTCCTGCTTGTCGTCGAGCCCGAGCCGCTGCGCCCGCACGGTCACGGTGTCGCGTTCGACGTCCAGATCGATCGATTCCACCTGCACGCCGGGCAGGTCGAACTCCACCACGAACCGGTCATCCTCGCGCCAGGCGTCCATCGGCATCACCGCCGGCCGTGCCGCGGTGCCGAGGATCTGCTGCGTCAGACGGTCGAGGTCGCGGAACGGATCGGTGCGCATCAACATCGTCTCCACCTCCAGAAACCCTCTCATCTCAACAATTAAACTCCAGCAGATGCTGTAGATTCGGTATGGCATTTGTCATAGACTATGACAAGAGTTTGGGCGAGATATTTTCCGATCGGAGCACGGCATGACCCCAGAATCCGAGCGCGACACCGAGATCCGCTCCCGGCGCGGGGTGTACGGCATCTCGGTGGCCGCCGAACTGTCCGGATTCGGGATCGCGGCGCTGCGGTTGTACGAGGAGTACGGGCTGCTCACTCCGGCCCGCACCGGGGGTGGTACCCGTCGCTACAGCGACGACGACCTGGTCCGGCTCCGGCGGATCGCCGAACTCATCGACGCCGGCGTCAACCTGGTCGGTATCGGCCACGTCCTCGACCTCGAGCGCCGTACCGGGGAACTCGAAGCCGACAACGCCCGTCTGGAAACCGACAACGCCCAGCTGCGCGCGCAACGACCACCACCGCCGTGACGGGCCGCGCCAGGCCTCGTCGAGTGGGCGATCCCCGACCGTTCGACCGGCGGATCATGGTGTCTGCGGCGCGGTCGGACGGCGACGTCCGGGCGCCGGAGCCTCAATGCACCGGTGACGAGGGCGGCCCCACCGCGGACGATGCCGAACCCGAACATCCAGAACAGCACGATGGACAGGGCACCGAACATGATCGCCGCACCGGACAGGCGCGTCCCGAGGCGCGGAGTGGGAGCCGCCGGGGGGAATTGCGCGCGGGTTCGGAGGCGAACGGACGGGCGGCGGTGGTCATGATCCTCCTTCAACGGGTGCCGGAGTTGAGGGGGAGGTGTGCTGCTGTGCGCCACGACGATCGACATCAGCAGCAACAGTTCGGCGATCCCACGGTCGAGGCCCCGCTGGTGCTGGGTGAACCGGTGCGCTGGCCGGAGCCGAGCCCGCTGGCCAACTGGTGGCAGCAGATACTGTTCGGTGAACGGGAGGCGATGTGAGAACCATGCCCGCCGCACACCGTTTTCTCTTGCAGCCGTTGCGATCACGTGTACCGGTCGCGGGAGGTGGAGCGGTCCTTCGCCGCCGCGATGGCCCGGTTGAACGGGTGGGAGATCGGTGACGGTGTCCTGTGTCCCGGCTGCGCCTCGATCGGCGCGGTCACGACCTGACGGTCAGGTCGACGAGGCGGAGGTGCGGCGCGATCTGGTGCGCGGCGTCTGCCTCGCTCACTTCGCCGCAGTGGGCGACGCCGTCCGTGCCGGTACCGCAAACCGGGCCAGTCGGGTCAGTACCTCAGGCCACTGAGGGCCGAAAGATGTAGACCTCTTGGCGTGGTGTCCAGGTGTGCTTCCCGGCGTCCACGGCCGCTACGACTCGGTTGTTTCCGTCGCGCCACGTGTCCTTGATCAAGGCGCCGTGCGTGATGGGGGACGTACGGCTCCCCACCACAAGATCGCCTTGGCGGACTTCTCGCGCCTGGACCTTCACTGGTTTGTCCTGCATGCTGCGGACCCTACTCCCTTGGCCGTCGGCACATCGGACGTAAGGGAGGTCGGCGAGAGCGATTATCGGGCCGACGTCACCGCCGCAGCCGGTGCACCGTTGGTGACGGTGTAGTTCCTCGGCCGTGCCAGTCGTGGCGAGCGTCCAGTCCGCGAAACTGTTTGTCGCTGATCTTGATTCCCTTATCGGTAGGCGCCTCAGAGGTGTCGGTCGACGTCCATGCGCTGATGCAGGACACGCACGACATCGACGTCGCCCTCGGCGGTGACCCGGTAGAACAACATGTGTGCCCCGACGGCGAGTTTGCGATAGCCGGTTCGGATCTCGTCACAGGGCCGACCGACCAGCGGATTCGCGGCGGCGCGTTCGATGCCGCGCTGAAGTTCCCGTAGGTACTCCTCGGTCTGGTCGACGTCCCAGCGGTCGGCGGTGTCGTCCCAGTTGTGTTCGAGGTCGGCCTGAGCGGCGGGGGAGAGCAGAAATCGGCTCACCGGCGGCGCGGCTCCTGCGCGCGTTTGCGGGCAAGGAAGGCGTCGAAGTCGAACGGCGTCGAGGGGCCGCTCCGTTCGCCGTCCGCCAGCGCCTGTCGCAGCGCGCCCAGGTGGGTTTCGCGGTCTTCCAGCAGCCGCAGGGCCGACCGGACGACGTCACTGGCGGACCGGTAGCGACCCGACGCAACCTCGTTCTCGATGAACGTGCTGTAGTGCTCGTCGAGACTGAAGGACGTGTTCTTACCCATGACCCGATGGTACCAATTCTTGGTATATCGCACACGGGGTCTTCACGACCAGGCCGTAGTGCAGGGCGAAGGAGACCACCCCGGGGTGCGGACGGCGATGTCGGTGACCACCGACATCGCCGGTCCTGCTGCCACGAGTTCCATTGCAGCTGAAACACTTACACCCGGGCTGGGCGCATGTCCGCCGATTCGCCGTCGATCATCACCATTGCCGGACGGGGTGTGTCGACGGTGCCGTCGCCGAGGTCGCGAAGGCTGCCGTCGAGCGCCACCAGGTCCGCGCGACGACCGGCGGTCAGGGTGCCGACGCGAGTCTCGTCGTGTACCAGGTAGGCGCTGTCGACGGTCATGGCCCGGATCGCGCGATCCACTCCGATCCGCTGGTTCCCGCCGAGCACGGTGCCGCCCCGCGTCATCCTGGTGACCGCGGTGCGGATGGTCGCCAGCGGGTCCATCGGCGTGATCGGGCAGTCCGAATGCAACCCGAATCGCAGACCCAGGTCGTCGGCGCAGGCGAGGGGATCCATGTCGGCGGCCCGCTCGGCGCCGAGGAAGCGGTCGCGGTGGCGATCGCCCCAGTAGAAGACGTGGTTGACGAAGAAACTCACCCCGAGTTCGGCTTCCCGGATCGCGGCCAGGTCGCTCGGTGCGCTCACCTGGCAATGTTCGATGCGGTGCCGTCCCACCCGGCCGTCGGTGGCCTGCGCCCGCCGCAGCGACGTGATGGCGGCGCCGACGGCGGCGTCGCCGTTGGCGTGCACGGCGACCTGGCCACCCGCGCGGTGCACCCGCAGGATCATCTCGTCGAGTTGCTCCTGCGGATAGAGCAGGTCGCCGTGATGACCGGGGTCGCAGGCGTACGGGGCGCGGAGTGCGGCGGACAGTCCCTGGATCGATCCGTCGGCCCAGAATTTCGCGCCCGCCAGCCGGAAGTGCGCTCCGGCCGCGGGTGCGTGCTCGAACGTGACCCGTCGGTCGTCGAGGGCCTGCAGCGCGAGGTCGCCGCGGAGGAACCCGACGACGTGGACCGGTAGCTCACCCGATGCGTCCAGTGAGCGGTAGGCGGCCAGTTCCTGCTCGCCCGCCGACAGACCCACCCCGAGATCGTGGATGGTGGTGATTCCCCGTGCTCGCGCCGACTGCAGGCTGCGGAGCAGGGCACCGTTGACCTCCTGTTCGGTCAGCGCGGGAACGGCCGCGGTGAGCCTCGACACCGCGTCGATTTCCCACGCCATCCCGGTCAGCCGACCGTCGTCCCCGCGGGGGAACAGCGGGTCGTCTACCGGCACCGTCGACTCGTCGATGCCCGCCGCCGCGAGTGCCGCGGTGTTGGCGACGGCGAAATGCCCGCAGATGTGCAGCACGATGACCGGCCTGTCGGTGCTGACCGCGTCGAGATCCGTCCGGGTCGGGTGCCGTCCCTCGGCGATCTGGGTGTCGTCGTAACCCCACCCGCGGATCCAGCCGCTGCCGCCGGCCGAGGCACGCAGCGCCTGCTGAATGTCGGCGATCGACCGGCACGGTGGCGTCCGGCAGTCCGCCCAGCCGTCCGTGAGACCGGCGTACGTGGGGTGGATGTGCGACTCGATGAGCCCCGGGATCACCGTGGCGCCGGGCAGGTCGACGCGGCGGGCGTCGATCCCGGCACAGTCGGCCATGTCCTTCGCGGTGCCGGTGGCGAGCACGCGGTCGTCGGCGATGACCAGCGCTTCGACGGTCGGCGACAAGGGGTCCTGGGTGTGGATCGCGTCGGCGGTGAGCAGTGTTCGGGACATTCAGGCACCTACTTGGCTGGGAGTGGCCGTGGATTCCACGGCGGCGGGTGTGCGACCTTCGGTGCGAAGGCCGCGGACGGGGTCGGTGGCAGGCCAGAACAACCGCGTCGCCACCACGAACAGAATGTTGAGGATCAGGGCGGCCGCGCCGAGATTGACACCGTGCTCGGCGAGCCACACGGACACGGGACCGTGCTTGTCGAGATACAGCCACAGCACGACGACGTCTCCGAGCACCACGCCCATCGCGAGGGCGGACGGGCGCAGCTTCCAGCCGAAGACCATCGTCGCGAACACCACGGCGGCCTGTGTGACGCCGTAGTACGCGGTGTTGACCAGGGTCAGCAGGAGCTGAGGTGTCGCGAGGGTCAGCAGGAGCGAGATCGCCAGATACGCGACGACGACTCCGCGTACCCAGATCCGCTGGCGGGATTCGGGGATCCCGGGAATGATGTTGCGCGACACGATCGCACCGATGCCGAGGGCCGCCCCGCACAGCACCACGATCGCGCAGAGGGCCGCGCCGCCCGCGACGACGCCGGTCAGCCAGTCGGGCAACAGTTGTCGCGACAACTGCAGGAGCACCTGGTCGGATTCGGTTCCCTCGAGTTTGGTCGGCAGCAGCGTGATCGCGCCGAACGCGGCGGCGACGAGGAACGGGTACATCAGCATGTACAGAGGATTGAACTTGGCGACCCGCTTGATCGTCGCCTCGGATTTCGCCGCGAGCACGGCCTGCACGATGATCGGGAAGATGAAGAACCCCACCGATTGGAACACGATGGTCGTCAGGACGAACGTCAGCGACGACCCGGTGACCGTGGAATGCGAGGCCGAGCCGCCACCACTGGCTGCCGCCGCGGCGAACAGCTTCTCGGTGCCACCGGTCTCGATCACTGCCGCCAGTCCGATCAGGACGGCGCCGAGCAGCAGGGCGGTGTCCTTCACGTAGGACACGAACGCGGGGGCGCGCACCCCGGACAACATGAGGAACAGCAGCGCGAGGGCCGCTCCCGCGAAGACGGCGACGGTGGGATCGATGGAGATCCCCAGCCCGGTGAGCGCGATCTGCAGTCCGGCGAGCTGAAGCTGACCCCACGGGATGAGGAATACGACCGACGCAATGGCGATCGTCAATTCCAGTCCCCGCGAACGGAAGTGGCGTCCGGCGACGTCGGGCAACGTCATGGCGCCGTACCGCTTGCCTGCCCGCCACAGGTACGGCGCGAAGAAGTATCCGATCGGGTAGGCCAGCAGGATGTAGCCGATGAACCAGACGCCGTAGCTCGCGCCGTGCGCGTACACGCCGCCGGGGAACCCGATCAGGGTGCCGATGCTGTACGCCTCACCCGCCCCCAGGATGAAGACCAGCAGCGGACCGAACGACCGGCCACCCACCAGGTAGTCGGAGATCTCCTTCTTGCTGCCGCGCCGCGACAGCACACCCGCCCCGAGGGCGAGGATCAGCACGAGCGTGAAGAACGCCGCGGTCATGACTGTTCTCCGATCCCACTGCCCGCAGCGGCGGATTCGGCGCGTTCGGCAGCTTCGAAGTCTGTGCGGTCGAACAGCTTCCACGCGAGATGGAGGCACAGCGAGGTGAGCGGCATCCACAGGAACAACCACGCGAACAGGATCGGAACTCCGAAGACCGCGGCCGTGGACCCGGACAGGGCCACGATGCCGCCCAGAACCCCGGCGAACGGGACACCTATCGCGAGTAAGGCGCTTTTTGCCTCGTTGGACATGATTGTTGGGCTCCTATTCTGACTGCGTCGACCGGCGACGCGGTGTGGTCCGGTGCCGATCGACGTGCACTCTGGCACTAGTGTGGTCCGAGTCACTCCCCGCGGGCCATGGGCGAATCCCGGAAAACGCCGAAGCGGTTCGTGAATTTCACGGGAGTGTGGAATGCGAGGGGAATGTGCCCGAGTCCGCGGGTGAAGACACGATCCAGCGGTTGTGCCGGCAGGTCTCGGAGGAGATCGAGTCGGTAACCGACCGATCGGTGCGTCAGATCCGCGCCGAGTTGCAGTCGTACGCTGCCGTTCCGATCGACGAACAGCACGAGTACATCGCCCGGCAGCTCGCGGCGACGCTGCGCGCCCTCGCCGAGAGCGAGCCACTCGCCGACGACGTCCTCGAGCGTTCCCGTCAGCTCGGCCGGCGCCGGGCCATGCAGGGATTACCCCTGTCCGATGTCATCGAGACGTATCACATCGCGTCCCGCGAACTGTGGAACACGATGGTCGCCAGAGCGGCCGAACCGACCACCGACCTGTTGCGTGCAGGCGGCATGATGTGGGATCTCGTCCACACCGCCACCAGCGCGGTCGCCGTCGGACACACCGACGCGACCCGAAGCGAACAGGCCATCCGCGCGGGCGTGCGGTACCGATTCTTCGAGGCACTCGCGAGGTCCCGCGACGGCGACGACCGTGACGTGCGCGAGCTGGCGGAGGCGCTCGGGTTCACACCGCAAGACGGGTTTCGAGCGGTGTGCGTCGCGGCGGAGGAGTGGTCGGAAGCGCAGCTCGAGCGGCTGCAACGCACCCTGGACGCGATCCCGGGGACGACCCAGTGCAGTGGGCACGCCGCCGTCATCGTCGCCCTGAGCCAGCACGCACCGATCGACGACATCATCCGCGAGGTCCGGCTCGGCCACCCGGGCACCACCGTCGGTGTCGGATTGGACCGCCCCGGCCTGGCCGGTGCGGCGATGAGCATCACCGACGCGCGGCGGGTCCTGCAACTGGCGTCCCCCACCGGCGCCGTGGTCCGATTCGCCGACGAATGGGTCGCCGCGACGCTGGCAGACCATCGCGCCGAACTCACCACGCTGCTGGAACCGGGGGCCACCGTCGCCGCCGACCACCCGCACCTCGTCGAGGCGGTGTCGGCATTCGCCCGCAACGGCTTCTCCATCAGCGCGGCCGGCCGGGACATCCACCTCCACGCGAACTCCATCACCTACCGGCTCGACCGCTGGCAACAGCTGACCGGCTGGGATCCCCGGACCCTCGACGGCCTGCAGCGCTCGGTGTTGAGTCTCGGACTGTTCCACCGCGATTCGGGCGACACGGCCCCCGACATCGCGGGAGAATAGCGGTCCACCAGCCCGAACCGCGACGAGATCCGGGCCTCGGTCATCCACCGAGCGGGTAACATCGATTCGCCGGCAGGTCGGACGAGGATGGGATTGCGTGGTGAGCGAGGAACTGCCCGCGGGCACACAATCCGTCGGACGTGCGCTGGCCGTGCTCAAGTTGCTCGCATCGTCCGCCGACGAACTCACCGGCAGTGCCATCGCGGCGGAACTCCGGTTGTCGTCCGGTACCGCCAACAGACTCATCCGGGCCCTGATCGCCGAGGGTCTCGTAGCGCGGAATCCGATGTCCGACAGCTACTACCTCGGCAGCGGAACGGTACTGCTCGGTCAGGCCGCGCAGCGCGGGTTCGGCATGGACAAGGCGCTACCCATCCTGGAGCAACTCAATGCCGAGACCCAGGAATCCGTGAACCTCTCCATCCGCCAGGGGTCGGAATCGGTGGTGATGATGCGGGTGCAGTCGACGCTCCCGTTGCGGTTCGAGCAGCACACGGGCGCCCGGTTTCCGCTGTACACGACGGCGTCGGGCAAGGCGATCCTGGCGTTCTCGTCACACGCCGAGACGTACGTCGAGTCGCTTCCGGCCACGCTCGCCAAGGTCACTCCGCACAGCTTGAGCACTCCCCGTGAACTGTCGGAGCAACTCCGGGAGATCCGGGTCCGCGGGTACAGCATCGACGAGCAGGAGAACGTCGAGGGTGTGCGTTGCGTCGGCGCACCCATCCTCGACGCGGACGGATACGCGCAGGCAGCGCTGGTGATTCAGGTCCCCACCGTCCGGATGCCCAAGTCGAGGGTCCGGACGCTCGGGGACCGGATTGTCCAGGCGGCGAAGGAAGTATCCCAATTCGTCCCGGTCAACCGGGCGATGTCTCACTGACCGAAAACTCTTCCACGGCCCGGGTGTTCGTCGCGGCCGGAACCGGTGTCGTTCCGTGCCGTCGCGATCCGCCCTGTGCTGGATCCGTCAGATTCTTCTTGTGAGGCACTTCACATATCCACGTTGCTGGCCTATCGTCGGTTCACAGTGTGGGGACTATCCCTACATTGTGACAGCGAAGGAGTCTCAACGATGTACCGATCGAACGAGAACGAGAGCGTCTTCACCTGGGCAGCACCCCCACTGAAATTCGGTATCGGCGCTTTGGACGAGGTCGGCGCCGAGCTGTCCGCACGGGGATCGGAATCCTGTCTGGTGATCACCGACCCGGGCGTTCGCAACACCGGGATCCCCGACCGCATCCGTGATCAGCTGCTCGCCGCAGGCATCAAGGCGGACGTATTCGACGGCGTCGCAGTGGAACCCACGGACGAAAGCATCGACGAGGCCGTCGCATTCGCCCGCGAACGGGAGTGGGACTCCTACATCGCAGTGGGCGGGGGTTCCGCGATCGACACCGCGAAAGCCGTCAACCTCCTCACCACACACCCCGGGGAACTGCTCGACTACGTGACCCCGCCCATCGGCGGAGGTACGGCGCCGTGGCTTCCCCTCAAACCCCTGATCGCCATACCGACCACCGCGGGCACCGGATCGGAATCGACGACGATCTGCGTCATCGACTTCCTCGGCCTGCACTTGAAGGCCGGGGTCAGTCATGCCGCGTTGCGACCGACGCTCGCCATAGTCGATCCCCTGACCACCGTCACGCTGCCCTCGCAGGTCACCGCTGCGAGCGGGATGGATGTGCTCTCCCACGCGCTCGAGAGCTACACCAGCGTCCGGTTCGACGCCAAACCTGCGCCCGAAGACCCGATGAAGCGCCCCGCCTTCTGCGGTTCCAACCCCATCAGCGACACCTGGTGCGAGCAGGCCCTGTCGTTGGTGGGGAAGTACCTGCGACGCGCGGTGATGAACGGGCGGGACCTGGAAGCTCGCTACCAGATGGCGCTGGCCTCGACCTCGGCAGGCACCGGGTTCGGTAACGCGGGCACCCATCTGCCCCACGCCAATGCGTACCCGGTCGCCGGCGCCGTCGAGAACTACCAGGCCGAGGGTTATCCTCCGATGCCGATGGTGCCGCACGGTCAGGCCGTATCCGCCACTGCCGCGGCAGTTTTCCGATGGACCTACCCGAGCGACCCCGGCAGGCACCTGCGGGCGGCCGAGCTCCTCTCCGGCCGGACGTTCACGGCCACCGACGGAGCGGACGCGCTCGCGCACGTACTGAGCGAGCTGATGACCGATATCGGAATGCCCTCGGGATTGCGAAGCTTCGGCTACGGGGAGGAGCACCTGGCGACGCTGGTGGATGGCACGATGAAGCAGACACGTCAGCTGGCGGTCGTGCCCCGGCCGGTGACGAGGGACGCCCTCACCCACATATTCCGGGAGTCGTTGTGACCACTCCGCGAGACACCGACAAGGAACCCTCGAAATCCGAGATCCGTACCGTCGTCGCCTCGAGCATCGTCGGGACGACAGTGGAGTGGTACGACTTCTTCCTCTACGGCATCGCCGCCGGCCTGGTGTTCGACAAGCTGTTCTTCCCCAGTTCGGATCCGATCGTCGGCACATTGCTCGCGTTCGCGACGTTCGCGATCGGATTCATGGCCCGTCCGTTCGGCGGTCTGATCTTCGGTCACATCGGCGACCGCATCGGCCGGAAGAAGACCCTGGTCGCGACCATGATGATCATGGGTGTGGCGACGTGCCTGATCGGACTGGTCCCCACGTACGCGACGATCGGGATCACCGCGCCGATTCTGCTGGTGGTGCTCCGGCTCGCACAGGGGGTCGCGATCGGCGGCGAATGGGGCGGTGCCGTCCTGATGGCCGTCGAATACGCACCCCGCGGTAAGCGCGGGTTCTACGGAAGCCTGCCGCAGATCGGTCTCGCCATCGGCCTGATGTTGGGCACGGGTGTCTTCGCGGCACTCAACTCGACCCTGTCCGAGGCCGCATTCCTGGACTGGGGTTGGCGGATCGCCTTCATGCTCAGCGCGATCCTGGTGGCGGTCGGCCTGTTCATCCGCCTGAAGGTCATGGAAACCCCCGCCTTCCGCAAGCTCGAGACGGTGGAGGAGAAGGCCACCGTGCCCGCTCTGGAACTGATCAAGAGCCCGCAGTCGCGGCGAAACATGGTGCTGGGAATGGGAAGTCGATGGGCCGAGGGTGTGGCCTTCAATACGTGGGCGGTATTTGCGATCGCCTACGGCACCGGCACGCTGCACCTCAGCCGTCAAACCCTGCTTCTGGCAGTGATGGCGGCGGCTGCGACCATGATCGTCTTCATTCCCGTCTTCGGAAAGGTCGCCGACCGGTACGACCGCAGGCACGTGTTCGCGGCGGGCAGCGTGATCCTCACGGCTGCAGCCTATCCCGCTTTCGTGCTCATCGGCACCGGAGATACCGCCGTCATCGTCATCACCATCGTGCTGGTCCTCGGCGTCCTCTATCCGATCGTCTACGCCCCCGAGTCCTCGCTGTTCGCGGAACTCTTCCCCACCCGAGTCCGCTACAGCGGAATCTCCGTCGTCTACCAGCTGTCGGGAATCGTCGCGTCCGGTCTGACACCGCTCGTGCTCGCGTCCCTCCTCGGCTCGGCGAGCGGAGGACTCTCCCTGATCATGGGATACATCGTTGCGGTGGGAGCTGTCAGCACACTGTGCACGCTCGCAATCCGCCGCCGGGACCTCTACACGGAGGACCGGGACGGCAGTTCACACCCTGACAACGCCGCCATGTCGCACACACCCGCGACCTGACACCAAACCTGCTGTGGCCCCGCCTCGGTCTACCGGGAGCGGGGCCTCGGTCTACCGCAACGCCACCTGCACGAGGACGGCGGCGCCGAGGAAGCCGAGCAACCACAGCACCCGCTGGCGGACCTGGTGGGCGGTGGTGCGGTCGAACATCCATTTCCCCGCGGCGGCGCCGAACATGCAGAGCGGTGTGAACAGAGCGATCTGCGCGAGGACGGGCACCGTGAGGAGGCCGCCGGCGGCCGAGCCCGCTGCTCCGAAGGCGTCGATGACGAGGAAGAACACGACGAGCGAGGCGCGTCCGGCGGCCACGTGGGTGGACGCGGAGAAGTACATGAGGACGGCGGGCGGGCCGCCGAGGGCGAAGCCGCCGTTGAGGAGCCCGGACGCCACTCCTGTCGCGGCGGTGACACCGGGGCCCGGCAGCGACTGCCGGTCGGAGACGGCGGCCATGGCGACGGCGGATCCGATGATGGCGACACCGAGCAGTACGCGCACCAGGTCACCGGACAGTTGCGTGAGCGCCCACATGCCGAGCGGCATTCCGATCAGGGTGCCTGCGAACAACCAGCGCAACGACTTCCAGTGCACCTGCCGCCACACCTGGGGCAGCATCGCCGCGCTGGCGACGACCTCGAGGACGAACACGGTGGGTATCACGGACGTCGGCGGGAGCAGGACGACGAGTCCGGCGACCCACACCATTGCACCGCCGAAACCCCCGAAGCCGCGGACGACTCCGCCGGCCACCACGATGCCGAGCGCGAAGAGGAGGGCGGGCAACGACAGATCCCACACCGTTGCCGCCATACCCTGTTGCTCCGCTTCCGTTCGTCGTGGTCTCCGTCAGAAGTGTGGGGGTCGCGGCCGCGAACCGACAGGTCCAGACGGCGTCGGATCGTCGGTACCAGGACCGCACGGGACGTGGCCCCCGGCGTGATCGCCGGAGGCCACGTGCTGGCAGCGGGTGGATTTACACGTAATCCTTGTACTTGTCGAGCAGGCGAACCGGCTTCGACAGCGCGTCGCGGCGGAAGGGGTCGCCGAGTTCGCGGGTGCACATGATCTCGATGACCGTGGTCTTGCCCTCGTTCATCTGTGCGGCGACCGCGCGCTGCAGCGCGGGACCGACCTCTTCGAGTTTGTCGACGACGATGCCCTCGGCTCCCATCGCCTGCGCGATTCCGGCGAAGGATTCGCTCTCGAGTTCACCGGCGACGAAGCGGCGGTTGTAGAAGTCGACCTGGTTCTTCTTCTCCGCGCCCCACTGCCGGTTGTGGAACACGACGGCCGTGACGGGGATGTCGTGCCGGACGGCCGTCATGACCTCGCCCAGGCTCATGCCCCAGGCGCCGTCGCCTGCGTAGGCGATGGCGGGCCGTTCCGGTGCCGCGGCCTTCGCGCCGATGACGGTCGGCAGTGCGTAACCGCAGTTACCGAAGCTCATCGGGGCGAGGAAGCTGCGCGGCTTCTCGAAGCGGAGGTAGCTGTTGGCGACGGAGTTGATATTGCCGATGTCGGTGGAGACCATCACGTCTTCCGGCATCGCCTTCTCCAGCTCACGCAGCACCTGACGCGGGTGCAGCCAGTTGCCGTCCTCGCCTTCCTGTTCGGCGATCATGTCGAGGCTGAACGGGTCGCGCTCGTGGGTCCACTCGTCGAGTTCCTTCTCCCACGCCGCCTTCTCGGCTTCGATCTTCTTGCTGCGCTCCTCGCGGTTGGCATCACACGCGAGGGCCTTGCCCTCGAGCCGCTCGGTGAGCGCGACGGCAGCGGCCTTCGCGTCGCCGCAGATTCCGACCGAGACCTTCTTGACCAGGCCGAGCATCTTGTGGTCGGCGTCGATCTGGATGATCTTGGCGTTCTTCGGCCAGTAGTCCATGCCGTGCTGCGGGAGGGTGCCGAAGGGGCCGAGGCGGGTGCCGAGGGCGAGCACGACGTCGGCCTGGCTGATCAGCTTCATCGCGGCCTTCGAGCCCTGGTAGCCGAGCGGTCCGGTCCACAGCGGGTGGCTGGCGGGGAACGAGTCGTTGTGCAGGTAGCTGTTGACGACGGGGGCACCGAGACGCTCGGCGAGTACCTTGCACTCGTCGACGCCGTCGGCCATCACCACGCCGCCGCCGGACACGATGACCGGGAACTTGGCCTGCGCCAGCAGTTCCGCCGCCTCGTTCAGGCTCTGCTCCCCGCCGGGGCCACGGTCGAGGCGGGTGGGCCGCGGGATCTCCGTCTCGATTTCGCCGTAGAAGAAGTCGCGGGGGATGTTGAGCTGCGTCGGGCCCATCTCGGACATCGCGCGGTCGAAGCAGCGGCCGGTGAACTCGGCCATGCGCTTGGGGTTGTTGACGTGGCCCTGGTACTTCGTGAACTCCTGGAACATCGGCAGCTGGTTGGCTTCCTGGAAGCCGCCCAGGCCCGTTCCCATGGTGCCGGCCTCGGGGGTGACGATGACGACGGGGCTGTGCGCCCAGAATGCGGCGGCGATCGCCGTGACGCAGTTGCTGATGCCCGGGCCGTTCTGCCCGATGACCATGCCGTGACGTCCGCTGACGCGGGCGTATCCGTCGGCCATGTGTCCGGCGCCCTGCTCGTGCACGACCGGGACGAGCCGGATGCCTGCGGGAGCGAAGATGTCCATCGCGTCCATGAAGGCCGATCCCATGATGCCGAACATGTCGGTCACGCCGTTCGCGACCATCGTCTCGACGAACGCCTCCGACGGTGTCATCTTCTGTACGCCGGAAACAGCGGTGCGATCGGCACCGTTCTTCTTCTTGGTCATGTGTGATCCTCCTTCAGGGGCGCGCCGGAACCGGCCGAGAATGTCAAAAATCGGAACGTTTCGTTCGTGATTTTGTGATCTGCAGTGACAGTAGGCCACGTCACACGCTTCGTCAATGAATGTTCCCAAAACTGGAACCAGATGTATGATTTTTCGATACACGATGCGAAAGCGTCGCCGTTCTGCCTAGGAGGAACCGTGGGTGAGATTCACCGGATCGACGAGTCGAACGGACACCCGACGACGGAGCTACCCGGAGACACACCGACGCTCCGCCTGTTCGCGCTGCTCGAGATGATCGCGTCCAAGGACCAGCTGTTCACGTTGCAGGGGCTCGTCGAGGAGACGGGCATGGCCAAGCCGACCCTGCACCGCATGCTGCAGCAACTCGAGGGGGCCGGACTCCTCACCCGGCAGAACAACGGCAGGCACTACGGCACCGGCGTGCGCCTGCGCCGCTTCGCCGAGAACCTGCTGCTCAACGACACCCACCACGGCGCGCGGCACGCCATCCTCCGCAACCTCGTCGCGGAACTCGGCGAAAGCTGCAACGTGACCACCCTGTCGGGCAGCGAGGTGGTGTACCTCGACCGCGTGGAAACCTCCGAGCCCCTTCGGTTTACACTCCATGCGGGGTCGCGGGTGCCCGCGCACTGCTCGGCGAGCGGCAAGATGATCCTGTCGCAACTCAGCCCCGCCCAGCGCCGGCGACTCCTCGGGCGGATGCCGCTCGAGCGGTACACCAACAAGACGGTCACCGACATCGAGCTGATCGAGACCGAACTCAAGCAGGTTCGCCGCGACGGCTACGCCATCGACGACGAGGAGTTCCTGCCCGGTCTCGTGTGCGCCGCGGTGCTCGTCCCCTGCGCCACAGGCAATTCCAATCTCTGCATCGCAGTCCAGGCCCCGGTCATGCGACTCACCCCCGACAAGGCGCTCAAGCTGCTCCCCGCGTTGCGGCGGGCGGCCGACGCCATCGGTGAGATCGAGAACGAGGTCCTGGACGACGGAACGGCAGACATGAACTGAAGGAGGGCACATGCCCGAAATGACCACTGCGGCACCCCGCCACGTGCTCTCCGCGCGTGAGCTGTTCGGACTCGACACCGATCTGACGGTGCGCGCCTTCCGCGAACCGGTCGACCACGTCCCCGACGTCGACCCCGCGTACCGGTTCGATCACGCGGTGACCACTGCCCTGCTCGCCGGGTTCGACCGCAACCGCCGGGTGATGGTGCAGGGACTGCACGGCACCGGCAAGTCCACGCACATCGAGCAGGTCGCGGCGCGGCTCAACTGGCCGTGCGTGCGGGTCAACCTCGACGGCCACCTCAGCCGGCTGGACCTGATCGGCAGGGACGCGGTCATCCTGCGAGACGGCAAGCAGGTCACCGAATTCCAGGAAGGCATCCTGCCCTGGGCGCTGCAGCGTCCCGTCGCCCTCATCCTCGACGAGTACGACGCCGGCCGCCCCGACGTCATGTTCGTCATCCAGCGTCTCCTCGAACGCGACGGCAAACTCACTCTGCTCGACCAGAACCGGGTGCTGACTCCGCATCCGGCGTTCCGGTTGTTCGCCACCGCCAACACGGTCGGCCTGGGCAACCTCAACGGGATGTATCACGGTGCGCAGCGACTCAATCACGCGCAGATCGACCGCTGGAACATCGTCGCGACGCTCGATCACCTGCCCGCGGAACAGGAGATCGAGATCGTGGCCGCGCGCGTGCCGTCCGTCGGGCGGTCGCTGATCGCGTCGATGGTGGCCGTGGCGAATTTGACCCGCATCGGTTTCCGGCTCGGCGACCTGTCGACGCTGATGTCGCCGCGCACGGTGATCACCTGGGCCGAGAACATCGAGATCTTCCACGACCCGGCGCTGGCGTTCCGGTTGTCGTTCGTCAACAAGTGCGACGAGGCCGAGCGGCCCATCGTCGCCGAGTACTTCCAGCGATGCTTCGACGAGGAACCCGAGTGGTCGGCGATGCTCGCGGCGAGCACGGCCTGAGCGGGCAGTGATGGCAGAACTGCCCGTGTGCCCCGAATCGGTCCGTCGTCGGCAGGAGGTTCGTGAACTCTGCGCCGGCAGCATCCGCGCTCTGACCGGTCAGGGTGAGTTGCATTTTCGCGGAACGGAACTCCATCGCGGACATCGGCGTGTGCCGATGCCCGCCCCGCACCTGCACCCGTCGTTCGACCGCGCCGACGTCGCCTCCTTCCGCGGTGCGGGCGACGGCATGGCGCTGCGACTGCTCCACACCGATCCCACACTGCACCGCACCCTGTGCCCGGAGGACACGCCGAGTCGGCTGATCTTCGACACTCTCGAACAGTTCCGCGTCGAATCGCTGGCCGCCGGCGCGTGGGACGGGGTGCGCGCGAATCTCGCCCACCGATTCTCGCGGTGGTCGCACGAGTTCGTGGCGTCCGGCCTGACGGAGACCGTGCACGGCATGCTGCTGTTCACGGTGATACAGATGTGCCGGGGACGGATCACCGCCGAGCCGATACCCGAGACAACGCAGGATCTGATCGAATCGACCCGGTTCGGCCTCGCCTCCGTTCTCGGCGAACAGCTTCCGCAGCTACGGCGAACCCGGCACTCGCAATCGGATTTCGCGGTGCATGCGCTGGCGATCGCCGACGTCATCGGCCGACGACTGGAGCAGGCCGCGGACGCGGACGAATCGGACGATACGAGGCGCGACCGCGCCGCAACCTTCTCCCTGATCTTCGACTTCGAGCCGGACGAGAACGACGCGTTCGCGACGGCCGCGTCGGGTCACAGCCGCGCGCTCGGTGACGGCGGAGACGGCTACCGCGTGTTCACCCGCGCCTACGACGAGACCCGGCAGATCACGTCCCTCGTCCGGCCCGAACTGCTCCGGGACTTCCGCCGGCGCCTCGACGCCGGCATCGAAGACAATCGCCTCAACGTCCGAAAACTCGGAAGGCAGCTGAAGACCCTGCTGTCCGAACCCGCCCGCGACGGCTGGGAGGGCGGCCGCGACGAGGGCTACATCGACGGTCGCCGGCTCGCGCAGCTCGTCACCTCGCCCACCGAACGCAGACTCTTCCGGGCCGAACGCACCGAACCGCGGAACGACACCACGGTGACGTTCCTCATCGACTGCTCCGGTTCGATGAAGAAGTTCAGCCAACCGGTCGCCGTCCTGGTCGACGTGTTCGCGCGGGCGCTGGAACTGGCCGACGCCCGGTGCGAGATCCTCGGCTTCACCACCACCGCATGGAACGGCGGCCGGGCCCGCAGGGACTGGCTCCGGTCCGGTCGCCCGGACGATCCGGGACGTCTCAACGAGGTCCGGCAGCTGGTGTTCAAGGACGCCGAGACCACCTGGCGCCGTGCGCGTCCCGCCATCGCGGGACTGCTGAAGGACGACCTGTTCAAGGAGGGCGTCGACGGTGAGGCGGTCGACTGGGCGTGCTCACGGATGCGCGACCGCGGCCCGGGCAGGAGGCTGCTGTTCGTGATCTCGGACGGCAGCCCACTCGACGGCGCCACCGCGCTGGCCAACGACGAGTTCTACCTGGACCACCACCTCCAGGTCGTGGTCGAACGGCACGAGGACGAACGCGCGGTCGAGGTCTACGGCCTGGGCGTCGGGCTGGATCTGAGCCCGTACTACGACCGTTGCCGGACGCTCGATCTGACGCACGGAACCAACAGCGACGTCATCGCCGACGTGCTGTCGATGATCGCCCACTGACAGGCGCGCCTGTGAGTGGCTCGACTGTGAAGGAGTCACCCCATGACCGAACCCCGGGTTTCGCTGGTCACCCTGGACATTGCCGGCACGAGCGTCGACGAGGGCGGCGCCGTGTACGTGGCGTTGCGCGACACCGTCGAGAACTACCTCGGCGGACCGATTCCGGACGACCGTTTCGACCGCTGGAAGGGCACGGGCAAGCGGCAGGCCATCGAGGGACTGCTGTGCGAGAGCGGAGCCCCGGCCGACACGGCCGTTCTCGACTCCGTCGAATCCGAGTTCACCGCAATGCTTCTCGGGGCGTACCGGAAGACACCTCCGACCGCACTGCCGGGAGTCCACGATGCGTTCGGCACCCTTCGGGAGCGCGGCGTCAAGATCGTTCTCCAGACCGGATACTCGCGCGAGATCGCACAGCCGCTCCTCGAGCAGGTCGGCTGGGAGATCGGGCGCGACATCGACGGCGTGATCACCAGCGACCAGGTGCGGATGAGCAGGCCGTCGCCGTATCTCATCTTCCGTGCGATGGAACTGGCGGGCGTGCAGAGCGTCGACGAGGTCCTGGTCGGCGGCGACACCCCCAACGATCTGCGCGCGGGCACGAACGCCGGGGCGCGGTATGTGGTCGGCGTCCTGACCGGCGCCCACGACTCTGCGACGCTGCGCCCGGAGCCTCACACGCACATCCTGGAGAGCGCCGCGAAGATCCCCGAACTGCTGGGCTGATCGACGAGTGCGGGCCGGTCCTGCCGCGCAGGGCCGGCCCGTGACCCGTCAGTCCCGGTAACTCGGCGCCGGCGGACCCGCCGTCGGCCCCAGCAGGCCCAACCACCGGTCGTACAGGCGATTCCACGTCCCGTCCTCGCGCATCCGTTCCAGGGTTCCGTTCACGAAGCGCACCAGAGCGTCGTTGTTCTTGTTCGCGACGACCCCGTACGGCTCCAGTTCCAGATTCGGGCCGACGATGTCGAGGTTCGGATCCTGCGCTGCGAGGCCTGCGAGGATGCTGTTGTCGGTGGTCGCCGCGTCGGCCTGGCCCAGTTGCAACGTGGTCAGGCAATCGTCCCAGTCGGGGACGGCCACGATCGTGGCTTCGGGTGCCACCCGCTGGATCGTGGCGAGGGACGTGGTGTCGATGAACGTGCACACCCGTTTGCCGGCCAGGTCCGCGGGAGAGGTGATGCCGGATCCCTCCGGTACGAGCAGTCGCTGGAACGCCTCGAAGTAGACGGACGAGAATCCGACCCGGGTGGCGCGCTCGCACGTGATGGACGTGGCGTGAACCACCAGGTCCACGTCGTTTCTTTCCAGTGCATCGAAGCGGCCGGCCGACGTCAGCAGACGGAATTCCACTTTGTCCGGGTCGCCGAAGAGGTCGCGGGCGATCTCCCGCGCCAGGTCCACGTCGAACCCCGACAGCGTGCCGGTCGACGGGTCCCGGAAGCTGAACAGGTTCGTGTTCTGGTCGGTTCCGACGATCAGCCGTCCCCGCGCGACGATCGCGGCCAGCGCCGACCCCAGCGGCGCTGTCTCCGGCCGCAGACCGGGGTCGGGCCGCAGACTCGACAGCGCGCCGCACGAGGAGGGATCCGGTGGGCGCGGCGGAACGACAGCCGTGGGCGGCAGGATCTCGGCACCGTCCGGGAGCGAGTACTGCGAATAGTCGCCGGCGGGGGGTGGGGGCAGCGCCGAGGGGGCCGCGCACGCCACGCCCACGACACCCAGCGACATTGCCGCGACGAGCCCCGCCCGGCACCGCAGGAGCGGGCCGGCCGGGGTTCGTCTCCACGACCTGGTCATCGGCTGTCACAGTTCGATCAGGTCACGGCACGGGTGTTCACGACTGCCTCCGGTGGTGGCGGTGAGAATTCGGCTCCTGTTGCGCCGCCGCGGCCAATTCGATGTCCGAGCCGCCGAGCGTCTCCACCGACTCGATGCGCTTCTCGGCCTGCGAGACGGACTCGTTCGCCGAACCGATCGGGGGAGCGGCGGACAGCGATTCGTCGTCGATGCCTGCCCTGCCGAGCCGCCTGCGCACCTCGTAGCTGATCAGAATGGCGATCAACGTCAGACCGCTCATGAGGAACTGCGAGCGGGTGCTCGGGAGGAAGGCCATCGCGAGGATGACCGTGGCCATCAGCGCGATGGTGGCGTAGCTGAGCCAGGGGAACAGCCACATCCGGAGTTGCAGTGCCGCGGGATCTTCGCGCTCGAGCCGCCGGCGGAGCACCACCTGGGAGACGGCGATCAACAGGTACACGAACAGCGCGACGGCGCCGTAGGAGTTGACGAGGAAGTTGAACACGATGTCGCCCCACACGTACGTGCAGGCGACCGAGATGTAGCCGATGGTCGTGCCGAGCAGAATCGCGCGACGCGGCACGCCGTTGCGGGAGAGCTTGGTGAAGAACTTGGGCGCATCGCCGTTCCGGGTGAGGGCGAACAACATTCGCGACGTGGTGTACAGCGCGGAGTTCAGGCAGGAGAGTACCGCGGTGAGGACGATGAAGTTCATGATCGTGGCGACGCCGGGAATCCCGAGGACCTCGAGCACCGACGCGTACGGACTGACACCGACGCTCTCGGTGTCCCACGGCTGGATCGTGACGACCACGAGAATCGACCCGACGTAGAACGTCACGATCCGCGCCACGATCGACCGCATGGCCCGGGCGACAGCACGTTTCGGTTCCTCCGACTCGGCGGCGGCGATCGTCACGATCTCGGCCCCGGTGTAGAAGGCGACGCAGGGGACGACCGCGGCGAGCACCGCACCCCAGCCCAGTGGGGTGAATCCGCCGTGACTGACGAGGTTGCCGAGCCCCGGCGTCGAATCGGGCCACAGCCCGGTGATCCAGAGGGCGCCCATCCCGAGGAACAGGACGATCGCGACCACCTTGATCGAGGAGAACCAGTACTCGAACTCGCCGTAGGAGCGGGCGGACACCATGTTGGTGGCCGTCAGCAGCAGCATCAGCCCCAGGCTCAGCATCCACAGCGGCACCATCGGGATCCACAGTTGCAGGATCCGGCCGCCGGCGATGGCCTCGACCGCAACGACGATGACGAAGAAGTACCAGTACATCCACCCCGTCGCGAACCCGGCCCGACGCCCCAGCGCCTGGCGGGCGTAGACGTAGAACGATCCGACCACCGGCCGGGCCACCGCCATCTCCGCCAGCATCCGCATGATCAGCAACGTGATGATGCCCGCGAGGAGGAAGGAGATGATCGCGGCAGGTCCCGCGCCGCCGATGACGACGCCGCTGCCCACGAACAGGCCGGCACCGATCACGCCACCGAGCGCGATCAGGTTCATGTGCCGGCGTTTCAGGCCTTTTCCGAGACCGGAACTGTCGGTGTGTTCGGGAACGGTACTGTCCACATTTCCTCCAGGGGGCGTTGACCGAGCGCGCCGGCGGCCTGCGGCCGTCCGTCGCCGGACGGTGGTGCAGGGCGGGCACCGAGCAAGTGTGACCCACATCACTTATTGGGTGAGTCACCTCACCTTACGACTCGGAAACAGCGACCGCCCAGAGCCAGATCCGGCGGCAGGAGAGGGACCAGCGCATAACGCCCCTCCCGACGGGTACTACTTCCGTACCGATCCTCGTCGCCGCGGGAGGCGCCATGACCACCGACAACCAGGGCGACCGAACCGACGTCGACAAGGCGTTGCTCGGACACACGACGTACCGCAGCCTCGGCGAACAGCAACTCTCGCCCGCGGAGGAGCGATTCGAGAAGGGCCGCCGCACGATCGGGCTCTTTCTCGCTCCGCTGCTCACCATCGGATTCCTCGCGCTTCCCCTCGACATTCCGCCGAACCAGCAGACGCTGGCGGGCGTCCTGCTCGGCGTCATCGTGCTGTGGGTGTCCGAGGCGGTGCCGATCCCGATCGGCGGGCTGCTCGGGGTGGCCGTCGTGGTGTTCCTGGGGGTGGCGCCCGCCGACGAGGTCCTCTCGGCATTCGGGTCGTCGACGATCTTCACGTTCATCGGCGCGTTCATCCTCGCTCAGGCGATGCTCGAGCACGGCGTGGCGCGGCGGTTCGCGTTCCGGATCCTGACGCTGCCGCGGGTCGGCCAGTCCACCACCGGAGTCATCGTCGCGTTCGGCGTCATCACGTGCGGGCTCTCGGCGTTCGTGTCCAACACCGCCACGGTGGCCATGCTGCTGCCCACGGCGCTGGGCATCCTCGGCGTCATCGCCAAGCTGATGCAGCACCGCGGCGTGGTCGCCCCGGACTTCGACCCGTTGCGGCTCCGCGTCGGCGCCGCGATCATGCTGATGCTCGCGTACGGCGCGAGCGTGGGCGGCCTGCTGACGCCGGTCGGGAGCCCCCCGAACCTCATCGGACGCGGGCTCATCGAGGAGGCCACGGGGGAGCGGATCACCTTCGGGCAGTGGATGGTCATGGCCGTCCCGATCTGCCTGGTGATGTTCATCGCGCTCGCCTTCATCCTGCTGCGCCTCAACAAACCGGAGATCCGGCGCATCGAAGGCGTCTCCGACTACCTGGCGGAGCAGCGCGCCGACATGGGCCCCCTGTCGCGGGCCGAGAAGAACACGCTCATCGCGTTCGGGGTCACGGTGACGCTGTGGATCCTGCCCGGCGTCGTCGCGGTGATCGCCGGCAACGACTCCGACCTCTACGCGACGATCAGCGACCGACTCGACGAAGGAATGGTGGCGGTGTTCGGGGCGGCGTTGCTCTTCCTGCTGCCGACCGACTGGGAGCAACGCGAGTTCACCCTGCGCTGGCGGGACGCGGCGCAGATCGACTGGGGCACGATCGTCCTGTTCGGCACCGGCATCATCTTCGGGTCGCTGCTCGCCGACACCGGTCTCGCCGAGACGATCGGCACCTCCGTGGCGGATTCGCTGGGCCTGACGAGCGTCGTCGCCATCACGATCTTCGCCGTGCTCCTGGCCATCGCCGTGTCGGAGACGACGAGCAACACGGCGTCCGCGGCGGTCGTGGTGCCGATCGTGATTCCGGTGGCGATCGCGGCCGGGGTCAACCCGTTCGTCCCGGCCCTCGCGGCCACGTTCGCCGCGTCGTTCGGCTTCATGCTGCCGGTGTCGACGCCGCAGAACGCCGTGGTCTACGGCTCCGGGGCGGTCCGGATCACCACGATGATCCGAAGCGGCATCACGTTCGACATCATCGGCGGAATCCTGATCATCGTCCTGCTGCCACTCATGGTCGCCGTCGTCGGTCTCGGCGCCGGCTGACGCACGGACGCGGTCGCACATCCCGCTGCGGTGGACGCGATCTGAGAGACTGGCTGCGAAACGATCGCGACACTACGAGGGGGCAGCGGGAGTATGCGGGGGATCTTCGGACGAGCGGCCCTGGCCGTCGGTATCGGCGTCGTCTTCGCGGCGGGGGCCACACCGCTCGCCGCCGCGCAGCCGGCGCCGAGCGACGAACTCGACTGGGGGCCCTGCCCGGCCGAATACGAACTCGATCCGGCGTCCGAGCAGTGCGGATCGGTCACCGTGCCCCGCAACTATGCGGATCCGGCCGCCGGCACGATCGACGTCCTCGTCACCCGCCACCGCGCCGAGGATCCCGGCGCGCGGCGGGGCGTGCTGTTCACCAATCCCGGTGGGCCGGGCGGCGACGCGATCGGCTCGAACAGCATGTTCGTCGACGTGCTGCCCGACGCGGTCCGCGCACAGTGGGACGTGATCGGTGTGCAACCGCGCGGGCTCCCGTACGCCGGTGCCGTCGACTGCACCCTGTCCCCCGAGCAGACGACGGCGATGGGTCTCGGCTTCGGCGGTGCCGCAACGCGTGCCGCGTGCGAGTCCGCGGCGCCGGGCACCACGGCGCACCTGACGACCGAGAACACTGCGCGGGACTGGGAGCAGGTCCGCGCGGCACTCGGCGAGGACGTCATCGACATCTACGGCCTGTCCTACGGCACCATCCTCGGTTCCACCTACGCGACGCTGTTCCCGCAGCACACCGGCCGGATGGTCCTCGATTCCGCGGTCGACCAGAAGTGGCTGTGGAACGACGTGCTGTGGCAGCAGAACGACGGCTACAAGAAACGCTTCTACGACCTCATGGACTGGGTCGCCACCCACGACGACACGTACGGGCTCGGCGACACACCGCTGAAGGTCTACCAGCGGTGGTCGGACCGGATCGTCGAGGAGGCGGGCGGCAACCCGACGCTCGCGCCGCCGCCCGCCCAGGTCGGTGACGTACCGCCCGGCCTGGAATCGCTCGCCGACGCCTACCGCGGCGGGGTCGATCTGACCGGGCCTGCCCGGGTCCAGTTCGAGGCCTTCATCCGGGGCATCGCCAACCCGTCGCACACCCAGACGTCGTCCAGCATCTACGTGATGACACGGCAACTGCTTCCCGCCCGGAACAATTGGCCACTCCTGGCCCGGGTGGTCCGCGACGGACCCGGCGCGATCCCCGAGGGTGCCGGCCTGAAGGACCTGACGGAGCAGGAGTACGCGCGGTTGCTCCAAGCCCAGACGATGCAGACGCTCGTGGTGTGCAACGAGAACGCCGTCGCGGCGCGGCCGGACCGCATCCCCGGCTGGCTGTTCTCCACGTTCGTCACCGGAGACCTCTTCGACCTCATCGGGTACGGCTACAGCTCCGGAACGTTCTGCGCCGGCGCGCCGCCCGTCGTCGCGCCGCCCGCGTTGACCAATCGGGGGCTGGCGACGGCGCCGCTCGTCCTGCAGGGCCTGCGCGACCCGCAGACTCCTTATCAGGGCGGAGTTCGGCTCGCCCACGACATGGGGGCGAACCTCGTCACCGTCGGGGGCGGAGATCACGGCGCCGGGATCCAGGGCGGCAACGCCGCCGTCGACCAGGCCGTCACCGAGTACCTCGAGACCGGGCACACGAACGTCACGGAGGCACCCGAGGCGCCGATCACCGCGCCGCTGTGAACCCGGTCCGTACCGTCAGCGAACGTAGTCCGCTCCCGTGATGTCGACGGTGGCCCCGGTCGCGTGACGGGCACGACCGGACGCGAGGAACGCGATCGTCTCGGCCACGTCCTCCGGCGGTGTGACCTCGCCGAGGGGTAGCGCGGCCGCGGCGCCGCTGGTCACCGCGTCGTCGGCGAGATCGGTGGCCACCCATCCCGGTGCCACCGCGTACGCGAGGATATTGTCGCCGGCGAAGCCGCGGGCGACACCTCGGGTGAGTGCCAGGATCGCACCCTTCGCGGCACCGTACGCCAGGTGGTCGGCGTCGTCACCGCGATGGGAAGAGCGGCTGGCGACGGTGACCACGGCGCCTCCGCCGTGTTCGCGGAAATGCGTGATCGCGTACCGGGTCAGATCGGCGGGTGCGGTGAGATTCAGTGCGAGGTTGCGAGTCCACCCCTCGTTCCACTCGGACTCGTCCTCGACCGGGGACGCGATCCAGGCGCCGGCGTTGTTGACCAGCACGTCGATCCGCCCGCACACACGCACCGCCTCCTCCCACACGTCGCGGGTGGCGGCGGGGTCGGTGAGGTCTCCCTGGACGAGGTGCACCCGGCTGCCGCCGAGTTCCTCGGCAAGGTTCTTCGCCGCGCGCTCGTTCGACGCGTAGTGCACGACGACGGTGCCACCGTCCCGGTGGATCACGCGGGCGGTGGCGGCACCGATACCCCGGGACGCACCGGTCACCAGAACAGCCTTTCCGGCGAGCGGACCTGCCGCGTGCGCGCTCACGAGACAGCCTGCGCGCCGGTGATTTCCACGGCCGCACCGCAGAGGAACGGGGCCTCGTCCGACGCGAGGAACGCGACGAGCGCGGCGACCTCCTCGGGTCGCCCGATCCTCCCGAACGGGACCTTCGCGTCGAGGTCGGCGACCGTCAGGCCCTTGCGGGCCAGGCCTGCCTCGAGCATCGGCGTGCGAATCTCTCCGGGGCACACCGCGTTGACCCGGATGTTGTGCGGGGCGTAGTCGCGGGCGAGGTTCTGGGTGAAGGAGACCACGGCGGCCTTGGAGACGTTGTAGGCGACGTGCCCCGGGGCCGGGTACAGGCCCCACTGGGACGCGGTGTTGACGACGGCGCCCCCGCCTGCCTCGATCATCGTCGGCAGGACCGCGCGGCACAGGTGGAACAGGGCGTCGACGTTCACGGCGAACGTGGCGGACCAGTCGTCCTCGGTCAGCGACAGAAGGTCGCCGCGACGGTTGATGCCCGCGTTGTTCGCCAGGACGTCGATCCGGCCGTAGCTCTCGACGACGTCCGCGGCGAGTGCCGCGCACGCGTCGGGGTCGGTGACGTCGAAGACCCGGGCCTCGGCGAGCAGACCCCGCCCGGCGAGTTCGTCGGCGACGGCCTTGGCAGCCGCGTCGGCGGCGTCGCAGACGAGGACGCGAGCACCCTCCTCCGCGAACCGGGCGCTGATCGCGGCACCGATGCCGCCGCCGGCGCCGGTGACGATCACGACGTGGTCGTCGAATCTGCGGATGGTCTGGGTTGGGCTCATGAGGTAGCGGCTCCCGTTCGGTCGGAGTGTCGGGGGGTGGTGCGGTCAGAACCGGACGGCGTCGATGAACTTGTTCAGCTCTTCGTTGTCGGACCTGGTGAACGCGAGTTCCGGTGTGGTGTTCACGGCGATCTCGCCGTCCTGGAAGAACACCAGGCGGTCGGCCGCCTTCGACGCGAAGGCCATGTCGTGGGTGACCAGAGCGATGGCGATGCCTTCCTCGGCCTTCAGGCGCCGCAGCACCTCGAGCACCTCGGCGGCCACCGGCGGGTCGAGCGCCGACGTGATCTCGTCGCACAGCAGCAGTCGCGGCTTCATCATCAACGCGCGGGCAATGGCGACGCGCTGGCGTTCACCGCCGGACAGCTGGGTGCACCGGCTCAGGATGTGCTGCTTCATCCCGACCTCCGCGAGCGCGGATTCGGCGCGGTCCCGGGCTTCCGAGGCGGACATGCCGAGCCGTTTGCGGGGCGCGAGGGTGAGGTTGTCGAGGACGTTCATGTGCGGCCAGAGCGTGTACGTCTGGAACACCATGCCGACGTGGAAGCTCTTGTCCGCCCACGCCTCGGTGCGCTGCTGGTCCTCGAAGACGCGGACGCCGTCGAAGTCGATGGTTCCCTCGTCGGGTTCGGTGAGACCGGCGAGCGCGCGCAGCATGGTGCTCTTGCCGGATCCGCTCTTGCCGATGATGACGGTGATGTCGCCGGCGTGCATGTCGAAGTCGACGTTGCGCATGATGGTGCGGCCGTGAAAGCTCTTCTGCAGGCCGCGGGCGGAGACGAGGACGCCGCCGATTTCGGTGTGGAACGGTGCGGTGGATTCGAGGGTTTTCATCGCTGGCCTCTGGTTCGGTTCGTGCGATCGGTGGGGGTGCGGTGGTCGGTCGTCATGCCGTCGCCACCCGTCGCCCGGGAATCATGCGGCTGAGGAGACTCTGGCTGCCTGTTGCCCCGCGTGCCGAGTTCTGCTGCATGCGTCGTTCGAGGTTGCTGGTGGCCAGGGAGACCGGGAACGCGACCGCGAAGTAGATCACCGCGGCGAGGGTGAAGACTTCCAGCGAACGGTACGTTTCGGACGAGATCGTGTTGGCGACGAACATCAGGTCGGCCACCGCGATCGTCGACACCAGGGCCGAATCCTTGAAGATCGAGATGTTCAGCGAGAGGATGACCGGCGTCTGCTGCCGAATCGCCTGGGGCACAATGATGTAGCGCAGCTGCTGCAGCCGCGTCAGGCGCAGCATCTTGCCGGCTTCGACCTGCTCGACGGGCACTGCCTGGAATCCGCTTCGGTAGGCCTCGGCCATGAATGCGGTCAGATTCGCCGACAGCGCGATGATCGCCGAGGTGAATCCGGAGATCGTCAGGCCGGTGAGGGCGGGGAGTGCGTAGAAGATCCAGAAGAGCTGGACGAGCATCGGGGTGCACCGGAACACCTCGATGTAGGCCTGCGCCCCCCAGCGGACCAGTTCGATCTCCGACATCCGCGCGACCGCGACGGGCACGGCGAGGACCATGCTGATCGCGATGGTGATGACCGTGAGTTCGAGCGTGACGACCAGGCCGTCGAGCATCAGGGGAAACGCGTCTGCGACTACGTTCCAGTCGAATTCGTAGTTCATGGCTGCCGCCCCTACTTCTTGACCAGGTCGCCGAGATCGTCGATCTCGTGGTAGTCGACGTCGGCGTAGGCGCGGGCGAGTTCCCCGCTCTCGCGTGCACGCTCGATGGCGATGTTGATGATCTGCAGCGACCGCGTGTCGGTGTCGGCGGGGATACCGTACGCGGCCGACGCGGAGTAGATCGGCGGAGTGGGCACCACGATCTTCAGGCTGGGATCGGCGAGGGTCTGGGCCTCGGCGGTCGGTAGATCGGCGAACTCCGCGATCACGCGACCGGCCTGGAGCGCGGAGAGCGCGTTGGAATAGTTGTCCACCGGCATGACGGTCAATCCTGTTTCCTGAACTGCCTTTTCAGGGGCGGAGCCCTGCGCGGTCGCGACGGCACCCCCGTCCGCCCTGATCTGTTCGGCGGTGGTGTGCGGCGAGTCGGCCTTCACCACGTACACCGCCTGGTACTCGTAGACCGGATCGGTGAACTGAATGGCCAGCGACCGTTCGACGGTGTAGTCGAGGTTGGCGGCGAAGTCGTAGCGATCGGCCTGCAGTCCCGCGACGATGTTCTTCCATTCGGCGGCCACCGGCTTCAGTTCCACCCCGAGTTGATCCGCCAGCGCCCGCAGTGGGATGAGGTTCGGTCCCCCGAGCGTTCCGTCGGAGCCCTGGACGGTCATCGGCGCGGCGATTGCCACACCTACCCGCAGTTCCCCCCGGTCCTTGATGTCGTCGATGAACGAACCCTGCGGACCTCCGACACCGCCGGACTCCGATCCGCTGCTCAGGCCGGCGCCGACGTAGCCGGATGCCGCGGCGACGACGCAGATGCCGGCGACGCCGAGAACTCTCTTGGTGCTTTTTTGCATGACTGCCCTCTTCGTGTGCAGGGTGCAGGCGCCGTGGGGTGCGGCGGCACTGGTCCGAATTCCGAGTTCGGGGAGGCGATTCGAGTGAAGCGCGTGTGTCTCCATCGCTCGGCTGGTGTGGAAGTCGGCGAAAGTGTGATCCACGCCGCATTTCCTCCTACGTAAGATTGTCAAACAATCATACGGAGCGCAAGAGGTAGGGGAAGGTTTTCGAGACTTCGGCCGATCGGCGTCACCCGGACGAAACACCACCATCGTGCACAGAGGAGCCCGCGGGCCGCTGATCTGGGGATTGTCCGGTCGCGCCTGCGCCGGTGCGCGTCAGGCGCCGGTGTGTAAATTTCGGGTTATCTCGGTGGCCACGGCCGTCCGAGGGGCCCCGAAGCTCAGTCCGAGCCCTCGGCGGCCGCCATCAGTGCGACGAGCTCTTCGGCGCTGTCGATGGTGTGCGCGACGAAGGCCGCCCGGATCTTGTCGAGGTTGCGCGTGCGAATCGCGTCGACCAGCCGCTCGTGGACCTCGAAGGCACGCTGGGGGTCCGACCGGGTGAACTGGTCCTGCGCGAGCGCGATCGTGATGTGAGCCTCGGTGACCGGCCACAGCTTCAGCAGCAGGTAGTTCTCCGACGCCGCCCAGATGCTGCGGTGGAATCGCAGGTGGGCGTCGTGCTGGACGAGCGGGTCGGGGTCGAAGGCGAGGCGCGCGTACTCGCGCCAGCTGTCCATCACCATCTCGAGGCGGCGTCCGGAGCCGTCGGCGAGGATCGCGGTCATCGCCTGCATGTCGATCGCGACGCGCGCCTCGGCGATGTCGAGGAGGGCCTTGGCGTCGAGCGATGCCACCCGCAGGCCGCGATACGGCTCCTGCACGAGCAGCCCCTCCTGGGCCAGCTGGTTGAGGGCTTCACGAACGGTCGGCCTGCTCACACTCAGCGAAGATGACAGCTGGGCCTCGGTCAGCTTCTCGCCGGGCTTCAGGGCGCCGAGCACGATCGCGCGCTTGATCTCGGCGATGACGCCGTCGCGGCGAGTGGTCGAGGCAACCGGCAGCAGCGCCGAGGAGCTGCTCGGTGCGACTGCCGCCGTGGCCTGTGACTTCGCCATGATCCGCCTTGTCGAGTGGGGACTTCTTGAAACCCATTATGCATATTGCCTGACAATCCCGGACCTGGCACCCATATGGATGCAGGGGAGCCCCGTTCGATCACGGGACGGGCGCCAATTTTCCCCAGCCGTTGACAGCGGGTCGAGGTAGTGCTTAGTGTTGCCCATCACAAGCGCAGATTGTCTGACAAACTGCATCTCACATTTTTCGCGACCCACCGGTTGCATCGAAGCGCCGGTCGGCGCTGTCAGGAGGCTGAAGACATCATGCGAATCGTTGTCGTCGGAGGTGGTGTCGTCGCCTTGGCGAGTGCGTACCGTCTCGCCAAGGCCGGTTGCGAGGTCGTCGTACTGGAAGCCCGGACCGCCGGCTCGGCCGCCACCCACGGGAATGCCGCGAAGATCGCGCTGGCCGAGAGCGGGCCGGTCCCGGCGCCGGGCGTCATCCTGCAGGGACTGCGGTGGATGCTCAAGCCGGACAGCCCCCTGTATGTGAAGCCTTCCGTGGCACCGGATTTCCTCAAATTCATGCTGACGATGGCGCGGCACTGTAACGCCCGGGACTTCCGTTTCGGGCTGGAGACGCACCTGCGTCTCGCCTCGGATGCGAACGACCTGCTCGACGAATACACCAAGGACGGCATCGAATTCGAGATGCACAAGGCCGGTGTGCTGCTGGCGTTCGAGACCCGGGAGCGCTACGAGGAGCACTGCGGATCCCTGCCGATCTTCGAGGGCTTCGGCATGCACCCGACCCACCTGGACAGCGACGGCGTCCAGGAAACCGAGCCGGCGCTGAACCACCGGATCAAGCACGGTCTGTTCTTCGCCGACGACCGCCAGCTCGAACCCGATTCCCTCACCCGTGCGCTGGTCAAGCGCTGCGAGGAACTCGGGGTGCAGATCCGGGAGAACACCAAGGTGGGACGCTTCCTGCGCCGGGGCTCCACCGTGACCGGTGTCGTCACCGACACGGGCGAGCAGATCGACGGCGACGCGCTGCTGCTGGCGGCCGGCGTGTGGAGTGGCCCGCTGTCGAAGGAACTCGGCGCCCCGATGCCGATCCGTCCGGGCAAGGGCTACAGCGTCGACTACAGTCCGGCACCGATCACGCTGAACACCTCGCTGACGCTCGAGGACGCCCGCGTGGCGGTCACCCCACTCGACGGCATGATCCGGCTCGCCGGCACCATGGAGTTCGGCGGCTTCGAGGAGAGCGTGAACCAGACCCGGGTCGCCGCCATCCAGCGTGCGGCCGCGGAGAACTTCGACGGCTGGGACAACCCGCCCGGAGCGGCGGCGCCGTGGGCGGGACTGCGTCCGATGACCCCGGACGGCCTGCCGATCGTCGGCAAGTTCGGGAACCTCGACAACGCCTACATCGCTTCCGGGCACGGCATGCTGGGCCTGACCCTGGCCCCCGGCACCGCCGAGATCATCACCGAAACCATTGTCAATCACCGTGTTCCGGAGATCGCCACCTCGATTTCGCCCAACCGCTTCCTGTCCCGGCGCGCCCTGCGCCGCGCCTGATCGGCCGTCTCGGCAGGCGCCGTCCGAGAAAGAAACCTCACGCCATGACGATCGCACCACCGGCTACCGGCACCGGCGTCGTCCGCGGTCTGCAGCCGATCAGCAGCGGCACGCGCCGGGAAGAAGTGGCCGACTCGATCCGCCGGGCCCTCCTGACGGGGGAGCTGCAACCCGGCCAGCGGATCAAGGAGGTCGAACTCGCCGCCGTCCTCGGCGTCAGCAGGCCCACCCTGCGGGAAGCAGTCCACGTGCTGATCCACGAGGGAACCCTGATCCAGGAGCCGTACAAGGGGATTCGAGTGGCGCAGACCAGCCCGCACGCGTTGCTCGATCTCGCCGAGGTCCGTGTCTCGCTGGAGACCACGGCGGCGCAACGGCTGGCCGCCGACCCCACCCGCGGCGGACTCGACACCCTGCGGCAGGCACTCGACGACCACCGGACGGCGATCGCCTCCGGCGACGTGGTGGCGTCCGACCTGACGCACCTCGAGTTCCACCGCACGCTGTGGCTGGCGTCGGGCAACGAGATGCTGATCAAGATCTGGCCTCTCGTGGCGGCGCAGATCCGCATGGCCATGACGGTCGACCAGGCCACCCGTTACGACCCCGACCGCGACCTCGCCATGCACGCCCGGCTGGTCGACGTCATCGCACTGGGGGACCCCGACATCATCCGGGCCGAAGTGACCCGGCACATCCGAAGCAGCGCAGAAGAAGTCGTCTCGATCATCGGCGACTCCGACCACCCCTGACACACAAACAAGGAGACAATTCATGAGCACGCAGTTCAGCGGAATCCTCGCCGCGGTCGTCACCCCGCTGACCGCCGACGGATCGGCCGTCGACCCCGACGGCATCAAGCGTCAGGCCGAGCACATCATCGGCGGCGGCATCAACGGCCTCGTCCCCGGCGGAAGCACCGGTGAGTTCACCACCCTGTCCACCGACGAACGCAAGCGGGCGACGGAGCTGTACATCGAGGCCGCAGCGGGCCGGGTCCCCGTCGTCGCCGGAACCGGCGCACTGAGCACCGCCGAGACCGTCGAGCTGAGCAAGCACGCCGCCGACGCCGGCGCGGCCGCGGTGATGATCGTCCCGCCGTTCTACGACACCCCGTCCTGGGACGAACTGCTGACCCACTACAGCGCGGTGTCCGACGCGGTCGACATCGACATCATGTACTACAACCTCCCGTCCGCCACCGGGGTGGACCTGGCGCCGTCACAGTTCGCCGAACTGGCACGCAAGACCCGCGTCAACTCCTACAAGGACACCGGCGGAGACGCGGCGAAGTTCGCGTCCGTGCTGAACCACCACGCCGCGGACATCACCGCCCTCAACGGCTGGGACACCCTCTCGTTCGCCGGGCTCGCCGCAGGGGCGAAGGCGTCGGTGTGGGGGACCGCGAGCGTCATCCCGCAGCTGTGCGCGGACTTCTACGACGCGCTCGCCGTCCGCGGCGATCTGGTTGCCGCCCGGGAACTGTGGACGAAGATCTTCCCGATCTGCGAATTCCTCGAATCACACAACTACGCTTGCGCTATCAAGACCGGCCTCGAGCTCGTCGGCCAGGACGCGGGCCCGACCCGCCGCCCGGTGCTGCCGTTGGCACCGGAGTTCCGGGACGAGTTCCGCCGCCTCCTCGTCGCGGCCGGCGTCAGCGTCGTCGAGAACTAGAACCGAAGGACGAGACCGTGATCCCCAGGCAGACCATCAACGCCGTCGACGTCCACGCCGCCGGCGAGCCCGGACGGGTGCTCATCGGCAGCCACCTGCACGTCAAAGGCGCCACCATGGCCGACCGGCTGCAGTACTGCCGTGAGCACCTCGACGATCTGAGGTTGCTGATGCTGCACGAGCCGCGCGGCTATCCCGGACTGTGCGCCGTCCTGGTGCTGCCCCCGGTCAACCCGGACAGCGACTTCGGCATGGTGGTGCTCGAACAAGGGGGATTCCGGCCGATGTCCGGGAGCAACCTCATCTGCGCCGTCACCGCGCTCCTGGAGACCAGCACCCTGCCGGTGCAGGAGCCGGTGACGAAGCTGAAGGTCGACACCGCCGTCGGTGTCGTACACGTGCGCGCCGACATCGCCGGCGGCAGGGTCGTGCGGGTCACCTTCGACAACGTCCCCGCGTTCGCCGTCGCCATCGACCATCCGCTCGAGCTGCCCGAATACGGCACCGTCCCGGTCGACATCGTCTTCGGCGGACAGTTCTTCGTCCAGGCCAAGGCCGCCGACCTCGGTGTCGAACTGGTGCCCGGCGCCGCGAAGGACCTGGCCCGCGCCGGGGCCGTGCTGCGCACCGTCGCGCAACGCGATGTCGCGGTCCGGCATCCGTTCAACCCGGACATCGACCACGTCGCACTGACGATGATCCACGGCCCGTCCCCGACCCCGGGGGTCTCCGGGCGCAACACCGTCGTCCTGCCCAACGGCGCCGTCGACCTCGACGACCCGAGTACGTGGACCGGCGCGCTGGACCGGTCGCCGTGCGGCACCGGCACCTGCGGTCGCATGGCCGCCAAGCATGCGCGTGGCGAACTGGCGCTCGGGGAGCAGTTCGTCCACGAGAGCCTGCTCGGCACCACGTTCACCGGCACACTCACCGACATCACCGACGTGGGACCACACCGGGCGGTGCTGCCGTCGGTCAGCGGCCGCGGCTGGATCACCGGGTTCAACCAGTACGTCCTCGACGCGGACGACCCGTTTCCGCGCGGCTACACCCTGGGCGACCTGTGGGGCCCGGAGTCCGAGGGCGACGACGCCCGGCAACTACTCGACCAACTCGATCTGGAGAATTGATGACCACCCACGAGAAGCTGCAGTTCATCGCCGGGGAACGCCGGCACGGCAGCTCCGACACGGAGCTGACGATCATCGACCCGTCCACCGGCGAGCCGATCACCACCGGCCTGGCCGCGACCACCGGGGACGTCGACGCCGCCGTCGCGGCCGCTCGCGCCGCGTTCCCGGGCTGGTCCCGCACCACGCCCGCCGAACGCTCGGACATCATGCTGCGCTGGGCCGAGGTCCTGCGATCCCGCAGCACGGAGCTGACCGCCCTGGAGAGCCGCAACGGCGGCAAGGCCATCAAGCTGGCCGACGGTTTCGACATCCCCGGGGTGATCGACAACGTCACGTTCTTCGCCACCACCGCCCGCAATCTCGAGGGCAAGGCGAGCGGGGAGTACTCCGGCGATCACACGTCGTCGATCCGCCGTGAGGCGATCGGTGTCGTCGGGTCGATCTCACCGTGGAACTACCCGCTGCAGATGGCGGCCTGGAAGATCCTGCCCGCGGTCGCCGCCGGCAACACCATCGTCCTCAAGCCCTCCGAGCTCACCCCGCTGACGTCGCTGCTCTTCGCCGAAACCGCGAAGGAGGCCGGCGTGCCGGACGGCGTCGTCAACATCCTCACCGGGGCCGGGCGGATCGCCGGACAGGCTCTGATCGAGCATCCCGACGTGGACATGGTCTCGTTCACCGGGTCGACGCCGGTCGGCAAGCAGGTCGCCGCGGCCGCGGCCGGCAGCGTCAAGCGGGTCCATCTGGAACTCGGCGGCAAGGCACCGTTCGTGGTGTTCGACGACGCCGACCTCGAGGCGGCCGCCCGCGGCGCCGTCGCCGGTTCGCTGATCAACGCGGGCCAGGACTGCACCGCCGCCACCCGCGCCTACATCCAGCGTCCCCTCTACGAGAACTTCGTCCGGCGGGTCGCCGAACTGATGGACGAGGTGAAGGTCGGCCCCGCCGACGACACCGACACCGACATGGGTTCGCTGATCTCACTGAAGCAGCGCGACCAGGTCGCCGCGATGGTCGACCGGGCCCGCGACGCCGGCGCGAAAGTGGTTCGCGGCGGCCGCATCCCGGAGCACACCCCGGCCACGGGCGCGTACTACGAACCGACGCTGATCGTCGACGCGGCGCAGGACTCCGAGATCGTCCAGCAGGAGATCTTCGGACCCGTCCTCGTCGTACTGCCGTTCGACACCGACGACGAGGCCGTCACCCTCGCCAACGACACCCCCTACGGCCTCGCCGCATCCGCCTGGACGCAGAACGTGTACAGGGCGCAGCGGGCCACCCGGGAAATCCAGGCCGGGTGCGTGTGGGTCAACGACCACATCCCGATCATCAGCGAGATGCCGCACGGCGGCTACAAGGCGTCCGGATTCGGCAAGGACATGTCCACCTACTCGTTCGACGAGTACACCAACGTCAAGCACGTCATGTCCGACATCACCGGAGAGGCGCACAAGGGCTGGCACGACCTCATCTTCGGCGGACACTGACCCCGAACACTTTTCAGCTACCCACCGGGGCGGGGTCGATCTCTTCTGCCGAGGAGGTCGACCCCCGGACACGACGGTCCCCGGCGCCCGCCGAAACCTCACACCAATGAGAGCGGGCACCTGAATCCCCAAGGAGGATTCACATGAGCACATTACCGGATTCACCTTCGGCGCCCGGATCCCCGGACGCTCCCGATCACAAACTGAAGAGAACCCTCGGGCTCTGGCAGCTGACGTTGCTGGGGGTGAGCACGCAGATCGGCTCCGGCTGGTTGTTCGCGGTGCTGTCGTCGGCGTCGGTCGCAGGCCCGGCCGCCATCCTGTCCTGGATCCTCGGCGCGGGTCTGTTCGTCGTGGTGTCGCTGACCTGGATCGAACTGGGCACCATGTTCCCGAGATCGGGTGGGATCGTGCGCTATCCGGCGCTCTCCCACGGCGCATTCGCCGGGTGGATCACCGGCTGGGGATACTGGATCGGCACGGTCTGCCTGCCTGCCATCGAAGCGCAGGCCGTCCTGACCTATCTCGGCGGCCGCTTCCCGCACCTCGGTCTGGTGAAGGTGGAGCAGGGCACCACCATCCTCGCCTGGCCGAACGGAATACTCTGCGGCATCGGTATTCTCGCAATCTTCTTCGTCCTCAACCTGTTCGGCGTGAAACTGCTGGCGAAGGTCAACACGTACGTGACGATCTGGAAGCTCGTCGTCCCGTGCCTGACGTTCATCCTGCTGTTCTTCGCGTTCAACTCGAGCAACCTCACCGTCGGCGGCGGCTTCCTCCCCACCGGCGCGGGCGGCATCGTGCACGCTCTCGCGATCGGCGGGATCGCGTTCGGCTACCTCGGCTCCCGGCAGGTACTCGACTACGGCGGAGAAGCACGAAACCCCAAGCGCGACATCCCCTTGGCGATCGTGCTGTCCATCCTCATCCCGATGGTCGTGTACATCGGCCTACAGATCGGCTTCCTCGGCGCACTCGACTGGTCCGACGCCGGGATCTCCGTCGGTGACTGGGCGGGTCTGCGGACCAGTGACTGGGCGTCGGCCCCGCTGTTCCAGGCCCTCGGTGCGGCCGGATTCGGCGCCTTCGCCACCATCCTGCTGATCGACGCCGCCATCTCCCCGGCGGGCAACGGCTGGGTCACCCTCGGCAGCGCCGCCCGGGCGTCGTTCGCGTTCGGCATCGACAAATACGCGCCGAAGGGTCTCGCCAAGGTGAACCGGTACGGCATCCCGTGGGTGTCGCTCGTGGTCGCGATCGTGGTCAGCGCGCTCTTCATGCTCCCGTTCCCGAGCTGGTACCAGCTGGTGTCGGTGGTGTCGGTCTGCCTGGTGCTGAGCTACCTGATGGGCAGCGCGATCGCACCGGTGCTCCGCAAGACCGCACCCCACGCGGAGCGCACCTGGCGGCTGCCCGCCATGGGTTTCTGGGCGCCCACCGGCTACGCGGCAGGCCTGTTCATCGTCTACGCCGCCGGCTTCGCGTCCCTCGCGCAGCTCCTGGTCATCGCGTTCGCCGGGGTGAGCATCTACGGGGCCTACACGTCGGTGAACCACGGCTGGGTGCGCAGGCCCGTCGGCTGGTCCATCTCGGCGGTGTTCCTGATCGTGTGGATCTACATCAGTTCCCGCGGCGGATGGTTCATGAACACCACCGAGGTGCAGCGGGCAGGCAGCTGGTCGTTCCCCATCTACTTCGCGGCGATGACCGCGGCACTGCTCGGCTTCGTGCTCGCGCTGCGGGTGGCGAGCACCCCTGCCGGCCGCCGTCACCTCGACGCCGGTGTCTGGCTGATCGCCACGCTCCTCGCGACGCTGCTGGTGTCCTACTACGGCGAATTCGGCCCCCTCGACGAACCGCCGCTCGCCGACTCCTGGGACCTGCCGGTCGTGATCGCGCTGGCCCTGGTCAGTTACGTGTGGGCCGTCCGCAGCGGTTTCCACACAGAGCAACTCGACGCCGCCCTCGCCGATTCCGAATTCGCGGTCGAACCCGCCGCACCCACCCGCACACCGGCTCACCGGGCGGCACCGATCGCCGCCGTGCACGAACAGGAGGTCCACTCGTGAAGGTTCTCGTCGTCGGAGGCACCGGCCGCATCGGCACGGCGGTGGTGGACGCCCTGACACCCCACCACGACGTCGTCGTCGCATCCCGCTCCACCGAGGTCCCGGTCGACCTCCGGGACGCCGCCGCCGTCACCGCGCTGTACGAGCGGGTCGGGACGGTGGACGCGGTGGTCTGCACGGCGGGCGTCACCCCGTTCCCCAGCTTCGGCGACACCACGACCGGCGACTTCCGGCTGGGTTTCGACGACAAGTTGCTCGGGCAGATCGAACTGGTGCTGCGGGGGCTGCCGTTCGTCGCCGACGGCGGCTCGTTCACCCTGGTCACGGGGGTGCTCGCCCGCGAATCGATTCGCTCGGGTGTGGTCGCGTCGACCGTCAACGGGGCACTGGAGGCGTTCGTGAAAGCGGCCGCCGCCGAACTTCCGCGCGGCATCCGGATCAACGCGGTCAGCCCGAGCGTCGTCACCGAAGCACTCGACGTCTACGGCGACTTCTTCCCCGGATTCGCGCCCGTTCCCGCCGCCGAAGTCGCGCGCGCGTTCGCCAAATCGGTGGCCGGGATCCACACCGGCCGCGTCTACGAACTGGGGTGACGGCAGCAACCGCCAAACCTCACAATCTGGACCTCAGAGGCGCTCCGGAACTGGCACTGTGCTCCCCACGGCACGCTCCATACAGTGTTGTGCATCACATCAACAGTTCAGTTCGCGGTGGATCGTCTTCCCTTTCTCCGCCGGCACTGTTCTCCGTTCCAACCGCCGGTGATCCGACCCGGATCGCGATGGCGACCTGACGTTTCCGGTCAGCGCACAGTGGAGGAAAACGTGACTGCAACACCACCCCCGGCCCAATCCCAGGACTCCGACCAAGGAAAGGGCCAGGAGTCCGGACTCGGGAAGGGCCTGAAGAAACGGCACATGAACCTCATCGCCCTGGGCGGCGTGATCGGTGCCGGATTGTTCGTCGGCAGCGGTGTCGTCATCGAGAGCGCGGGCCCGGCGGCGATCGTGTCGTTTCTCATCGCGGGGGTCATCACGCTCCTGATCATGCGGATGCTGGCGGAGATGGCCGTGGCCAAGCCGGTGGTCGGATCGTTCTACGTGTACGCCAGGGAAGCGCTCGGCAATCGCGCCGGATTCTCCGTCGGCTGGATGTACTGGTACTTCTTCGTCATCGTCGTCGCCGTCGAAGCCATCGCCGGTGGCCGAATACTCCAGCTCTACCTGCCGTCCGCGCCGCTGTGGATCCTCAGCCTCGGCCTTCTCGTCATCCTGACCTGCACCAATCTGGTGTCGGCACGGTCGTTCGGCGAGTTCGAGTACTGGTTCTCGTCGATCAAGGTGATCGCGATCGTCCTCTTCCTCGGTCTGGGTGCCCTGTGGATCACCGGACTGTGGCCGGACTCGACCCCCGGGGTGGCGAACCTCGTCGATCACGGCGGATTCGCTCCGCTCGGCTGGGGCGCGGTGCTCGCCGCGGTCGTTCCCTGCGTCGCCTTCTTCACCGGCGCGGAGATCGTGACCATCGCGGCCGCCGAGTCCGCGGAACCCAAGAAGGCCGTCGCCCGGGCGATGCGCTCCATCGTGGTCCGGATCATCACGTTCTACGTCGGATCCATCTTCGTGGTCGTCGCCGTGGTGCCGTGGAGCGCCGAAGCCGTCGGAGTCAGCCCCTACGCGGCGGCCCTGTCCGCCCTGCACATTCCCGGCGTGGCCACGATCATGAACGTCGTCATCCTCACCGCGGTGCTGTCCTGCCTGAACTCCGCCCTGTACACGTCCTCGCGGATGCTCTTCGCCCTCACCCGCAACGGCGACGCCCCGCACATGTTCACCCGCCTGTCGGGTGGCGGTGTGCCCCGGCGCGCCATCCTCGCCGGGACGGTGATCGGATACGCCTCGGTGATCGCGGCGTTCGTCTCCCCGGATCTCGTGTTCTCGTTCCTGGTCAACTCGTACGGCGCCGTGGCGCTGTTCGTCTACCTCATGATCGCGATCTCCCAGGTCGCGCTCCGCCGGAAGCTGGAGGCGCAGGATCCCGGGGCCCTCACCCTGAAGATGTGGCTGTTCCCCTGGCTCAGCTACGCGACCATCGCACTGATGGGGACCGTCATCGCGGCCATGGCCGTGCTCCCCACCACCCGTTCGCAATTCTGGCTGAGTGTGGTGACTCTGGCCTTCATCCTGATCGGCTACGAGTTCCGCCGGCGCAGCCGCACCAGCGCCGAACGGCTCGACACCGTCACCGCGCCCGCGGAATCGGCCGCCGACACGGGTGCCGAAGCGGAACAACTCGTCGGGGTCGTGACCCGCGAGCAACACTGACACACTGCTTCACCCGAGGAGGGGCAGGGACCGCACCAGCGGTCCCTGCCCCTCCTTTGTGCCCCCGATGCCACATCGGCTTTTTCCGGCACGACCCGGCGCGAATCGGGGCACACTTGCAGAAGACCTCGGCGGAGGAGGACACCGTGTTCCACCGCGGAGACGACGTCGTCACCGAAGAACACTCGCTCGACGAGTCGCTGCTCGTCGAGCCCGACTCCCGGCGCCGGCCGTGGCGGGAATTCCTCGTCTCGACCCCGGGACGGCTGTCCGTGCTGGGTATCGTGCTCGTCACCGCGGCGCTGGCGACCGGGGCGGTCACGTCGGCGGCGATCGGCGCCCGGCAACAACGCATCGAGACCCTGCGGACGCACACCGAACCCCTCACCTACGCGGCCGAACGGCTGTACAGTTCGCTGTCCATCGCCGACGCCGCGGCGGCCACGTCGTTCATCTCGGGCGGCGTGGAGCCGATCGCCGTCCGCAATCGGTACAACCAGGCGATCGGGGACGCGTCGAATGCGCTGGTCACCGCGTCGAACGGGGTCGACTCGACCGATGCCGCCGCCCTCGGCCAGTTGTCCGAGGTGTCCCGGAACCTCGCCGCGTACACCACGCTGGTCGCGACGGCCCGCGCCAACAACCGCTCGGGCAACCCGGTCGGCGTCGCCTACCTCAGCGACGCGTCCTCGATGATGCAGGACACGATCCTGCCCGCCGCCGAGCGTCTGTACTCGGAGCAGTCGAGGGCCGTCGCCGACACCCAGGTCCTCACCGGGCGCCTTCCCCGAGCCGCGTTCGCCGTCACCGTCGCCCTGCTCGTCGCGCTCCTCCTCGCGCAGGTGTACCTGGCGCGCAAGAGCAAACGCCGCATCAATCCCGGACTGGTCGTCGCGTCGCTGCTCGCCGCGACCCTCCTGGTCTGGCTGGCCGGCGCCGCCCTGGTCTCCACTGCGGCCACGGATCGGGCGAGAACCGAAGGGGCGCAACCACTCGCGACGATCACCCAGGCGCGGATCCTCGCTCAGCAGGCCCGGGCGGACGAGACCCTCGCGCTGCTGCAGCGTGGCTCCGACGAACAGTCCGAGATCGACTACGCCCGCCGCTCCGCCGCGCTGGCCGACGTGCTCGCGGGGTTGCAGGGCGGTTCTCACGAACCGGGAGCCACGCAGCCGATCGACGAGGCGGTGACGGCACTCGGCGACTGGCGGCACGCGCACGAGACGCTGGAACAGAGGCTGGAGGCAGGGGACTACCCGGGGGCGACGGCCGTCGCGATCGGCCCCGCGGACTCCGCGTCGCCCGCGACGTTCGCGGCCCTCGACGAGGCGCTGCAACACGGGATCGACAGCTTCCGCGGCGAGGAAGTCGACGGAATGACCGAGTCCTTTCGCTCGTTGTCGCTGCTCGCGGTGGGTAGCATGGTGATCGGCGTGCTCTGCGGGTTCGCCGTCGGTGGGGGGATCTGGCCCAGACTGAACGAGTACCACTGATGACGCGGGTGAGGCGACCGAGACGGCGGACGTGCCCGCGCGCCCTCCTGGTCTCCGCTGCGGTGGCCACCGTTCTCGCGGCCGGCTGCGCCGCCCCGCAACCCCTCACTCCCATCGCCAGCGGCGACTACTCCGAACAGCCGTTGACGAACGGGCTTCAGATCCATCCGCCCACCGGCGACGTGCCCGCGGAACCACCCGCACCCGACTCCTGCGGCGCGCTCGCGAGTCTGCGCCCGGTCGCCGCGCCGGACGTCCGGGCGCCGGGAAGCGCGCTGGCCGAGATCACCGCGCGCGGCAGGCTCGTCGTCGGGATCGACCAGAACACCAACCTGTTCAGCTTCCGGGACCCGACCACCGGCATGCTGATGGGATTCGACGTCGACGTCGCGGGTGAGATGGCGCGGGACCTGTTCGGCGACCCCTCCAGGGTCGAGTTCCGCCTGCTCACGTCCGGCTACCGTTTCGACGCCCTCGAGAAGAAGGCCGTGGATCTCGTGGTCAAGAGCACGACGATCACGTGTGAACGGTCCGAACGCGTCGCCTTCTCCACCGTGTACTTCCAGGCATACCAGCGACTGCTGGTGCCGAAGGTCTCCGGCATCTCCGGCCCGGAGGATCTGGCGGGCAAGCGCGTCTGCACCGTCGCCGACACCACCTCACTGGACACGGTTCGCCGGGTGCAGCCCGAGGCCACGATCGTGACGGTGCCCGACTGGGACGACTGCCTCGTGACGCTTCAGCAGCGCCGGGCCGACGCCGCGAGCACCGACGACTCCATCCTGGCCGGGCTCGCCGCACAGGATCCGAATCTGGAGATCGTCGGCCCGCCGCTGCAGTCGGAGCCGTACGGTATCGGGGTCAACAAGGGCAACGAGGATCTGGTGCGCTTCGTGAACGGGACGCTGGATCGGATGCGCGCAGACGGAACGTGGATGAGGCTCTACGACAGCTGGCTGACGGTGCTCGGACCCGTCACGGGACCGCCGACCGCCACCTACCGGGACTGAGGTGTCACCGAACGTGAGCGACGAGACCAGGCGAACCCCGATGGACGAACCGGAATCCACACGCGGAGTGCGGTTCGATCCGTTCGCGGACGACGACGAGGACGAGGTCCCGTCGTCCCGCACGGTGCCGGACGCCGCACACACCTCCGACCTGTCGATGCTCCTGACCAATCCCGTACTCGCCGAGCACAAACGGTACTGCGACCGGTGCAAGCGGCCCGTCGGACGTTCCACCGAGGCCCGGCCGGGTGACACGGAAGGGGTGTGCACGCACTGCGGGACCGTGTTCTCGTTCGCCCCGCAACTGGAGGCGGGCGAGTTGGTGGCGGGTCAGTACGAGGTCCTCGGGTGTCTCGCCCACGGCGGCGTCGGCTGGATCTATCTCGCGCTCGACCACAATGTCAGCGACCGCTGGGTCGTCCTCAAGGGCCTGCTGCATTCGGGCGACCCCGAGGCCCAGGAAGTGGCGCTCGCCGAGCGCCGGTTCCTCGCCGAGGTGACGCATCCGAGCATCGTGAAGATCTACAACTTCGTCGAACACCCCGGGATGGACGGCAATCCCGTCGGCTACATCGTCATGGAGTACGTCCGGGGCCGGACCTTGCGGGACGTGCTCACCGAACTGAAGGAGGACGCGGCTCCCGACGACCCGAAGCCGAGGCTGCCGGTGGAGCATGCAATCCGCTACCTTCTCGAGGTCACGCCTGCGCTCGGATACCTGCACTCGATGGGGCTGGTGTACAACGACCTCAAACCCGAGAACATCATGATCGGCGACGACTACGACCAGCTCAAGCTCATCGACATGGGCGCGGTCGCGAGGATCGGCGATCACGGATACATCTACGGCACACAGGGTTACCAAGCCCCCGAGATCGCCACCACCGGGCCCACCGTCGCCTCGGACATCTACACCGTCGGGCGGACGCTCGCCGTGCTGACCCTCGACATGCCCACCGCCGGGGGCTGTTACGTCGACGGCCTGCCGTCACCGGAGGCGGCGCCGCTGCTGGCGGAATACGAGTTCTACCAGCGGCTGCTGCTGCGGTCCATCCACCCCGACCCGGCCAAGCGTTTCGCGTCGGCCGACGAGATGTCGACGCAGCTCGAGGGTGTTCTGCGTGAGGTGCGGGCGCAGCGGACCGGAAACCCGCAGCCGGGACTGTCCCACCGTTTCAGCCCGCAGCGCACGACGTTCGGGACCGACCTCACGATCAGCCGCACCGACGTCTACGTGGACGGGCATCGCCGGGACGAACGCATCAGCGCGATGAGCATCGTTCGGGCACTGCCGATTCCGTTGGTGGACCCGGACGATCCGGCGGCCCCGCTGCTGTCCGTCGTGCACAGCAGGCCGCGGGAACTCCTCGATTCGCTGCACCGGGCCAAGGAGGTGGCGGCGAAGGAGGGCGTGGAGTCGACGAGCATCGAGATCCCGCTCGCCGAGGTGCGCGCGCACCTCGACCTCGGGCAGCCGCGTGATGCCGCCACCATCCTCGAATCCCTCGACCACGAACTCGAGGACACGTGGCGCGTCGACTGGCACACCGGGCTGTGCGCCCTGGTGGGCGGCGACTTCGAGGAGGCGTTCACCCGCTTCGATGCGGTCCTGACGGCGCTACCGGGCGAGGAGGCCCCGAAACTCGCGCTCGCGGCGACGTCCGAGATGTGGTGCGAATACCGCGCCGGCGAGAACCTCGGGCGGTGGCGCGGGACCGCCGAGAAGTACTACCGCACGGTGTGGCGCACCGATCACGGCGCGGTCAGTGCGGCGTTCGGGCTGGCACGGCAACTCGAGCACCGCGACGACCGGGTGAACTCGGTGGAGGCGCTCGACGAGGTGCCGCCGACGTCCCGGCACTACGCCGAGGCGCGGTTGACGAGTGTGCTGATGCTCGTCCACGATCGGCCCCTCGCGGAGGTGAGCGAACGGGATCTGCAGGAGGCGGCCCGCCGGGTCGAACTGCTCGCCCACGACGAGCGACGCGCGCTCCAGACCCGCGTGCTGGTTCTCGGCGTGGCCGTGGATTGGCTGCATGCCGGCGGTGTCCCCGAGGCGACGAGGATCCTCGGGGTGCCGTTCACCGAGCGCGGCCTGCGCACCGGGGCGGAGGCGGCGCTCCGGGCGCTCGCCCGCAAGGCCCCCGAGCGCAGGCACCGGTACACGCTGGTGGATCTCGCGAATCTGATCCGCCCGACCACGTGGCTGTAGCGCCGGGGTCAGAGCCCGCCGAATCCGACGGGTTCGCGGCCCCACCGGGCATTCCACGCCATCACCTGCATCCGGTCGCTCAGAGCGTCGCGGCTGCGCACTGTGTCGGCGAGCTGCCCCATGAGTTCGATGATGCGGCGCCGGGCATCCTCCAGTTCCGCGGCCAAGCGCTGCTCCTCCCTCGACCTCGCGGTGCGGTTCCTGCCGGCGACCATCGTGTTCATGTCTGCTCCGATCGTGACGTCGCGGCGTGTGCCGCTCAGCTCATCTGACCGACAACTCTGCGGCATCTGGTACGGGTCCAGAAGATCCAGAAGAACGGCGACGCAGGGGTCCAATCTGGACCTATGACGCAGCACACAAGTGGCTCTGACGTCGGAGACGGTTCGACCGTAGGGTTCGGGTACTCGAGCCGATCGGAGAGGTACCTATGCGCAATCACACCGACGCACTCACGATCGCGGGCCGGGACTTCTCGTCGCGGCTGGTGATGGGAACCGGGGGTGCGGCCAACCTGGCCGTTCTCGAAGAGGCGCTGATCGCCTCGGGCACCGAACTGACCACGGTCGCGATGCGCCGGGTGGATGCCGTGGGGAGAACCGGACTGCTCGAACTGCTGGATCGGCTGGGCATCGCGCTGTTGCCGAACACCGCAGGCTGCCGTGGCGCCGCGGAGGCGGTGCTGACGGCACAGCTGGCCCGGGAGGCACTGGGCACCAACTGGATCAAGCTCGAGGTGATCGCCGACGAACGCACGCTCCTTCCCGACGGGATCGAACTCGTCTCCGCAGCAGAACAACTCGTCGACGACGGCTTCGTCGTGCTGCCGTACACCAACGACGACCCGGTGCTCGCGCAGCGTCTGGTCGACGCCGGGTGCGCCGCCGTGATGCCCCTCGGGTCGCCGATCGGCACCGGGCTCGGCATCTCCAATCCCCGCAACATCGAGATGATCGTCGCGCGCACGGACATCCCGGTCATCCTCGACGCCGGGATCGGCACCGCAAGCGATGCGGCGCTGGCGATGGAACTCGGCTGCGACGCCGTCCTGCTCGCCTCCGCGGTCACGCGGGCGTCGGACCCGCCGCTGATGGCGGCGGCGATGGCCGGGGCGGTCACGGCCGGACGCCGCGCCCGGACCGCCGGGCGGATACCGAAACGGTTCTGGGCGCAGGCGTCGTCCCCGGTCGCGGTGTAAGTTCCCGGTCGCGGTGTAATCGGGCGCCCGCGAACACCGACTCGGCTAGCGTGAACGCCCATGCGAGTACACCACCTCAATTGCGGCTCGTTCTCCTCGGCGCTCATCGGGCGGTTGGTGTGCCACGTGCTGGCCTGCGAGACCGACGCGGGCATCGTGCTGGTCGACTCCGGTTTCGGACTGGCGGATGTCGCCGACCCCACCGGTCGCGTCGGCAAGTACGCGAAGCTGACCGGCGCCCGGTTCCGCGAGTCGGAGACGGCGGTCCGCCAACTCGGCAAGCTGGGACTGAATCCCTCGGACGTGACCCACATCGTCGCGACGCACCTCGACTTCGACCACATCGGCGGGGTCGCCGACTTCCCGAACGCCACCCTGCACACCACCGCCGCGGAAGAGGCAGCGTCGGAGGGACGTTCGTCGTTCCGCGAGAAGGTGCGGTACCGTCCCGCCCAGCTCACCCCGCGGCCGAGGACGCACACCTATTCGGGACCGGGCGAATCCGTGCTCGGCTTCTCCGGCGCCCACCCGATCGACGGGGTCGGCGACCGCATCGTGCTCGTCCCGATGCCCGGGCACACCCGCGGTCACGCGGCGGTGGCCGTCGACACCGGCGACCGCAGTTGGCTGCTGCACGCGGGCGACGCGTTCTACCACCGCAGCACCGTCGCCGCCCCCGGGCAGGTGTCGCCGGGAACCGCCGGTCGCGCCCTGCGGGTGATGGAAGAGCTGATCGCGGTGGACCGTTCGAAAATCCGCGCCAATCACCGCCGACTCCGGGAACTGAACAATCAGGTGGCCCCGCGGGTCCGGGTCTTCTCCGCCCACGACCCGACGCTGTTCGAGGAACTCGCCGCCGAGCGGGGCTGACTCAGCCGCCGGTCTTCACTGCCGTCAGATACGTCGCGCGGTCGGCCAGGTCCGCGAGTTCCTCCGGGAGTTCGGGCGCGGGTCGACCGTACGACTCGGCCAGCGCGAACGGAGAATAACTCCGCACCGACCAGCCGTGCTCGGTCAACCAGTGCTCCGGGTCGGCGCGCTCGTCGCCGTAGAACAACTGGGTGATGTCGAGGTCGCCGAACGGGTCCTTGTCGAAGTACTTCTTCCTGATCTCGTCGAAACGCTTCGCGTCGGTGCCCGGCGCGAAATTGTCCACGGCGAGGTGGCTGCCCGGGCTCGACAGTTCGTCGATCCGCTCGAACAGCGCGTCGTGTGCCGCGCCCGGCAGGTACGCCAGCAGTCCCTCGGCCGACCACGCGGTGGGCTTGGCTTGGTCGAGGCCTGCGGCGCCGAGGGCGGCCGGCCAATCGTCCCGGAGATCGACCGGCACCGGTCGACGGTCGGCCTTGGGCCGCGCATCGTGCTCGGACAGCACTTCGCCCTTGAACTCCAGCACCTTCGGCTGATCGACCTCGAACACCGTCGTGCCCGCCGGCCAGTCGAGGCGATACGCCCGCGCATCCAACCCGGCTGCGAGGATCACCGCCTGCGACACTCCGTCCGCCGCGGCCGTGAGGAAAAATTCGTCGAAGAACCGCGTCCGGAACCCCATGAACCCGGAGAACGGTGTGTCTCCCAGCGAGGACGGGTCGGCCAGCAGCCCGGTGAAATGCGGTTCGCCCGCGGCCTCCACGAACCACGGCGCGTAGTCGTCGCGGATCAGGGCATCGGGACGGCCGGTTTCCAGCGCCCGGAACGTCGCCACCCCCAGGGCCGTGAGCCCCACGCTGCTGACAATGTCCCAGGAATCGCCGTCGGTGCGCATGTGTACCTCCCGATCGTGCCGAAGTGTCGGCCGTGACGGCCGACCAGGCTCCCCGGCGAGTCTACGCCGCCCCGCACACCGCATCTATCATGTTGCTGTACAACCTGTTTCGGCGTCTACCGCTTCAGAAGCGCACGCAGCGCGTCGACGATGTCCCCGGGCGCTTCCTCCGCCATGAAGTGCCCCGCGGCGAGGGTGTCGTGCACCAGGTCTGGCGCCCAGGCCCGCCAGAGGCCGGCGGCGTCGTAGCCGAGCACGCTGCCCCAGTCCTGCTGGATGACGGTGACGGGCATCCGCAGGTGGTTCCCGGCGGCCCGGTCCGCCCGGTCGTGCTCGACGTCGATGCCCGCGGACGCCCGGTAGTCGGCGACGATGGACGGCACGGCGTCGCGGGACGCCCGCAGGTACTCCGCGCGCACGTCGGCGGGCATCGCGTCGGGATCAGCGGTCCAGGCGTCGAGGAAGTGGCCGAAGAAGGCGTCGGCGCTCGCGCCGATCATCTGCTCCGGAAGTCCGGGTGGCTGCGCCATCAGGTACAGGTGGAACGCGACCGCGGCGTCCGCGCCGTGCAGGATGTCCCACATGTCCAGGGTGGGCAGCACGTCGAGCGATGCGAGATGGCTGATCGCATCGGGGTGGTCGAGTCCGGCGCGGATGGCGACCAGCGCGCCGCGGTCGTGCCCGGCCAGCGCGAACCGGTCGTGGCCCAGTTCCCTCGCGAGTGCGACGACGTCGGCGGCCATCGTCCGCTTCGAGTAGACGGTGCCGTCCGTCTCGGCGGGTTTGCCGCTGGCGCCGTAACCGCGCAGGTCGGGGCAGATGACGGTGTGCTCGGCGGCCAGGTCGGTGGCGACGTGCCGCCACATCAGGTGCGTCTGCGGGAAGCCGTGCAGCAGGACGATCGGGCTGCCGGAACCGCCGACCGCGACGTGCAGGTCCACGTCGTCGGCGACGGTCACGCGCTGGTAGTCGAATCCGGGGATGACAGGGGTCATGGGTGGTGGCCTTCCGTGCTCGGGGTGGTTCTCGTCCAGTCTCGGGGCGGTCGATGAGCATTCGATGAGCGCTATACCGTGGCGGAGTGACTCCTACGTTCGGTGTGCTCGGGCCGGTGGTCGCGTGGGACGAGACGGGCGGACCCGTCGAGCTGAAGGGCCCACGTCACCGGGCGGTGCTCGCCCGCCTGATCGTCGCCCGCGGACGGGTCGTGCCGGTCGGCGTCATCGTCGACGACCTCTGGGTCGACCCGCCTGCCGGAGCGAAGGGCGCTGTCCGGACGTTCGTCTCGGCGCTGCGGCGCGCCCTCGAGCCGCAGCGCGCGGCCCGTTCCGCCGCGACGCTTCTCGTGACCGACGGCCCCGGGTACGCGCTCCGGGCCGGCCCGGAGTCCGTGGACGCGTGGCGGTTCGAGAACACGGTCGCCGAGGCCGCGACCGCCGCACCGGGGCGGGCCCTCGAGCTGTTGGACGAAGCGCTGGGGTGGTGGCGCGGCCCGTCGTACGCGGAGTTCGCCGGGGAGTCGTGGGCCCACGCGGAGAGGACGCGGCTCGAGGAGTTGCGACTGTCCGCGGTGGAGCGGCGGGCGGAGGCCCGGCTTGCCGTCGGGCTCGCCGTCGAGGCCGTACCGGACCTCGATGCCTTTGTGGCCGAACACCCTTGGCGGGAAGGGGCGTGGCGGCTGCTGGCCCTCGCCCTCTACCGCTCCGGCCGCCAGGGTGAGGCGCTGGCCGTGTTGCGCCGGGCGCGGGAGCTGCTCGCCGGGGAGCTGGGAATCGACCCGAGCCCGGAGCTGACGTCCCTCGAGACCGACATCCTGCGCCGCGACGACCGCCTCGAACTCGACCCCGACCGGATGTGGGAGCGCGCGGCCGCCGCCTACGACCGCACGGTGGCGTCCGGTGCCCGGGCGCGACTCGAATCGACGGTCGGGCTGCTGCGCAGCCTCGCCGTGGCCGGCGGCAGCGGTCTCGCGGCGGCCCGGGAGCAACGGCTCGCGACGATCGTCGCCGCCGAACGACTGGGCGACCCCGAACTCACCGCCCGCGTGATCGGGGCCTACGACGTCCCCGCCATCTGGACGCGCTCCGACGACCCGGAGCAGGCGGCCCTGATCGTCGCCGCCGCCGAACGCACGCTCGCGCGGTTGTCGCCCGGTGACCACGACACCGCCCGCGCCCGGCTGCTCGCCTCCGCGCTGAACGGCGTCTTCATGCACACGTTCCACCGCTCGGGCCTCGCCCCCGAGCGAGACGCGATCGGCCGGGAACTGATCACGCTCTCGGCCCGCCACGGGTTCGTGAACTTCGAGGTACTCGGGCATCTCGTTCGGCTGCAGGCGCTCGGGGCGCTCGGCGACTTCGCCGGCGCCGACGAGCACGCCGCCGCCGCGGACGACCTGGCCGCACGGCACGAGCGACCGCTCGTCGCCGTGTTCACGACGTGGTACCGGGCGATGCGCGCGGCGGCGACGGGTGCGTCCGACGCGGACGCCGAGGCCGGCTACCGGGCGGCGGCGAAGCTCCTCGACGGCAGCGGGATGCCCGGCCTCGAGGACGGGATCCTGCCGCTGGCGCTGCTGTGCCTGCGGGTGTCGCGGGGCCTGCCGGCAACGTTCGACGCCGGCACCGACTGGGGACCGTACGAACCGTGGGCGCGGCCCCACCTCCTGCTGGCCGAGGGTCGCCCGGACGACGCGGCGGCCGCCCTGCGCCGGATCCCCGATCCGCCACGCGATCTGCTCGTCGAGGCGCTGTGGTCGCTGATCGAACACGCCGCGGCCGCCGTCGGCGACACTCGGCTGATCGAACGGGCCCGGATCGAATTGGCACCCGCCGCAGGCGAAATCGCGGGGGCGGGGAGCGGGATGCTCACGATGGGCCTTCGGCCCGTGCGTGGTTGACGAGTCCCTGCACTCGCTAACCACTCACAGGCGTCACTTGGCCCACTCCAGCAGGTCGTCGGCGGACCAGGTGTTCACGACGCGGTCGGCGTCGACCCCGCACCGCATCGCGCGCTCGCATCCGTAACCCTGCCAGGCGAGTTGACCCGGGGCGTGCGCGTCGGTGTCGATGGAGAACAGACACCCCAGATCCATGGCCAGATCGATGAGCCGGCTCGGGGGGTCGCGGCGCTCGGGACGGCTGTTGATCTCGACGGCGGTGCCGTGGTCGCGGCACGCCGTGAACACCTGCTCGGCGTCGAACGTCGACTCCGGCCTGGTCCCGCGCCCGCCCTCGACGAGCCGGCCCGTGCAGTGACCCAGCACGTCCACCAGCGGGTTCTCGACGGCTCTGACCATCCGCCGGGTCATCGCCCCGCGCTCCGCCCGCAACTTGGAGTGCACGCTGGCGACGACGATGTCGAGTTCGTCGAGCAGGTCCGGATCCTGATCGAGCGACCCGTCCTCGAGGATGTCGACCTCGATGCCGGTGAGGATGCGGAACGGCGCGAGTTCCTCGTTCAGCTCGGCGATCACCTCCAGCTGAGACCGCAGCCGCTCCGCCGACAGCCCGTTCGCGACGGTCAGCCGTGGGGAATGGTCTGTCAGAGCGCAGTATTCGTGGCCGATGAGAGCCGCGCTGCGCATCATCTCGTCGATCGGGCTGCCGCCGTCGGACCAGTCCGAATGGGTGTGCAGGTCGCCCTTGAGCGCCTGACGCAGGGCGCCGCCGCCGATCGGCTCCGCATTCTCCCGCAGTTCCGCCAGATAGACGGGCACCCCGTCGAGCGCCTCCCGGATCACCGTCGCCGTCTTCGGTCCGATGCCCGGCAGGTCCTTCCAGCTGTCGGTGCGCCGGCGGACGTCCCGCTGCTCGTCCGACAATTCGGCGACCACGTCGGCCGCCCGCCGGTACGCCTTCACGCGGTGCGTCTCCGCCCGCGACCGTTCGAGCCAGAACGCTGTCTCTCGCAGGGCCTGCACCGGGTCCATCGGGCTGTCGGCGTCCATGACTCCAGTGTTGCGCCCACGCGGACGTCACCGCAACGCTTCGCGCGCCCCGTCCCGAACCGCGGTCGTGAGCGCCGCGAGAATGGGCGAATCCAGCTTCCACCGCTGCCAGTACAGCGGGACGTCGATCGGACGGGACGGGTCGAGTTCCACGAGACCGTGGTCGTCGCCGGTGTGCAATTCCGGCAGCAGCCCCCAGCCCAGTCCGTAGCGGACGGCGTCGGAGAACGCCGAGGACCCGGGCACGAAATGCCGCGGCGGGTGCAACCGGCGCCGGGTGAATCCGCGCAGGAACCGGGCCTGCAGTTCGTCCTTGCGATCGAAGTCGAGCATCGGTGCCACCGCGAGGGCGTCCGCGGTCGGGCCGTCGGGGAGCCAGCGTTCGGCGTAGTCGCGGCTGCACAGCGCGCGGTACCGCATCGACCCCAGCTTCTCGACGGTGCAGCCCTGCACCGCCTCGGGGACGGACGTCACCGCGGCCATCACCGTGCCCTCCCGCAGCAGGGTGGTCGAGTGGAATTCGTCCTCCCGGTGCAGGTGGAACAGCGCCCGGTACTCCGGCGCCAGCCGGGCGAGAGCGGGAATGATCCACGTGGACAGCGAATCCGCGTTGACGACGAGCGGCAGCGTGCTCGTCGCGGCCTCTTCAGGATTGAGGGACGACATGGCCTCACGCTCGAGGTGCGCCATCCGGCGGGCGAGCGTGAGCACGACGTGTCCGGAGTCGGTGGCCCGGACCGGCTTGGCCCGTTGCACGAGGACGCGTCCCACCTGCTGCTCGAGCGCCTTGATCCGCTGGCTCACCGCGGACGGCGTGATGTGCAGTACCCGGGCCGCGGCGTCGAAGGTGCCTTCGTCGATCACGGCGGCGAACGTGCGGAGAGCGGCCAGGTCCAGATCCATATGAAGCAATGCTAATGGCAATGAAGGATAATGAGCTGGATTGATGACTACGGGGTTCGTAGCGTGGTTTCCATGCACCTCACCCCTGCCCTGCTCACGGCGGCCGCCGGCTTCGGCACCGGCCTGTCGCTGATCGTCGCGATCGGCGCGCAGAACGCGTTCGTCCTGCGACAGGGGATCGTCCGCAGGCACGTCCTGCCGGTGGTCGTGCTGTGCGCGGTGTCGGACGTCGCGCTCATCGCCGTCGGGATCAGCGGGATCGGGGCGGTGCTCGCCCACGCTCCCGCCGCGATCACCGTGATCCGGTGGGCGGGAGCGGCATTCCTCGTGTCCTACGCCGTGCTCGCCGCGCGCCGCGCGCTGCGCCCCGGGACGCTGGACGCCACGATGGAAGTCGGATCGGCGACCCTCGCGACGTCGATCCTCACCTGCCTCGCGCTCACGTGGCTCAACCCGCACGTCTACCTCGACACGGTGCTGATGCTCGGCTCGGTGGCCAACAACCAGGGCGATTCGGGGCGGTGGCTGTTCGGTCTCGGCGCCGCCACCGCGAGTGTCACCTGGTTCCTCGCGCTCGGCTACGGCGCCCAGTTCCTGCATCGCGTGTTCGCCCGCCCGAACGCGTGGCGCGTGCTCGACGCCGGGATCGCCGCGCTGATGCTCGCCCTCGGCATCACCCTCGTCACCGGCTAGTCAACTTTTTATTGACAGAGCGCATCTTGTCAACCAATACTTGACAGATGTCGGATGTCGCGCTCACCCAGCTGCTGTCGGACGCGATCGCCAAGGCAGACCCCCGGATCGACCCGGGGCTCGACCACGACCCCGCCGCCTACCTCGCCCTCGTCCGGCTCACGGCGCAGGCACGGGAGTCGGTCGACGAACTGCTGATCTCCGCGATCGCCGCCGCCCGCTCCGCCGGTCACAGCTGGGACACGGTCGGCGCCGCACTCGGCATGTCCCGGCAGGCGGCGCAACAACGCTTCGGCAAACGGATCGGCGACGCCCCCGAACCGGACCCGGACGGCCGCACCCGCCGGCTCACCCCACTGACCGCGTTCAACGAGATGCGCATCCTCAACCGCGCCGGCTCGTACGGCTGGCACTCCGTCGGATTCGGCACCCTGTTCCACACCGTCCGAAAGTCCGACGAACAGTGGGAGCACATTCGGACGTCGGCGCTCGCCGGCCGCGAGAAACTCGAGGCCGACGGCTGGCAGAAGGTCGGGACATTGTGGTTCCCGTGGGCGTACTTCACGCGCCCGCTGGGCATCCCCGCGCTCCCCGAACCGGTGAGCGGCGACTACCTGATGGAACCGTGATGGACCCCGTCGCACGATTCGCGGCCGCCCGCGTCGCCCGGCTCGCCACGGTCGGGGCGGACGGGGTGCCGCACCTCGTCCCGCTCGTCTTCGCGCTCGACTCCGACGCCATCTACTCCTGCGTCGACCACAAACCCAAACGCACCACGGCCCTGCGGCGCCTGAAGAACATCTCGGCCAATCCCGCCGTCTCCCTGCTGGTGGATCACTACGACGAGAACTGGGACCACCTGTGGTGGGTGCGGGTCGACGGCCGGGCGCGGATCCTCGACCCGGACTCCGACGAGGGCACCGCCGCGCTCGACGTCCTCGCCGCGAAGTATCCGCAGTACGTCGACCGCCGCCCGGACGGACCGGCGATCGCGATCCGCGACCTGAGGTGGCATCACTGGTCCGCCCTGTGAGTACTTGTTAACCGCCGGCGGTTAAGAAGTACTCACAGGGCGATAGCCTCGTGCGCATGCCCACAGCCCTGATCACCGGCGCCAGCCGTGGCCTCGGAGCCGCCATCGCCCGCGAACTCGCACCGACCCACGACCTCCTGCTCGGCGCCCGGTCCGCCGGGTCGCTCGCCGGCATCCTCGCCGAGCTGCCGGGCGCCACCCCCTGGCCGGTGGAGCTGACCGACTACGACGCGGTGGCGGCGGCGTGCGCACCGATCGACCGACTCGACGTCCTCGTCCACAACGCCGGCGTCGCCGACCTCGCGACCGTCGCGGAGTCGACCGTCGAACAGTGGCGGCACACGCTCGAGGCGAACGTGATCGCGGTGGCCGAACTGACGCGACTGCTGCTGCCCGCTCTGCGCGCCGCAGGCGGCCACGTGGTGCTCATCAACTCGGGTGCCGGCATCCGCGCGAACGCCGGCTGGGCGTCGTATGCGGCGAGCAAATTCGCGCTCCGGGCGTTCGGGGACGCGCTGCGGCTCGAGGAGCCGTTACTGCGCGTCACATCTGTTCACCCCGGCCGGATCGACACCGATATGCAGCGTGCCATCGTGGCCGGCGAGGGCGACGAGTACCGGCCGGAGAAGTACCTGCAGCCGTCGACCGTCGCAAAAGCCGTGCGTACCGCGGTGGAGACGCCGCGTGACGCGCACCCCACAGAAGTCGTGCTGCGGGTGCGCTGACAGCGGAGAAACCTGCGTGAGATACATCACAGATTGATCTCACAGAAAGGCTTTAAGCTGCTCACAATCAGTCGCCCTACAGTTCTTCTCATCAGCAGAGATCGCAAACGCGAGTCGGTTCCACCGAGCTGACTCCCAGGAGGTATTCCCACGATGAACACCGAACAGCGTATGCACAGCGACACCGTCGTCGCAGTCGACGGCGACGTCTTCGCGACGATGTTCACTCTCGATCTCGGTGACGGCGAGGTCGATCGCGACGCGGTCGAGCGGATTCACGGCGGTGAGTTCGACGAGTGGATCGAGGCGGCAGCGCGGTCCGGTCTGTTCACCCCGCAGGCGGTCGCGGCCCTGGTTCAGCAGTGGCAGGAGAACCCGAAGTCCCTGTTCGACGCGCTCCTCGTCGATGCCGACGAGATGACCCACAAGCGCTACGCGATCATCTGGGACGCGCTCGACGACGCCGACACGTTCGAGAGCGTCGAATACGCCTGACGGTCAGAACGGCCACGCGGGGACGGGCGGCAGGCCCTCCCGCGTGGGGCGTCCGATCACCCAGGCCAGCAGTTCGGTGCGCGGAAGATCCGGCACCCGGACGTCCGGATGCCGGGCGGCCAACTCGGGCAGCTCCGATTCCAAGGTCTGCTCCACGAACAATTCCGGCCAGTCGGCCACCGAGTAGTCGAGGCCGAGGTCCACGTGGTGGATCTCGAGTTCACGCCACCGCAGTACCGGCACCTGACGCGCCGGCACCCGCTGACGCCAGTTCACCGGCGTCTCGTACCGATCTTCGGTGATCCCGCGCAGTGACTCGATCACCCGCCGTCCCGCGAAGCGGAAATCGGCCACCAACAGTTCCGCCGGACGTCCGGCCCCCTCCTCGATCGCCGCGGCCCGCGCGGCCGGACCGCCCGGATACATCTCCGGCGCCGCCTCACCGGTGAGCACCCCGACGGCGAACCGGTTGAGCGCATCGGCGTTCCTCGCGAGGTGCGTGACGACGTGTCCCCGGCTCCATCCCGGCAGCAGCGACGGCTCCCGCGCCTGATCGTCGGTCAACCCCGACAGCGCGGCCTCCACCGTCCGGTGCGATTCGGCAACAGCGTCGAGCAGTTCGACATACGACAGTGCGGCACCCGGTGACGTCATGCAGACGATGCTAGCGCGTGACACAATCGTGCCGCTACCGAGCCCGGCTGTCGGACAACGTGATTGAAACGTGTGTGCGATGTGACGAATCCGCTACGCAGGAGATACCGAGTAGGGCCGCATCGAAGGCATTGCTGCGCAGGCGGTCCGGTGGGGCGGCGGCTTCAGCGTGCGACGAAGTCGAGCAGCAGCTCGTTCACCTCTTCGGCCCGCTCCTGCTGGACGAAGTGGCCGGCGCCGTCGAGGAGGTGGATGCCGCGCAGGTCGGGAACGGTGTCGCGCATCCGGTCGAGGGCCTGCGCACCGCTCATCGCGAGGACGGGATCGCGTGCACCGGCCACGAACAGCGTCGGCACCTCGATCTGGGCAACCCGGACTCTCGCCGACCGTTCCCAATTGGCGTCGTACGCCCGGTACCAGTTCAGGCCGCCGGTGAAACCCGTCCGGGTGAAGACCTCCACATAGTGTTCGAACTCGTCCTCCGTCAGCCACGACCACGGCAGGGGTGGGGCGTCGGGCAATACATCCAGGTACCCGTTGCCCTCCGACGGGTGCTGCCAGATGTCCAGGTAGCGGTAGTCGCCCGACAATGCGTAGAACAGCCGCTGCAGGAAGCCGCGGGGGTCGCCGTCGAGTTCGCGGTCTGCGACCCCCGGTTTCTGGAAGTAGTGGATGTGCAGGAAGTGCTTGCGCGCCAGCGACGCATAGAGCTCCGACGGGCGCAGCGGGAAGCGGTCGGGCATGTAGGGAACGGCCAGCAGCACCAGCCCGGATACCCGTTCGCGGTGACGGAGCGCGACGGTCCAGGCCACCGGAGCGCCGAAGTCGTGGCCGACGAACACGGCACGGTCGAGTCCGAGCGCGTCGAGCAGGCCGATCAGCGCGTCCGACACCCGCTCGTTGGTGTAGTCGTCGATGTCGCGGGGTACGTCGGTGCCGCCGTAACCGGGCATGTCCGGGGCGATCGCGCGGTACCCGGACGCCGCGAGGGCCAGCATCTGGTGCCGAAAGCTGTAGCCGAGGCCCGGGAACCCGTGACACAGGATCACGGGCGGACCGTCACCCAGTTCGCTGACCTGCCAACGGAATCCGTCGGCCGTGACCGATCGTCCCGTCGACGTCGCCATGCTCCGAATCCCTCCACCGGCTGGAACGCGTTCTCGCAGTGTACCGTAACGGCGACGCCACTAGAATGCACGTGATTCGCAGTGGTAACCGTCGACCGGCCGGGGAAGTGGGGTGATGCGCAATGGTGGAGGCACGCTCCCGCCACGAGTTCGTCGCGGTCCAGTTGCGGCAGCGCATCATGCAGCGGCGGTATGCGGTGGGCGAGTCGCTGCCGAGCGAGAGCATGCTGTGCGCAGAATTCGAGGTGTCGCGCGGCCCGGTGCGCCAGGCCCTCGCGACGTTGAAGAACGAGGGGCTCATCCAGCTGTCCCAGGGCAAACCGGCCGTGGTCCGCAGCCACGACATCACTCAGACGCTGGACACGTTCACCCCGTTCACCCAGTGGGCGCACCGCACCGGACGCACCGCGGGCAGCCGCACGCTCGAGATCGCCCGCCGCCGGGTGTCCGAGCCCGCCGCCGCCGCGTTGGGGGCGGGGCCGGACGACTTCGTCGTCGAGGTTCTCCGCGTCCGGCTGCTCGACGGCGAACCGACGATGCTCGAGCGGAGCACGTTCACCGACCGCGTCGGTTCCCTGCTGTTCGAGTTCGACGTCGACTCCGGGTCGATCACCGACTATCTCACCTCCCGCGGCGTCCGGTTCGAATCGATGGAGCACGTACTCGACGCCGTCGCCGCCACCGAGGCAGAGGCCGAACACCTCGGCATCGCCCCCGGCAGCCCGCTGTTGCGGGAACGCCGGACGTCGCGGGATCAGCACGGCGACATCTTCGAGTACGCCGACGACCGGTACCGGCCCGACCTCGTCGCCTTCAGCATCGTGAACGCCCGGACCGTCGACCCGCGGGGTCCGTCGGGCGACAGCAACGGCCCCTGATCGTCGGCGGCCGGCATGCAATTCCGGTGCGACGAACGGGACGCTCGTTCGATCTGACGCAACGACCGTCCCGTTCGTCGCGGAAGCGGGGGAGGATCAGGCGCTGCGCAGCCGGTCGAGCAGACCGGGCAGGTCCGCGACGCTGTCGAGGACGTGGGTGGCCCCGGCCTCAGACAGCTGGGTGGCGTCGTGGGCGCCGGTGAGCACGCCGACGGAGGCGAGCGCTCCGGCGCGCAGGCCGGTGATGATGTCCGACGTCGTGTCGCCGAGCACCACCATCGACTGCACGGACGGGGCGCCGGCGCGCATCAGCGCGGTCAGCGGCATGTCGGGGAAGGGGCGGCCGCGGACGCCGTCACCGGGGCAGAGCACGATGTCGGCGACGTCCTCCCAGCCGAGTGCGCGGATGATCGACATCTGCGTCTCGTGAGCGAACCCGGTGGTGAGCGCCGTTTTGATGCCCTGCTCCCGCAGCGAGCCGAGCAGTTCCTCGGCGCCGGGAACGGCGCTGCACCGGCCGTCGTCGACGAGTTGCGCGTAGCAGCGTTCGAATTCCTTGTTCGCCGCCTGCGCCTGTTCCTCGTGTCCGCCGCTGAGGTGGCGGAAGACGACGATCTTGGACTGGCCCATGGTGTCGGAGACGTACTCGAGCATCCGCCGCCGGTCGTCGTCCGTCTTCGACAGGCCGGCGTGCGCGTCCGCGGCCAGGAAGGACTGCTGCACCAGTCCGCTGTCCTCCACGGTGGTGCCTGCCATGTCGAAGACGACGAGGCCGATGTCCGGTTCCTGTGTTCCCATTGTCGTGTTCCTCTCGAGGTTCGGTGAATGTGTGTGTGGGATACCGTGTTCAGTGCGTCAGCGCAGGTTCGCTGCCGAAGACGTGGTCGATCCGGTCCTTCGCCAGACCCATGCCGGTCGTCATGCCGATGCCGGTGGTGACGGTGACGATGTGCACCCCGTCGAGGGGCTCCTCGATCAGGAACTCCGAGTCGGGGGCCGAGCTGTACACGCCCTGCCAGCGCTCGGTGACGGTGACGTCCGGGACGCCGAACAGGGCGGCGGCCTCGCGGACCAGCACCTCGAACCCCTGCTCCGACTGGAACGGCTCCGCCGACACATCACGGATGTGGGTGTCGCCCAGCAGGATCGAGCCGTCGGGCCGCGGGGTGTACATCTGATGGAGGTCGAGGTCGGCGTAGTCAGGATGCTCCTCGCGCAACCGCGCCGCGAGCGCCGCCGTCGCGGGCAGGTCCGCGAAACCGCTGTACCGCACGAGCGACCAGCCGGTGAACAGCGGCCCGGGCAACGGTGCGGTCAGCGGCATCCTCGCGCGCAGCATGTGCAGCCGGCACCGCAGGAGCCCTCCGCGCTCGGCCTGCTCCGGGAACAGGCGGTCGATGTCGTGGTTGACGGTGACGAACACCGTCCCCGCATGCAGATCGCCCCGCGAGGTGTGGACCACCCCGGGGCCGAATCCGGCTGCGGCGGTGCGCCAGAAGAAGTCGACGCCGGACGCCTCGAGCCACCGCGCGACGGCGGGGGCCGCCTCCCGCGGGTCCACCTGGAGGTCGCCGGCCAGGTACATCCCGCCGACGACGCGATCGCCGGAGACGGGGAGTGCAGCGAGGATCCGTTCGCGCGGCAGCAGTTCCACCTCGGCCGGTTCGCGCCTGTCCGCGAACTCGGTCATGACGGCCATTTCGTCGTCGTGCCGTGCCACACAATACGTTCCGGACTCTGAGATCCAGAACCCCGCCTTTCGCGCCAGGTCGAGCCAGTGCTCCCGGCCGGCCAGCGCGTAGTCGCGAGCGACACCCGATTGGGCGGTGATGCAGACGTGACCGAAGTTCTGGACGGATGCGCCCGCCACGCGGTCGGCATGATCGATCACCGCTACCGACAGACCGCGGTCGAGCGCGTGGTAGGCGTGCGCGAGACCGACGATTCCGGCGCCGACAACCACCACGTCGTAGCGTCGTTGATGTGTCATGAATTCCACCTTGGTCCCTGGACGCTCAACTTGTCAATACAAGTGGTTTGAATTCACCACAGGTATAGATAAGTTTCCGTCCGTTCACCGTCCGTTGCGCGTCGGTGCGGGCGCGCCGGGTGGCACCGGCAGGTGGTTGCTGCGAAAATTGCCTCTCGCGTCCACCCACCGCAGAGGGGAAGTCGATGAGTGGTGCTTCCGGATCCAGCGCAGCTTCGGTCTACGAACCGGCATCGCCCGGCGACCGGTTCGGACCCCTGATCGAACGCCGCGACGACGCCGACTTCCCGTTCTACGACGGGACGCCCACCGCGCTGTCGGCGCGGCAGTGGATCCTGATGTGGGTGTCCGTCGCCGTCGGTTTCGCGGCCCTGGTCCTCATCCCGCAACCCACCAATCTGGTGGCGTTGATTCCGCGGATCCTGTTCGTCGGCATCCCGCTCACCGTCCTGGCGCTGGTGACGCGCGATCATTGGACCGCACTGTTCCGCAGGGTGCGCGGCCGCGACGTTCTCACGATGATCGGGTTCGCGCTGCTCAACCTGGCCGTCACGTTCACACTGGCGTTGCTCGTGCAGGCCGTGTTCGGGGTGGCGTCCAACAAGGCCGTCGACGGCGTGGGCGAGCGTGGTGCGCTCGACACGGTCGCGTTCTACGTGGGAACCGGGATCCAGTTGGTCGGCGAGGAAGTCTTCACGATCGTCCCGTTCCTCGCAATGATGTATTTCCTGGTCGCCAAGGCGAGGCTGTCCCGGAAGACGGCGATCGTCCTGGCCTGGCTGCTCAGCGCGGTGTGGTTCGGCGCCGCCCACCTCCAGACCTACGACTGGAACTTCGCTCAGGCGTTCATCGTGATCGGCGGGGCCCGGCTGGTCCTCACGCTCGCGTACATCCGCACCAAGAACCTGTGGGTCTCGACGGGCGCGCACATCATCAACGATTGGACGCTGTTCACCCAGGCGGTCGTGGCGCACGCGGCGCTTATCGCCCTCTGACGGAGCCGGGCGTCAGTTCGGGATCGGGATGACGATCGGCGGCAGACCCGGTATCTGCACCTGAATCTGTTGCGGCGGAGCGGGCACCGGCGCGGGAGCGGGCGGCGGGTTGTACACCGGCGGCTCGGGTGCGGGCGGCGGCACGGCGACGGGTGCCGGCGGCGGGGGAGGTGGCGGCGGCGGTGGCGCCGGCGCGGGTTCCGGAGAGGGGACAGGCGCGGGCCGGGGAGCGGCCTGCTGCACCACGGCGGGCGGCGAATCGACCACCGGCGCCTGGGCTTCCACGGGGGCTACCGGATTCGGACGCTCCGCGGGCTGCTGCGGACCGGACCCGATCGGCACCGACGACAATCCGCCGGTCATCAGGTCGACCACGGCCACTTCGGTCATCGCCAGGTTGGAGGGCTGCACGACGTACAGCCGGTCCTGCTGGAACGTCGGCCACGGATCGCCCTCGAGTTTCGCGTCCTGGTTCACCACCGGGGACAGCAGCGGGCTGCCGCGCATGCACCGGACGCGGGGAACGCCGTGGTCGTCGATCAGCACGATGGTCCCGGCCTGGAGCACCGACTGGAATGCCGTCGCGTGGCCGTCGTCGAAGCCGTGATTGGTGACGCGGGTGTCCGCGCGGAGCAGGACGGGGGTGAGGGTCCGGACGTAATTGCGCACGTCGTCGACCTGGAACACACTCGACCAGGCCTCCAACCTCGCGGGATCCCCCTCGAGGTCGTCGACGAGGCGCTGCCGGTCGCAGAGCACGCGGTCGGGGCTTCCGCCGTAGAGTCCGGCGCGGTCACCGACCACCCGGATACCGGCGGCCCGGGGCTCACCCGGCAGGTCGGTTCCGGGCGGGCCGAACGGGACCGTCGTCGGTGTCTGCGGCGGGAGCAGCACCTCGGTCCACGGAAGTTGCCCCTGGTCGGTGGCCCGATCGAGGTCGATCGGGTCGGGGTTGCCCCCGGAACCGGAGGAGCACGCCACGGTCACCGCCGCGGTCAGGACTCCGAGGACCGCCAGCCAGCTACGCGGTGCGCGCCCGGGGCGCGTACCGGCTCGAACGACTCGTCTGCGTCGGGCACGCCGTGCAGCCGGCCCGGCATCGTCGGTGGCCACCCCGCCATCGTAGGCACAGTCGCCGATCGGCCGGGCCGTATTGCGGTGTGGTTGCCGGCCCGGCCGTCGGTCAGCTGGTGATCATGTCCTCCTGCGACCAGAACGCCCGCATCGACGTGATCTTGCCTTCGTCGTCGAAGGTCATGACGTCGATCGGCGCGATCTCGAGCTTCTGCTCGCCGAGATCGGTGACGAGGGAGAAGTGGAACGCCGCCGAGTTGCCGGCGATCTTCAGCGTCAGGAGTTCACCGGTCTGCTTCAGCGGTTCGATCACCCCGTAGAACTCGCGCAGGGATTCCACCGAGGTCCGCGGATCGGTGCCCACCGGGTCCTCCACGGTGGCGCCGTCGGCGTACAGCGCGACGACGTCGTCGGCGGTCCCGGTGGCCACCGCCTCGATGTACCTCTCGACGGTCTTGCGGATGTCTTCTGCGGACGGTGCCATGATGCGACTCCTCGGTCGAATAGAACGTGTTCTAGCCGAGAGAGTAGCGCAGCACGTCGCCGGTGGGGAGACCCTTCTCCCGGGCAGCGGGAGATGGCCGCACAGGGGTCCGCCCCTGCCGACGGGAACGAACGTCGGCAGGGGCGAAGGGAGGCGATCGGTCAGGTTCGCGGCGCGGACGCCTCCTCCAGCTTCTCCGTCCGCGGAGCGCTCGTCGCCGTCACCGGCGCGGCGGACACGGACGACACCTCCTCCAGCGACTTGCCCTTCGTTTCGGGCGACATGAAGAAGCAGATCACGAACGCGACCGCCGTCAGGACCGCGCCGAACAGCATCGTGGTGCCGGTGCCCAGCGAGGAGATGCTCAGCGGCAGCAGGTACGTGCCGGTCGCGGCGCCGAACCGGCTGACGGCGGTGGCGATGCCCACGGCCGTGGCCCGGAACTCCGTGGGGAAGAGCTCGTTGGGGTAGATCCACACCAGGATGCTCGGACCGCCGGAGATGAACGCGTACGCGCAGAACGCGGCGACGATGAACCACAGCGGCCCGTCCGCCCACAACCACAACCCGGCCAGCGGAATCACCATCAGCGCCAACGGAATCACCGCGATCGGGCGCCGGCCCCACTTCTCGACCAGGAACAGCGCGGGAATGGATCCGGCGACGATGAGTCCGATGATGACGGTCTCGACGATCAGCCCCGCGGAACCGTCGCCGGAGATCGAGAATCCGGACAGGATCGTGGGCAGGAACGTCAGCAGCGCGTAGAGCGGGGTGACGACCGCCAGATACAGGGCGCTGCACATGATCAGCCGGGCGAGATACTGGCCCCGGAAGTAGATCCCGATGTCGGCCTTCGGCTTGTCGGCGGTGTCTTCGACGGTGACCGTGCTCAGATCCAGCTTCTCCCCGTAGATCTGCTCGACCACGGCCTCGGCGTCCGCGACCCGGCCGTTCTTCAGGAGCCACCGCGGCGACTCCGGGATTCCGCGCCGCACGAGGATCACGATCAGACCCAGGACCGCACTCGACGCGAGCAGCAGACGCCAGTGGTCGTTGCCGCCGGAGATCCCGACGACGAGCGCCCCGACCACGTAGGCGGCGACGGCACCCGCCGACCATGCGACGGCGGACATCCCGACCATCGCGCCGCGCTTGCGGGTCGGAGTGAACTCGGTGAGGAGCGAGGTGGCGATGGGGTAGTCCGCGCCGATGGCCGCGCCGATGACGAACCGCAGCACGATCAGCTGCCACGGCAACTGCACGAACACCGACAGCACGCATGCGACGACCAGCACCACCAGGTCGAGGGCGTACATCTTCTCCCTGCCCACCCGGTCGGTGAGGAAGCCGAACACGGTGGCGCCGAAGAAGATACCGATCAGCGAGGCCGCACCGATCAACCCGGCCTCGGCCGTCGTCGGGTGTAGCTGCTCGTGCACGCCGAGCAGGGCCACGCCGATGATGCTCATGACGTACCCGTCCAGGAATGGTCCGCCACAGCACGCGATCAGGAGCTTGGTGTGGAACCCGCGTTTGGCGGGTCTGTCCATCACGTCGAAGGAACTCATGTCGTCTCCACTACGTAGATTGGTGCCGTCACCCTCGGGGTGGCGGTCGAGTCGGCCGCACTCGGCCGGAACCGCTAAGGGGTTGTCTTGTTCAGCGCCGAGTAGGCGAGCTGCTCGAGCAGCAGCGACGCGTGGTGCGGGGCGTCCGCGCTGACGTCCAGCACCTGCTTGGTGATGCTCAGCGCCAGAGGCGAATACGCCGCGAGTTCGTGCGCGATGCTCAATGCCTGCTTCACGTGCTCCGCCGGAGGGGCGATCTCGCTGACGACGCCCCAGCGTTCGGCGTCCGCGTGATCGAAGCGCCGACCGCGCAGCACGAGGTCGCGGGCACGGCCGGCACCGGCGATGCGGATGATGCGGGTGACGCCGCCGGAGCTGGGGAGGATCCCGATGCCGATCTCCGGGAACCCGAAGACCGCGGCCGGATCGGCGACCCGGATGTCGGTCGCGAGGGCCAGTTCGAGGCCGCCGCCGAGGCAGTAGCCGGTGATCGCGGACACCGTGGGCTGCGGGAGCGCCGCGAGCGCCTCGTACACCGACCCGGAGGTCCGGTAGTACTCGGCGATCGCCTCCGGCGTCATCTCCCGCAGTTCGGTGACGTCCGCGCCGGCCGAGAACACCGAGTCGCCCCCGGTGACGACCACGGCCCGACTGGACTTCACCTCGGGTGAGCCCAGCGCGGCGAGCAGCGCGGCTTCCATGTGCGTGGACAGCGCATTCCGCTTCCGTTCGCGCCGCAGGGTGACGACGGCGACGTCGCCGTCCCGGCGCACGTCGACGGTTCCGGTGTTCTCGGTCGGCATCGTGTTACTTCTCCCCGGCCTCGTAGCGGAAGGACAGCAGGTTCTCGAGACCCCGCTTGTTGGCCTCGTTCGCGATGACCAGGCGCTGGATCTCCGACGTGCCCTCCCAGATGCGGTCGACGCGCAGTTCGCGCCACAGCCGCTCGACGGGGTAGTCGCGGATGTAGCCGCGGCCGCCGAAGATCTGGACGGCCCGGTCGACCACCCGGTTCGATGCCTCGGACGCGGCGAGCTTCACGGTCGCAGCCTTGGCGTGCAGGGTCTTTCGCAGATCGGCATCGTTCGGGTCGGCCTGGTCGAACTCCCATGCCACCTGGTGGGTGAGCGCCCGGTTGGTGGTGATGTCCACAACGGAATCGGCGATCATGCCCTGGATCAGCTGCCGGTTGATCAGCGGCTCGCCGCCCTGCACCCGCTCCCGCGCCCAGTCGACGGCCAGGGTCAGCGCCCGCTCGGCCGCACCGATCGTGCGTGCGCCGATCATCAACCGCTCCTCCGTGAACCAGTCACGGGTGAGGTCGTGGCCCTGCCCGATGCCGCCGAGCACGGCGTCCGCGCCGACTCGCACGTTCTCGAACGTGAACTCGGGGTGCTCGTAGACGAACGTGTGCGTGTAGCGGGGGATGTGCTTGATCTTCACGCCCGGGGTGTCGACGTCGATCAGAAAAATCGTTGCGGCGTTGTCGGGTTCGACGTTGGCCAGCACGATGAGGTAGTCGGCGACGTCACCGACCGTGACGAACCACTTCTCGCCGTTGATGATGTATCCGCCGTTGCCGTCGGGGGTCGCGGTGGTGCTCGCCGCGGAGAAGTCCGAACCGGCGTTGGCCTCGGAGATGGCGACGGCGTCGCGGCGGTCACCGCGGGCGCCGGGAATCAGGTACCGCTCCCGCTGCTCGGGGGTCGCGTGGGTCAGCGGGTTCGCCGGCCGCCACACCGTGTCCCACAGCGCATTGGTGAGCTTGCCGAGTTCGTCCTGCACGACGGCCTGCTCGAGCACCGTCAGTCCGGCTCCGCCGTATTCGACGGGGGTGTTGATCGCCTGAAGTCCCGCTGCGAGGACGGCCGCCTTGATGGTGGCGTGGGATTCGTCGGAGATCCCGTTGTTGCGTTCGCACTCGTCCTCGAACTGCATGATCGTGTCGGTCAGGGCGCGGGCGCGCTCCTTGAGGTCGGCGAGGCGGGGGCTGTATGCGAATTCCATGGTTCAGAACTTCCTTGTGTCAGTTGGTGTTCGATGAGTTCAGGACGATGCGCGCGTCTAGTCCGAGGGCTTGCTTCGGGGTGACGAGCAGGGGGTTGATCTCGAGTTCCGCGATCTCGGGATGCGCGGTGGCCACGGCGGTGATCGCGGCGATGGCGTCCGCGGCCGCGTCGATGTCGATCGGCGGCCTGCCGCGCACCCCTCGGAGCAGAGCGGACGCCCGCAAGTTGTCGAGCAGGCCGCGGGCGGTCTCCGCGTCGACCGGCGCCAGCGCGAAGGACACGTCGGCGAGGACCTCGGTGAAGATGCCGCCGAGACCCACCATGGCGACGGGGCCGAACCGCGGGTCGGTCTGGACCCCGACGATGAGTTCGACACCCTCACTCAGGTCGGCCATCGCCTCGACGCAGTAGGCGGACGCTCCGAGCGAGGCGTCCATGCGGGTGAACGCGTCGGCGAGTTGTTCCGCCGACCCCAGACCCAGGGCGACCCCGCCGGAGTCGGACTTGTGCAGCAGGCCCATCGCTTTCAGGACCACCGGGAATCCGACGGCCTCGGCCGCCGCCACCGCCTCCGCACAGTTCCGCACCAGACGCGCCGCGGGGAATTCGACGCCGGCGCCGCGGAACAGTTCACGCGAATCCCAGTACGCGTCGCTGGTCACCGGCGCGGGCGGCAGACTGTCCGTACCCGCCTGATCCTGCGGCGCAGTGGTTTCGGCGATGACGCCGAGCGCCCCGGCGGCGTCCTCCACCGCGCGGAAGACCGGGACCCCGCTGTCGGCGAGCACCCTCGCCGCGGCGCTGTCGGGATGCATCGTGTGCACGACGACCGGTTTGCCGTGGGCACGAGCCGTTTCCGCCATCGCTCGGGCGGTCTCGATCTCCTTGCGCGCCAGGTTCTCACCGTAGCTGCCGTAGCCGCCGAAATATCCGGTGAGAAGCACGGAATCGACCGCCGGGCTGTGCAGGATGGTGTCGAGAACGGAGACGAACGAGGTGATGTCCTGTTCCCCGGCGCCCGCGAGGTCGACCGGATTGGTCACTCCTGCGGACGGCGGCAACAGTTCGCGCAGCGCGCCGCTGATGTCGGCGGGGAACTCCGGAACCGTGAGTCCGGCCGCCTCCACCACGTCGGACGCGACACCCGCGTGCCCGCCGCCGTCGGCGACGACACCGACCCGGCGCACGTCCGCGGGTCCGTACCCGAGGAGGGTCGCGGCGACGTCCGCGAGTTGCCGCGGGCTCGACACCCGGTACACCCCGGCCGCGCGGCAGGCCGCGTCGATGACCGCGCTGTCGGACGTCAGCGATCCTGTGTGGGACTGCGCCCCGCGGATGGAGGCCTCGCTGCCGCCCACCGTCAGCAGCAGCACCGGCTTCCCGGCCCGCGACGCCTGAGCGGCGGCATCGACGAACGCCCGCCCGTCGCCGAAGTCCTCGCAGTACACGGCGATGAGTTCGGTGTCGTCGTGCTCGACGCACGACCGGATGAGGTCGGCGGCGCCGAGATCAGCCTGGTTCCCCAGCGAGGCGAACCGGGAGAACCCGTGTCCGCGGGCCTCGAGGAACTGGCTGAGTTCGAGTGCCATATTGCCGCTCTGGGAGAGCAGCGCGACCCTTCCGGCGGGCAGCGGGTTCGACGCCAGCGTCAGCGCGGTGCTCGAGTCCAGCACGCCCAGGCAGTTCGGACCGAGGAGGACCGCGCCGGCCTCCCGCACCCGCGCCACCACCCGATCCTGCACCGCCTTTCCGGCAGCGCCGAGTTCGGCGAAACCGGCGGTGACGCCGACGATTGCGGTGGCGCCGGCTGCGAGGGCGTCGTCGACGGCCTCCTCGAAACCCTGTGCCGGCACGGTGATCACAACGAGGTCGACTCGTTCGTCGAGTTCCGACAGGCTCCGGAGCGACGGCTGACCGAGAATGCGCTCGCCGCGCCGGTTGACGAGGTGGACCGACCGGTGGCCGGTCATCCGGAGCGCCTGGACGCTGATCCAGTTGCCGTACTTGGTTTCGTCGTTGCTCGCACCGAGGACGGCGACCGACCGCGGATCGAACAGTGCCGTGAGGTCGCGGCCGGTGATCGTGCTCATCGGGTCTCCTCGACCTTCGGTGCGGGATGGCCGGCGCCCCAGGCGTCGGCGCCGCCGTCGATCACCAGCGTGGTCCCGGTGACGTAACTGCCTGCGGGCGAGGCGAGGAACGTGACGACCCCGGACACGTCCTCGGCCGTGCCCAGGCGTCCGAGCGGCACCGCGGACGTCCACTGCGCGCGGGCCTCTTCCGTGTAGTTCTCCTCCATGCCCTCCGTCGCGATGGTGCCGGGGGCGATGCAGATCGACCGGATTCCGTACCGGCTCCACTCCAGCGACAGTCCGGAGGCGAGGTTTTCCAGGGCCGCGCGGGCCGACGTCGCGTGGACCATCGATGCGATTCCCCGGCGCGGGGAGAACGCCATGAAGAAGATGCATCCCGACCGCTGCGGAATCATCGCGCGGACGGCGACCTCCCGGGTGACCGCCCAGGTGGCGTCGACGGCGAGACGGTGAACGGCGCGCCACCCCTTGCTCGTGATGTCCTCGGCCGGCGCCGCGAACTGACCGCCGGCGTTGTTGACCAGAATGTCGATGCGGCCGAACCGCTCCAGGGCCCGATCGACCAGGGCGGTCACCTGCTCTTCTTCGCGAATGTCCGCGGGCACCGCGAGCGCCCGTCCGCCCAGTGCCTCGATCTCGGCGACGGTCTTCTCGAGGGGCTCGGGCCTGCGGCCGCTGATCACTACGTCGGCTCCACACCGCGCCATGTCCAGTGCGATCGCGCGCCCTATCCCGGTGCCTCCACCGGTGATCAGTGCCACCCGCCCGCGATGGACGTCGGGTCGCAGCACCTGCCCGGCGCCTCCACCTGGGTTCTCACATTCCATCGAGCGTTCGCCTCTCGTCGCTACGGTTCCGACCAACGGGGGTCTGACTGATGCATCAGTTATACCGTGATTCAGCCCACAAATGTCAAGGCTTTTGCCGAAACTGATCCGAGGGTCAGATGTGGTCCCCGATTGTTTCGTGGCGTTTAGCTGCGGTTATGCCGCTCGCGATCGGCTGCGGATCGTTTTCGAGGCCGGTAGCCGTCGTCTGACTGATGCGTCAGTTTGTGTCGTATGATTTGATGGATCAGTCAGATGACAATCGAAGGAGGGACAGTGACCGCTCAACTCACCGAGGACGCGCGCCGAACGGCGATACTCGATGCTGCGGCTCAACTGATCGCCGAGCGCGGATACCACTCGGTCCGCATCTCCGACATCGCCCAGGTCGTCGGCACCAGCACCGGGGCGGTGCACTACTACTTCCCCGGCAAGAGCGACGTCCTGACCGCCGCCCTCCGCCACGCCATCGACAACGCCTTCGACCGGCAGAGCCGCGAACTGAAGGCGATCGACAACGCCCACGAACGACTGCTCCGCTTGATCGACATGCAGTTGCCCCGAGTCGGGCCACTGCGCGACGAGTGGTCCATCTGGTTGCAGTTCTGGGCCGAGGCCACGCTTCGGCCCGAACTCCGCCCGTTCCACAACACGTACTACGCGCGCTGGCACGAGACCGTCGTCAAGATCGTCCGGCGCGGACAACGGCAGGACATCTTCCGCACCGACGTCGACCCGGAGACCATCGCGCAGAGGCTGACCGCGCTCACCGACGGAACCGCCATCCAGGTCCTCACCGGCGCACCGAACATGACCGTCGCCGCGATGAAAGAGGTACTCGTGCAGTTCGTCCACGACGAACTGGTCGCGCCGCGCACATGGTGACCCGGCCTCCGCGGGCCGCCCGGCGCGTTCGGGCCGATGGTCGCTAGCTCCACGGAACGGCGGACGCGCGGCGGCGGTGCGGTCGCCTGGGGATGCGGCGCCGCCTCCGCGATCGCCTACGGACTCACCCCCACGTTCGCCGCGATCGGCTACGCCGGCGGCGTGTCACCGGCCGTCCTCGTCTGCCTCCGCAGCCTCGTCGGCGCCGCACTGCTGTTCCTTCTCGCCTGGTCCACCGGAAGGCTGAAGGGCGTCACCGGGAAGTCCGCCGTCGGACTGTGCTGCATCTGCGGCCCACTCTTCGGCATCCAGTTGCTGTGTTTCTTCGCGGCAGTGCGGGTCACCGGCGCCCAGATCGCGGTCGTGATCGTCCACATCTACCCGCTGTTCGTGATGGCACTCGTCTGGGTGGTCACCCGGAACAGGATCAACCGCGGTCAGCTGGTGCTGGCCGTCGCGATGTCCGGCGGCATCGCACTCGTCGCGGGCGCCGGCGCCTCCGCGGTCGCCGTGAACGGGGCCGTGCTCGCCCTCCTCAGCGCCGCCGGGTACGCGCTGTACCTGGTGGTCGGGGAACGATGGGTGCACCAGGTCAGCCCCGTCGCCGCGGGCGCACTCGCATCACTCGGCGCCGGAATCGCCACCGGCGCGATCGCCGTCGTCGACGGACAGTCCTGGACGTTCGCACCCAGCGGGTGGGGGTCCATCCTGGTCCAGGGACTCCTCCTGATGCCCATCGGAATCGGCTGCTCCTTCATCGCCGTGCGCGCACTCGGATCCGCGTCCGTCGCCCTCCTCGGACTGCTCGAACCGGTGGTCGGGGTGCTCGCCGCACAGGTCCTGCTGGGCGAGCAACTGTCCCCAGCTCAGTGGGCGGGGATGGCCGTGGTCCTCCTCGCCTCCGCGGCCCTCCCCGCCATGCGCTCCGCGCCCGTGAGTACTTGTTAACTACGGGCGGTTAATAAGTACTCACGGGGCGAAGCCCAAGCTGGCACGACAGGCGACCACCAGACGCGCGGTGGCGGGGCTGCCACCGTCACCGCAGGCCGGGCAGACCATCGCGACCGTCCGTGCCACCTCGTCCACGGTCACCGTGAGCGGCACGCCGCATCGACGGCACCAGCGGTGCCGGGTGATTGCGTTGACGTGGACCGGCGACGCGACGCACTGGTGGATCCACCGCCGGTGCAACGGACACGTCGTGCGGTCGTCCGGGGATAGGCGCTGCGCGTCCTCGGCGGCGTCCTCCCGCGCGAGTTGATCACTCAGTGTCGCGTGGCGAAGGCGCGGGGCCTGCCGGATCGTGCAGGGAGTTGTCACGGGGTCACCTCGACGAGATCGAACCGGGAATGCAGTTGCGCCCACGTCGTGCGACGCCGGCCGTCGGGAGTGCGGTAGCCGCTGCCCGGCTCCGGAACCCAGGTTCGCATCAGATCGTCACGTACGGCGGGACGGTCGGCGGGTTCGGACGTGTGCGCCAGCCCGGCGACCAGCCACACGCGAGCGGTCTTGCAGCGCGATTCCGAGTGGGTCACTGCGCCAGACGGATTCGTGTTCATGGGTCGTCCTAGTCCACTCCGGCCGCGGATTTGTACCCGAAGGAGATTGCTCCTCGACGAGTCGAGATCCGCGTGGGTTTGTCTGTCTGACCTCATGTTCCGCCGTCGGCGGCGCGATGACTGTCTCATTTCCTGACACGAACGGAGGATGACGAACGGCGCGTCAGACGTCGATGCCGAATTCCTTGATCTTGCGGTAGATCGTGGCACGCGAGATGCCGAGAGCTGTTGCCGCGGCTTTCTTGTTGCCGTGGTTCTCCTCGAGGCTGCGCACGATAGCGTCGCGTTCGAGCGCTTCGATCTGGGTGAGGGTGTGCCGGCTCAGGGCCCTGCACATCGGGGGCAGCTGCTCGACTTCGACGACACCGGAGCGCTGACGTTGGACGACCTCGTGCAGGACCTGCCGGAGTTCGGTGACGTTTCCGGGCCAGCTGTACTTGCAGAGTTGGCGCATTGCCGCAGGCGAGAGGGACAGCTCCGCGCCGCGACCGAGTTGTCGTAGCAGATGCGGTACCAGACTGTGCAGATCGTCGATGCGATGCCGCAGGGCCGGCATCGTGACGGTGTGGCTGAAGTGGGGAAGGAGCAGTGCATCGAGATCGGTGCTGTGATCGGTGCCGCCGATGGTCGCGCCGACCCAGCCGGCATGTTCGCGCCCTTGGATCAGGTCGGCGACAACCCGCTGCTGTGGCTCGCTGAGCAGGTCGATGTCGCGCAGGATCACGCTGAATCGTTCCTGGTCGAGTTCCTGTTCGAGGGCCGGCAGCGCGGCGCCGTCGTCGGCGAGTTCGGCTGCCGTGAAGATCCGGGTTCGAATGGGAATATGCTCGACGGCAACAGCTTTGAGAGCGGCTCCGCGCCCACTTCCGGGCTCACCCGACACGATGACCCACTGCTGCTCGCGTGCGCAGCGGGCGATCTGCTGGCAGGTGCGGCGCCAGGACGCGCTGGTGCCGGTGACGCCGGGAAGCACGGTGCTTGCCAGTGCGGAGGCGACAGATGACGTGGGGACGTCGAGGAGATGTACGTAGAACAAGGCCATCGGCCTGCGGGCTCCGAGCCCGAAGTCCTCGATCGAGGACAACCTGGCCGTCTGACCGCTCGGCAGGGCGACGATATGCCGATAGGCGGCGTTGACGCTGCTCAGGTCGACGGCGTGTTCGAGTAGCGCTGCCTGATCCAGGGCGTCCAGCGCCACGCGAAGTCGCCGGTTGACGAGGACGACATCGTCTCCGAGCGCCAGCACCCCGGTCTGCGGCGATCGGCGGCACGCCTTGAGATACGCGTTGAGCAACGAGGTCTGGTCGGCGCTGGCCTGCGCCAGGAGACGGCCTTCGATCTGAGCCGTGGCGGATTTGGCGAGCGTGGCCAGCAACGGGCCCCCGTCCTCTACCCAGCCGGTGAGATCGAGTGCCCCCACGAGAGTGCCGGACATCGGATGGGTGATCGGGACACCCGCGCAGGCCAGTTGCCCGAGGCAGCCGGCATAGTGTTCGGCACCCGTGACGAGGGTGGGCTGGCGCGTCTCCAGGGTCGTGCCGATGCCGTTGGTGCCGGCGAACTCTTCCGAGTAGCTGTAACCGGGTATCAGTTGGACGTCGTCGAGGGTGCGATTGAGTTGCCGGCTGGCGGTGATCCTGGTCAGGATCACTCCGTCAGCCGACGTCAGGATCACGCTGACCGGTTCGTCGACCAGGCCGTCCGCGAGTTGTCGCAACACGGGTTCGGCAGCCGCGACGAGAGGACAGTCCAGATTCGGCTCTCGGACGAACGGGAGGTCGAGTTGATCAGGGCTCACCTCGAGCGACTTCGATCGTTGCCAGGAGAACGAGATGGGTTGGCGAACGGAGCTGTCGAGATCGTTGTCGGCGAGAAACAACTCCCGCGCCTTCTGCAGGTCCTTGGTGGTCATGCCGTGTTTACGCCCCGTTTCTCCACAGGTCTATGAACCTGAGCGTACGTCGTCTCGATGTGAGACGCGTCTCAATATGAGACGGTCCGTCGGGGGGTGTTCGACCGGCGCCCGGGTACCGGTCAGTACTTCGAGGACGCTCGCGAGGTCGGCCGGCGTGAGGGTGCCCGGAACCGGAGGAGGGCCGGGTTGAGTGCGGGGACGGCCGCGCCGCCGTCCGGGGTGCGCTGTCATGGTCGGGGCCTTTCGTCGCGGGGTGGGGCGGATGCAGGGCCGTGGTCGTCATATCGCGCGGCCCGGGTTCAGAATTCCGGTCGGGTCGAACGCCGCCTTGATTCCTGACATCAGGGATCTCTCCACCGAGCCGATCATGGGTTCGAGGTAGCGGCGTTTGAGGCTGCCGACGCCGTGCTCGCCAGTGATCGATCCGCCCAGCGCCAGACATCGCGTCACCATCTCGTCGAAGGCCCGATGGGCCCGGTCGGCGGCGTCGGGGTCGGCCGCGTCGAACACGATCGTGGGGTGGAGGTTCCCGTCGGCGGCGTGCCCGAACGTACCGATGAGCAGGCGGTGGCGATCGGCGATCCGGGTAATGGCGTCGAGCATGTGCGGTAGCCGGGGGACCGGCACGGCCAAGTCGTCGAGCAGGGTGCTGCCGCGGCGTTCCAGGGCGGTCAGCGCCACACGGCGCGCCTGCATGAGGGCGTCACCTTCGGCGGCGTCGGTGCTCACGTACAACTCGGTGGCCGCGGCGGCGCGGCAGGCGTCCGCGCTGCGCTGGGCTTCCGCCTCGGCGGCGTCACCGTCGCACTGGATCAGCAGCAGCGCTCCGGCCGTCTCGTCGAGACCCATGCGGGTCATGTCGTTGACGGCCGCGATGGTGGTGCGGTCCATGAGTTCGACCAGACTCGGGTCGGCCACCGCCTGAATCGCCAGCACCGCGTCGACCGCCTGGACGGTATCGGGGAAGGCGGCGACGACGGTGGCCGTGTGCACCGGGGTCCGGCGCAGCCGCACGGTTGCCTCGACGATCACCGCCAGGGTGCCCTCGGACCCGACCAACAATTGCGTGAGGTTCAGGCCGGCCACGTTCTTGCGGGTGGCAGCGCCGGTGTGGATGATGCGTCCGTCCGCGAGGACCGCTTTGATCCGGGCGACGTGGTCGCCGGTGACCCCGTATTTTGCGCAGCACGGCCCGCCGGCATTGGTCGCGAGGTTCCCGCCGATCGTGGAGATGGCACGACTGCCGGGGTCGGGGACGTACCACAGTCCGTGTACTGCCACCGCGGCCGCGAGGTCGCCGTTGATCACTCCCGCCTCGACCGTGGCGGTGCGGGACTGTTCGTCGACGGCGAGGATCCGGTCGAGTTTCTCGGTACTCAGCACGATGCAGCCGTCGACCGCGTTGGCTCCGCCGGCCAGCCCGGTGCCCGCACCTCTCGTCACGACCGGAATACCATGTCGGTGCGCTGTTTTCAGAGTCGCGACGACATGGTCGACGGTCCGGGCGCGGACGACGGCAAGCGGAAGCCCCGACGGGCAGAGTAACGCCTGATCGCGGGTGTAGGAGATCATGGTGTCGCCGTCGGTCATCACGGCGTCGCCCAGTTCCGCGATCAAATCCGCGACGGGACCGCCCGTCACGACCGTCATGCCTTGGCCTGCGTGACTTCCAGCTCTCCCATCCGCGACCAGTCCTCCCCCGGTATCTCCGTGTGGATGATGCGCGGTGTCTCACTCAGCGCGGGACGCATCGCGTCCAGTCCCTTCCGGAAGTGGTCGGCGGCGACGTGGTCGGAGCCGGCCTGCCCGTCCCGGAACGCCTCGATCAATACGAATTCGGCGGGATCGTCGGCGCTGCGGTGCCACTCGAACCACAGATTGCCCGGTTCGGATCGGGTCGCGTCGGTGAACTCCTTGGTGACGAGCAGCCAGTCGTTCTGATGCTTGTCGAGGACCTTAAACTTCAGCACGATGAAAATCACGATGCTTCACTTTCTTTCGGACATACGGACGCCGGAGGGGTGGGCTTGCGCGAGCAGGGAGAGCGGGTCACCGCCTCGTCAGACGGTCGTGGCGGCGACCCACTCGGCTGCGTCAGTAGATGTTCGACGGGCGGACCATGCCTTCGGCGAGATCGCCGAAGCCGGGCGCCATGATGGCGCCGGGATTGCCGATGATCTCCTCCACCACAGCGGTTTCGGTGGTGATCAGCAGTGCCGCGATCGAGGCCGCACTTTCGAGTGCGGCGCGGGTGACCTTGAACGGGTCGATCACCCCGTCGTCGAACATGTCTCCGTATTCACCGGTGAGCGCGTTGAACCCGTGCCCGAGCGGCAGACCGGCGACCACCTCGACGACGTCGTCGCCGTCGAATCCGGCGTTGATCGCGATCCAGCGCAGCGGTTCGGCGAGGGCGCGCCGTACGACGTCGCACCCGATGGCCTCGTCTCCGGACAGGTCGAGGTCGGCCAGTGCCCGGTGTGACTGTGCCAGCGCGGTGCCACCGCCGGAGACGATGCCTGCCTCCACCGCCGCGCGGGTCGCGGCCAGGGCGTCCTCGACGCGCAGCATCCGCTCCTTGAGTTCGACACTGGTCGCGCCGCCGACGCGGATGACGGCGACCCTCCCGGTGAGCCGGGCGATGCGCAGTTCGAGGCTTTCCTGATCTGCCTCGATCTTGGCGCGCTCGAGCTGGGACTCCAGCTGGGCGATGCGGGCGTCGAGTAGGCGCTGGTCGCCGTGGCCACCCACGATCGTGGTCTCGTTCTCGGTCACCGTGATCCGGTCACACGAACCGAGATGCTCGACGCTGACCTCGGACAGTTCGATCCCGGTGTCCTTGGCGATCACGTGCCCACCGAGCGCCACCGCGAGGTCTTCGAGTTCGGCGACCCGGCGGTGCCCGAAACCGGGCGCCCGGACGACCACCGACTGCATCGTCTTGTGCATGTTGCCGCCGACGAGCAGTTGCAGGGCCGGCCCGTCGACCTCCTCGGCGAGCACCACCAGCGGCCGGTCGGCGCGCTTGGCGACCTCGACGGCCGGCATGATCTCCTGGACCTGGGTGATCTTCTTGTTGGTCAGCAGGATCAGCGGATCGGCGTGGACCGCTTCCATCCGCTCCGGGTCGGTGACCATGTATCCCGAGGTGTAGCCGTGGTCGAACTCGATGCCGTCGACGATGTCGACGGACAACCCGAGGGTGTCGCTTTCCTCGGTGGTGACGACTCCGGACTTGCCGACGTAGTCGACGGCCTTCGAGATGGCGTGTCCGATCACGTCGTCGTCGCTGGCGGCGAGCGTCGCGATGCGTTGCAGATCGCTCTGGCCGCCGATCTGGGTGGCCTGTTCGCGGAGGGAGTCGACGACGACGGACACGGCTCGTTCGATGCCGCGTCGGACCCGCATGGGGTTGGCTCCGGCCTCGACGGAGCGCAGCCCCTCACGGACCATGGCCTGGGCGAGCACGGTTGCGGTGGTGGTGCCGTCGCCGACGACACCGTTGGTCTTCATCGCCACCTCCTTCACCAGCTGGGCGCCCATGTTCGCGAACGGTTCGCGGAGCTGGATCTCGCGCGCGATGGTCACGCCGTCGTTGGTGATGGTCGGCGGCCCGGTGAGTTTCTCGAGCACCGCGTTGCGCCCCTTGGGGCCGAGGGTCACCTTGACCGCGTCGGCGAGGGCGTTGACGCCGTGTTCGAGTCGGGCTCGGGCGTCCGTGTTGTACCGCAGCTCTTTTGCCATGGCTGATGGTCCTTTCCTACTTTTCCTTGTGCGGAGAATGCGGCGTGTTACGGGACGAGAATCGCCCGGCCGCGCACCCGCCCGGCATCGAGATCGTCGAGGGCTTGCTGGAAGTCCTCGAGCCGGTACCGGGTTGTGTGCAACGTGACCTTGCCCTGGGCGGCAAGGGTCATGAGCTCTTGGAGGTCGTTGTAGGAGCCGACGAGGTTTCCGATGAAGTTGATCTCGGTGGAGATCACATCGATGGTCGGGACGTCGATGTTCTCGCCGTATCCGACGACGTAATAGTTCCCGGCGCGGCGCAGCATCGCGATGCCTTCGCGGGTGGCGCCGCCTTCGCCGACGAAGTCGACGACAGCCTCGGCGCCGTGTCCGCCGGTGAGGTCGAGTACCTGCTGGATGTGGGTGCCGTCGGCGACGATGCCGTGGTCGGCGCCGATCTTCACGGCCAGTTCGACGGCTGCGGGGTTGCGGTCGAGCACGACGACGGTGACGCCGGAGATGGCTTTGAGGACCTGGATGCCGATGTGGCCGAGGCCGCCGGCCCCGATCACCACGCAGACGTCCCCGGGCCGGGTCGTGTTCGCGGCCTTGGCAACCGCGTGGTACGCGGTCAGGCCGGCGTCGGCGAGTGCGGCGACGTCCGCCGGTTCGAGTGTGTCGTCGATCTTCACGACGCTGCGGGCGGTGGTGCGCAGGTACTCGGCGTAGCCGCCGTTGACATCGATACCGGGGAACTGGCTGTTCTCGCAGTGGACGTCGTCACCGAATCGGCAAGCCCGGCACAGCCCGCACGTGATCAGGGGGTGCAGGATCACCTTGTCGCCGACCGCGACGTTGGTGACGGCATCGCCGACGGCGTGGACCCAGCCGGCGTTCTCGTGGCCGATCGTGTACGGCAGCGCGACACCGGATTTCTCCTCCCACTGCCCCTCGAGGATGTGCAGGTCGGTGCGGCACACACCTGCGCCGCCGATGCGCACGACGACGTCGAGGGGGCCCTCGACCGTGGGTTCGGGAATGTCGGTGAGCTGCAGTTTGGTGTGGTATCCCACCACTTGCACGGCCTTCATCGCGGGCTCCTGGTTCTGACGTTGATGATTCGCGGTGTGGTGCCGACGGATTCGCTGTCGGCGTAGCGGGTGGCGAGCAGTCCGCGGCAGAAGTGGGCGTTGCCCTCCATCGAGATGCGCACCGATTTGGCGAAGCGCAGCCGCATCGGCACCGACTCCGGGGGGATCCGCTTGCCGTCGTCGTCGACGAACACCCGACTGGCCGGGCAGATGCTCAACCCGATGCCGATCCGGCGGCGCAGCAACGCGGCCTTGGACTTTCCCGAAGCGAGATCGCTGAGGGTGAGCCGGTAGATCTCGTTCACACCCAGATCGGTGGTCTTCAGGTGCGCCTCCACGCAGCGTTCCATCGCGGCGGCATGCGCCTTGGACAGGAACGTTCGGCGCAACTCGTGCAGACTGTCCTCCGCCTCGGAACCGAACGTCCCGACGTATCCGGCGTCGGCGGCGAGGCCGGCGTTGATCTTGTCGCTGTCGTGATGGTCGTCGAGCAGCACCCGCACCTCACCGATGTCCTCGATCAGGCGCAGGGCGTCGAGGGAATCGGAGGCCATGAGGTAGGCGAAGTTCGGCGAACAGAACGCGGTGGGCAACCGCAGGTGCACGGTGACCCCGTCGTCGTCGAGGGTGACCGACCGGACGAACCCGAGATCGGTGATGGGTTCGTCCAGTTCCGGGTCGGTGACCGTCGACAGGGCCATCAGGACGTCCTGTTCGGTGCAGACGACGGCGGCGGTCATGACGGCACGGATTCCGGCTCTCGCGCCCCGGCGGCGACCTCCACACCTTCCTGCCCGGCCGGCTCGGCCAGTTGCAGGTCGGCGGGAACGTCGATGTCGTACAGCGCTGCCGCGTTGAGGCCGAGGATCTTCTGTTTCTGCTCCACGGTGATCGGGGCGTACTCGCTCTGCATGTCCTCGGGGATCTGGAAGTCGACGAACCTCTCGATCAGCCACTTCGGTGTCCACAGCGCGTAGTCGCTGCCGAACAGGATCTTGTCCTCGCCGATCCAGTAGAGCAGTTCGCCGATGATCTGGGCGAAATAGCGGGGCCGGGTGTGGATGAACGGCAACGCCACTGCCAGACCGCCGTACACGTTCGACTCCTGGGTGGCGATCCAGCAGAAGTCCTCGAGCCGCGGCAGACCCACGTGCTCGACGACGAATCGCAGGTCCAGGTAGTCGGTGGCGACCTTGTCGACGTCGGAAACGTCGAACGCGTCGCGGTCGAGGGGACGGATCGTCGGGCCCTTGTGAACGTGAATGTTCTTGATTCCCAGCGTGATGCACTCTTCGAGATAGCGCCGCGACCACGGGTCGTCGAGTTTGTAGCCGCGGGAGTCGCCGTGCCATTCGGCGGTGTAGAGCTTGACGCCCTGCAGGTTCATCCGGTCCGCGTCCCTGCGGAGCTGTTCGAGACCGGCCTCCTCGTGGCGCGGGTCGTAGGCGTGGTTGTAGGTGAGCTTGCCGGGATTCTTGGCGACCAGGGCGAGCGCTTCGTCCGTCTGTCCGAATCCGTTGTGGTAGAAGTCGCTGAGCAGGGTGGCCTGGAAGATCGCGTGGTCGACGTATCCGTCCACGAAGAGGTCGCGCTCGAAGCGTTCGCTGCCGTAGTACGTGTAGGTGTCGTAGTCCCACACGACCTCTTCGGGGCTGAGGTTCTTGTGGTAGTCGTAGAAGCAGTCGATGAACTGCTTGCCGTGCACGTTCTTCTGGTTCGACGCGCGGCCGTCCCAGATGTGCACGTGCCCATCGACGATGAAATACTTCTGACCGTCCTTCTGATACATCGCGTCCTCGCTTGGTCCTGGTTCCGGGTGGGATGGGGGTTGTCCGGGGCCACCTATCGCGGTGGCCCCGGACAGCTGCGGGCTAGTTCTCCGTGAGGTCGAATCCGATGTACTCGGCGGCATCCTCGGGGCTGGCGAACAGCAGGGTCTTCTCGTCGAGGTGGACCATGCGCCCGTAGTGGGTGGAGCTGATCTCCTCGAAGATCGAGCCGTCGAAATCCTGCCCCAGGGCGTCGGTCAGTTCGTCGTAGTCGAAGTCGAGCAGCTTCTGGCCGTCGACGCGGATCATCGACGGGTACTCGGTCAGCTCCACACCGTCCTTCGCGCCCATCACCTCCGCGACGACCCGGCCGATCGGGGTGTTCATCAACGTGACACCGCACATGTTGGAGAACTCGGTGGACGATCCGAATTGCATGGTCACTGGTCCAACTCCTTCGGGATGTCGAGCCCGATCTCCTCGAGCAGGGAACGGAACTTCGCCGTGGCGGCGTCGAGGCTGTCGGCGAAGGTGACGGCCTTGTCGGCGGGCTGCGACCAGATCGGCTGCAGCGCGCGGGCGGCGTCGAGGCAGCGGGGCACCCAGGTGGCCAGCCACGTGCCGAACAGTTCCTTGTTCGACTCACCGTGCTCGGGGTCGCGGGTGAGCAGCCGGAACAGGTTGCGGGTGTACGCGAGGTCGCGGTCGTAGTCGTGCTCGCCGGTGCCGACGATCGTGGGGGTGATGTAGTCGCCGTTGCCTGCGGCGATCTGCATGACCAGTTCCGTGCGGAACAGCGAACCGACCAGCTGTTCGAAGACGATGTTGGAGCCGAACAGCAGCTCACACCAATCCGGAACGGCGGTAAGCCGCTCGACGACCTCCCGGGTGGGCTGCCACTCGGGCGCCGACTGCCAGACGGCCTTGTGCGCGTCGCCGTCGAAATCCTCGGTGGCCTCGGACAGGTCCAGGTTGAACAACGCCAGGTCCTGGGCGAAGCGCATCTTGTGGGCGGCGTTCACCGCGACGGCCGTGTTGATCATGTTGGTCGGCCCGGACCGCTGGATGGACGTGAAGACATGCAATGCCAAACCGTTCTCGGCATGCATCCACGCGCCGAGGTTGCGGGAGATGAACGTCAACCAGGGGGTGTTCCAGGCGTCGTAGACGCGGGCGCGCTTGGCGTTGGAGAGGCACAATTCGACCTGGTGGACGACCTTGGAGTTGTTGCGGAAGATCGTCTGGTCCCACTCCTCGTTCGGGTCGAGGAAGGCATGCCAGTTCGACGACTTCGCGACGGTCCAGTCCTGCGGATATCCGCCCGGTCCATTGCCGAATCCGTAGATCCAGCCCTGGGAGAGGTGGCGGTCCGGGTCGGGTTGGACGTCGACGGTCACGTCCTCGTACATCGTCGACCGCTTCTTGGCCGGCGTGTAATAGTTGAACGTACGGCTGCGGGAGCTGGGGAACTCCAGCGCACCGGCTTCGGAGTCGGTGAACTCGATCTTCGGAAAGCTCCGCTGCTTGGGCTCGGAGGTTGCGGTCATCTCGTTTCTCAGTTCTGTCGGTGAAAGAGGGCTGTGATTTCCTGTGGTGGGCTACTCGAAGGCGGGGCTGGTGAACTTGTCGTAGAAGATCTGATCGCTCGGGGTGCCGGTGGCCTCGAGCAGGGCGAGCGCCGCGTCGACCATCGGTGGTGGTCCACAGAGATAGACCTCGGTCCTGCCGATGTCCGGTTCGCGGCGGCTCACGACGTCGGTGACATTGCCTTCTTCGACGACGATCGACCCCGCGGGCTGCGGGACCATCGATTTCGACAGGCAGGCCACGAACGTGAAATCCGTGAGTCCTTCTCCGAGCCGGAGAATCTCGTCGACGTAGAACAGGTCGGCGGGCGTCCGCGCACCGTAGTAGAAGTGCACCGAGCGGGTACTGCCCGTCTCGCTCATGTGCCGCAGGAGTGAGAGGACGGGGGCCATTCCGGCTCCGCCGCCGATCAACACGATCGGCAGGACATGACCTTCCTTGAGGGTGAACGACCCGTAGGGACCGGTCAAGCTGATCTCGTCGCCGACCGAGATGGCATTGTCGAGCAGCCCGGCGAACTTTCCGCCCGGATACTTCTTGATGAGGAATTCGATATGGCCGGGTGTCGACTGTGTCGTTGCCATCGAGAAGGACCGATGTTCCTCGGTCCCCGGAATCTTCAGGTCCGCGTACTGGCCGGGCCTGAACTCGTAGGCGGCGGGTTCGACGGGCTGCAATCGCAGCGAGACGATGTCCTTGGTCATCGACTCGATCCCGGTCACCTGGGTGCGTACATCCTGGATGGGGACACCGCCGAGGAGTTCGTCCTCGTCGAAGTTGAGCAGCTCGATCGTGCAGTCGCTGTAAGCGGTTGAGCGGCAGAGCAATACCATCCCCTCGTCGACCTCGGATTCGTTGCACGCAAATGTCGAGTAGTTCTCCATCTGAATATCGCCGTCCAGGACGAACGACTTGCAGGCCGAGCACCGCCCCTCGCGGCAGCCGTGCATCAGGTGGATGCCTTGCCGGAATGCGGCGTCGAGGATGTACTCGTCTTCGCCGACTTCCATCTCGATGTCGACGGGCTCGAAGTTGATACGGTGCTTGTCGGCCACGGGGGATTCTCCTGGGCTTGTGAAGTGAATGGTGAAGCGGTGGGTGGCGCCGGAAGTGGCCGCGGCGCCACCCACCGAGCCTGGATCAGGCAGGAACGGTGCTGCCTGCGCGATAGGCGGCGATGTGAGCGTCGCGTTCGGCGTCGGACATCTGGTTCAAGAGCACGTTCGGGCTCTGGAAGGTGTTGCCCCGCACGTCGTCGAGGGTCCACAGCTTCTTCGGGTCGTCCAGATCGAGGTGCGGCTGACCGACCAGGGTCTTGCCGTCGTCGCGGACGTAACCGAGATCGGAGACGATGTCGGCGAGGTCCTTGCCGTGGTGCAGGGTCTCCCATTCACGGAACCCGGTGAGCCGTCCCATGTTCGGGGTCGGCTTACCCTGGTATTCCTCACGGAACGCGACGGCGTCGGTCCAGTAGCAGGTTTCCGAGCAGTAGGTCCGCCACTGGTTGTCCACCTTCTCGACGACCATGTCTTCGCGGATGAGGGCGGGCACCATGCAGGTCCAGCACCGGTGCGGGTACTGGTACCCGACCTCTTCGAATGCGATCGGCTTGTTGCGACCGGGGTAGGCGAGCCGGTTGTACTCCTCCCACCACTTGCCGTACTTCGAGTACCAGCCCGGGTACTTGTGCTCGAACCACTCGAAGTCCTTGTCGGTCATGGCATCGATACGCCAGTAGTTGACCGGCCAACCGGTGGCGAAGAACCGGGCCACCTCGTGGACGTAGCCCTTGTCCGTGATGCGCTTCCACGCCTCTTCGACCAGGTCGTGCGGAATCGTCAGGCCATACTTCTCGAGCGGGATGAGGTAGCTGCGGTAGTAGTCGTCGTAGATCCAGCGACGCCACATCTCGGCGTAGCTCTCCCGGTCCTTGCGGCGGTCCTTGGTGCCGTATTCGATGAACGTGCCGATTGCGGCGTCGACGACGCAGTGGTTGTTCCACCATGCGTACCGCAGATCGCGTTCGAGCAGTGGGCGATTCCGCTCGTCGGCGAGGGCCATCAGCAGGATCGAGTAGCCGTTGGAGATGTGCCGCGACTCGTCGGACTGTACCGAGTGGAAGACGGTCGGCAACAGGTAGTCACCGTTGGCGGCGGCCTCGTCGGGCATGGCGACGAACAGGGTGTTCGTGAACGCCGTCTCGGCGACCACGGTCAGGTAGATGTTGGCCGAGGTGATCGCGTCACCGGTGATGAATCCTTCGCCGAACTGCCGGCCGATGGTGCCCGCGTAGTTGTTCGCGAACGCCTTCTCCGTCATGTCGAACCCGGCCGGGTCGATGTAGTTGTTCATGTACAGCTTCTTGAGGTTCATCTGAATCGTCGAGTGACGAACCTCGTCGATCATCTGCACCGCGAGACCGTTGTGGATCTCCGGGTTGGGCACGGCGTCGATGGCCATCGGCATCGCTCGGGCGGCCGAGATCTCCGGGAACGGAATGATCGACAGGAACAGCTTCTGCCATTCGAGCCACCGTTGCTGCACCTGGCGGAACATGTTGCCGCGGATGGCACCGTCCATGGCGCCGTACACACGGTTGTCCTTCTCCTCCTCCATCGGGAAGTAGGACCGCATGATCTGCTTGAGAGGATCCTTCTTCGGAGCCTTCTCGAAGGTGTAGTCGGTGCCGAACCGGGTGGCCGGGGTTGCGAATGTCGGATCCCAGGACAGTTCGGTGATCTTCGCGTGGGCCTTTGTCAGGCTTTGCCTACTCAATGTGCGCCTCCTGGATCAAGAGCCGGCCGGGTGCCGGCTGCGGGGGACGTTGTGCGATTGATTGAACCGCGTGACCCAGCTCTCGACCGTCTCAGTGTGAGACGACTGTCACATCCATGCGGTGGCGGGCGGCGGAAGCGATCGTCGACGCCCTCGCCCTCCATGAACGGGCTCACCGGGGGATGTCAAATTGAGACGCCATCGCGCTCGGTCCTGAGGGAAGCTCTCGCCGAACCACATTCACCCGACCAGCCCCGGGTGACAGACAGGAGAAATCGATGACCAACCCCAACGGACTCACCACCGTCGCCGGTGCACCGGTACCCGACAACCAGAACAGTCTCACCGCCGGCGCGCGCGGTCCGATGCTCTTGCAGGACGTCTGGTTCCTCGAGAAGCTCGCGCACTTCGACCGCGAAGTCATCCCCGAACGCCGGATGCACGCCAAAGGCTCCGCCGCCTTCGGCACCTTCCGCGTCACCCACGACGTCACTGCGCACACCAATGCCGACGTCTTCTCCGAAGTCGGCAAACAGACCGAGATCTTCCTGCGATTCTCCACCGTCGCGGGCGAGCGCGGCGCCGCCGACGCCGAACGCGACATCCGCGGCTTCGCCGTCCGCTTCTACACCGCACAGGGAAACTGGGACGTCGTCGGCAACAACACCCCTGTCTTCTTCTTCCGCGACCCCCTCAAGTTCCCCGATCTCAACCACGCGGTCAAACGCGATCCGAAGTCCAATCTTCGCTCGGCGCAGAACAACTGGGACTTCTGGACCAATCTCCCCGAGGCCCTGCACCAGATCACCATCGTGATGTCCGACCGCGGTATCCCCGACGGCTATCGGCACATGCACGGCTTCGGCTCACACACCTACTCGTTCGTCAACGACGCCGGGGAACGCTCCTGGGTGAAATTCCATTTCCGCACCCAGCAGGGCATCAAGAACCTCACCGACGAAGAAGCTGCCGTCGTCGTCGCCGGCGACCGCGAGTCGGCGCAGCGCGACCTCTTCAACGCAATCGAGGAGGGCAACTACCCGAAGTGGACCCTCTCCGTCCAGATCATGCCCGAAGCGGACGCCCAGACCTACCGCTACCATCCCTTCGACCTCACCAAGGTGTGGTCGAAGAAGGATTACCCCCTCATCGAGGTCGGCGAACTCGAACTGAACCGCAACCCGGAGAACTACCACGCCGACGTCGAACAGGCGGCGTTCTCCCCGGCGAACATCGTTCCCGGCATCGGATTCTCCCCGGACCGCATGCTCCAAGGCAGACTGTTCTCATACGGCGACGCCGCCCGCTACCGCCTGGGCGTCAACCATCACCAGATCCCGGTCAACTGCCCGAGAGGCGCAACACACGTCAATTCCTTCCACCGTGACGGTGCCATGCGAGTGGACGGCAACCAGGGCAGCATCCCAAGTATCGAACCCAATTCCCACGGCCGGTTCGCCGACCAGCGCAGCTACGCCGAGCCGCCGCTCGGAGTGGGTGCCGTCGCCGACCGGTTCGACTACCGCGCAGACGACGACAACTACTTCGAACAGCCCGGCAACCTCTTCCGCAGCATGAACGCCGAGCAGCAGACCGTGCTGTTCGAGAACACCGCCCGCGCCATCACCGGGGCATCGGTTGCCGTCATCGAACGCCACATCGCCCACTGCACCCAAGCCGATCCCGCATACGGCGAAGGTGTGCGAAAGGCATGCGAAGCACTCGGCGCCTTGTGAGTACTTGTTAACCGCCCGCGGTTAACAAGTACTCACGGGTGCGAAGCACATCGAGGGCGATGTCGGTGATCATGTCTTCCTGCCCGCCGACGAGTCCGCGTTTGCCGACTTCTTGGAGGATGGTACGGACGTCGATGCCGTAGTTCTTCGAGGCGGTTTCGGCGTGCCGGAGGAAGCTGGAGTAGACGCCGGCGTAGCCGAGGGTGAGGGTTTCCCGGTCGACGCGCACGGGCCGGTCCTGCAGGGGCCGGACGAGGTCGTCGGCGGCGTCCTGCAGCGCGAACAGGTCGGACCCGTGCTCCCAGTCGTGGAGGTTGGCGACGGCGATGAACGCCTCGATCGGGCAGTTGCCGGCCCCGGCGCCGTGTCCGGCGAGGGAGGCGTCGACGCGGGTGACGCCTTCTTCGACGGCGACGACGCTGTTCGCGACGGACAGCGACAGGTTTTCGTGGGCGTGGATCCCGATCTGGGTGCCGGGGTCGAGGATGTCGCGGTAGGCGCGGACCCGGTCGCGGACACCGTTCATGGTGAGCCGGCCACCGGAGTCGGTGACGTACACGCAGTGCGCCCCATACGATTCCATCAGCTTCGCCTGCTTGGCGAGGTTGTCGGCGGGGGTCATGTGGCTCATCATCAGGAACCCGGAGACGTCCATGCCGAGTTCGCGGGCCTTGGTGATGTGCTGGGCGGCGACGTCGGCCTCGGTGCAGTGGGTGGCGATCCGGATGGAGCGGACCCCGAGCTTGTGGGCGTGTTCGAGTTCGGCGATGGTGCCGATACCGGGCAGCAGCAGGGTCGTGAGGGTGGCGTGGGTGAGGTTGTCGGCGGCGGCCTCGATCCACTCCCAGTCGGTGTTGGAGCCGGGCCCGTAGTTGAGGGAGCCGCCGGCGAGACCGTCGCCGTGCGCGACCTCGATGGCGTCGACCCCGGCGGCGTCGAGGGCGGCGACGATCCGGCCGACGCCGTCGGGGGTGATGCGGTGCCGGACGGCGTGCATGCCGTCACGCAGGGTGACGTCCTGGATGTAGAGCTTGGTCATGGTGCGACCTCCGCGGGGATCGTGGTCTGGATGCGTCGGGCGATGGATTCCGCGGTGCGCAGGGCGGCGGAGGTCATGATGTCGAGGTTGCCGGCGTAGGCGGGCAGGTAATGGGCGGCGCCCTCGACCTCGAGGAACACCGACACCTTGGTGGTGACCGGTCCGGCGCCGTCGGGGAGCAGGGTGTGGACGGGTTCGCCGTCGGGGATCGGGGTGAACTGGACGTCCTGCTTGAGCCGGTACCCGGGCACATACTCGGCGACGCGGGCGGCCATCTCGGTGATCGAGGCGCGGATGGTGTCGTGGTCGGCGTCGCCGATGAGGGCGAGGACGGTGTCGCGCATCAGCAGGGGTGGTTCGGCGGGGTTGAGGACGATGATCGCCTTGCCGCGGGCGGCGCCGCCGACCTGTTCGATGGCGTGCGACGTGGTTTCGGTGAACTCGTCGATGTTCGCCCGGGTGCCGGGGCCGGCGGACTTCGACGCGATGGACGCGACGATCTCGGCGTAGGCGACCGGGGTGACGGCGGAGATGGCGGCGACGATGGGGATGGTGGCCTGCCCGCCGCAGGTGACCATGTTGACGTTGTCGACGTCCCCGTCGAGGTGCTGCTCGAGGTTGACCGGCGGCACCACGTACGGGCCGATCGCGGCCGGGGTGAGGTCCACCAGCTTCTTCCCGTAGGGGGCGAGGGCGGCGGCGTTGGCCCGGTGGGCCCCGGCGGAGGTGGCGTCGAAGACGATGTCGATGTCGGCGAAGGTGTCGAGACCGATCAGCCCCTGGACGCCGTCGGCGGTGGTAGGGACGTTCAGGCGGGCGGCGCGGGCGAGGCCGTCGGAGTTCGGGTCGATGCCGACCATCGCGCCCATCTCGAGGATGTCGGAGTTGCGCAGGACCTTGATCATCAGGTCGGTGCCGATGTTGCCGGAGCCGATGATCGCGACCTTGGTCTTAGTTTTGGTCATGTCACTGTTCCTTCGAGAATGTGGCGGTCACGGTGCCGAGTGTGGACAGTTCGGCGCGGACGGTGGTGCCGGGCGGGGTGGGGACCATCGGGCCGAGGGCGCCGGAGAGGATGACCTGCCCGGCGCGCAGCGGTTGCCCGTAGTCGCGGGCGGTGCGGGCGAGCCAGGCCAGGGCGGCGAGGGGGTCGCCCAGGCAGGCGGCGCCGGTGCCCTCGGAGACGAGTTCGTCGCCCGAGTACAGCTGCATCACGACGTCGCGGGGTTCGAATTCGTCCAGGGTGAGCAAGGTTTCGCCGAGGACGTACAACCCGGAGGAGCCGTTGTCGGCGACGGTGTCGGTGATGGTGATGTCCCAGTCCGCGATGCGGGAGTCGACGATCTCCAGCGCGGCGGCGGCGCGGGCGACGGCACGGCGGATCTGGGCGTCGTCGAGGTCGCCGTCGATCAGGTCGGCGCCGAGCACGAATGCGATCTCGGCCTCGGCCTTCGGTTGCAGCAACCGGCCGCTGGGCACCTCGGGCAGGGCGGTGACGTCCATGTCGGCGAACAGCACCCCGAAGTCCGGTTGGTCCACCCCCAACTGCTGCTGCACGGCGGGGGAGGTCAGCCCGATCTTGCGGCCGGTGATCTTCTCCCCGGCGGCGAGACGCCGGTCGGTCAGCAGTTGCTGCACGGCATACGCCGCGCCGATGTCGGTGGTCCCGAGCAAGTCCCGCACGGGCGCACACGGTCGGGCGGTTGCGGCCGTGAGCCGCTCCGCGGCGGCCTGAATCGACGAATTCGGGAGGGCCGTAGAGGTAGTGGTGGGCATCGATGACCTCGCTGTGGCTGGTTCGAGTGGGACGTTGCGGGCGTTGCTGCTTGTACTGTGCTGGGCTCGATGGTGATACTCAACGAATGAGTCCCGTAGAACGGAACACTTCTTCGGCGGGTGACGAGCCGACCTCGGTGGTCCGGCGGATATCGGAATTGCTCGCGGCGTTCGGTCCCACCGACACGACGCTGGGTGTCAACGAGTTGACCCGGCGCACCGGGATCCCGAAGGCGACGGTGTCTCGGTTGGTGAAGGAGATGGAAGGCGTCGGGTTTCTCGAGCGCAGCGGCGTCAAGGTAGGGCTCGGACTGCGGCTGTTCGAACTCGGGGAACGCGCGTCGCGGCGACGTTCGGTCCGGGAGGTGGCGCTGCCGTTCCTCGCCGACCTGCGGGAGGCGACGCGGCAGACGGTGCACCTGGCGATCCTCGACGGGGCCGAGGTGGTGTACGTCGAGATCCTCCCGGGGCGGGATGTGCCGTGGCTGCCGTCCGGCGTGGGTGGGCGTCTCCCCGCCCACGCGACGGGGGTGGGCAAGGCTCTGCTCGCGGGATCACCGCCCGCGGCGTTCGAGGCCGTGGTCGCGGCCGGGCTGTCGCGGGTGGGTCCGCGCACCATCACCGCGCCCGGGGCGCTGGTGCGTCAGTTGCGGCGGATCGCGTCGACCGGCATCGCCTACGAGCACGAGGAGTCGGCGCCCGGCGTCGCGTGCGTCGCCAGCGCCGTCCGCATCGACGACGGACCGCCGGTGGCCGCCGTCTCGGCGTCGGGGTGGATCGGCAAGGTCGACATCCGGCGCGTCGGGCCCGCCGTGCACACCACTGCACTGAGCATCACGCGTGCGCTGACCGAGGCCGGGGCGGACTGAGGTCCGCCGGGGAATCAGCCGGCCAGCCGCTCGAGGATCGCACCCATCGCCGCGTCGGCGTTGTCGCCGTCGAAGATGTTCTGCGCGTGATCGGACCCGGGCAGCAGGATCACGTCGTTGTTCTGGCCCGGTGAGCTGTCGGCGAGTTGCCGCGACACGTCGGCGACGGGCTCGTCTTCGCTGGCGATGAACAGCTTGGGCTCGTCGCCGAGGCCGTCGACGACCTTGTTGGGGGAGAGCAGCACCAGCTGGTCGGGCAGGCCGGGCTGCTGCGAGGCCAATTGCAGGATCGCGTCGGCGCCCGCGCTTCCGCCCACGAGCGCGACGTCGGCATGCCCGTCGTCGTGGAGTTTCGCGACGGCGGCCGCGATCGACTCCGGCGCGATGTTCTCCACGGCGATGACGGTGGCGCCCTGGTCGGCGATCGCCGTGGCCTGATTCTCCCAGCTGGCGGCGTCGAAGACGGCACCGTGGGCCAGCACCACTCCGTATTCGCCGTCGCCCCACTGCAGGGCGTCGCCGCCACCGACCGCGATTCTGGTTCCGGTGGTGTCACCACCCGTCGACGGCGGGTCGTCATTTCCGGAGCAGCCCGCCACGAGGACGAGCAGCACCGAGAGCAGGACGAGTAGGGCCCTCATACCTCCACCATATCGAAATGCGCCGGTGTCATTTTCGCCAGAACAGGTAATGCGTCACGCCGCTCGGGCTGGGCACGACGTCGCAATGGAAGCGGTCGAGCAGATCGTCGGGAGATTCCCACAGTCGCGCACCGGATCCGAGTTCGATCGGCGACACCACCACGTGCAGGGTGTCGACGAGGTCGGCGTCGAGGAACTCGCGGATGGTGGTGGCCCCGCCGCCGAGCCGGACGTCCTTACCCTGCGCCGCCTCCCGCGCCTGCTCGAGGACCGTGGCCGGATCGGTGTCGACGAAGTGGAACGTGGTGTCGGAGAGCGTGAACGACGGACGGACGTGGTGGGTCAGCACGAATACCGGGGTGTGGAACGGGGGTTCGTCGCCCCACCAGCCGCGCCACTCGTGATCCGCCCAGGGCCCGCGGTGCGGACCGAACTTGTTACGGCCCATGATCTCGGCGCCGATGTTGCGGTCGTAGTCGCGTATCAGGTAGTCGTCGATGCCGCGGCTCCCACCGGGACCGGTGCGCATGTGCCAACTCGCCGTGGCACCCGCCCACGCGAACAGGACACCGGGGTCGGCGTGACCGAACGGTCTCTCGAGGCTCTGGCCGTCGCCGGCACCGAACCCGTCGCGCGACACGTTGAAGTTCTGGACTCTCAGCAGTTGACTCACTCGGTTCCTCCTGCGCTCCCGACGATGGTAACGAGGAAGAGACTCCGAGAGCGGGACGAACTCATCGGCGGGTCCACGACAGGTCCTGGTTCAGTTGACGTCGTCGGGGTGAGGTCCGGTCCTCTCGTTCCGGTCCAGCGCGGAGATCTGCGCGATCTCGTCGGCGTCGAGCGCGAAATCGAACACGTCGATGTTCGCGCGGATCCGTTCCGCCGAGGACGATTTCGGCAGAGGGATGGTGCCGCGCTGCAGATGCCACCGCAGCACGAGCTGGGCGAGGGACACATCGTGCCGGCGTGCGAGTGCGGTGAGGACCGGGTTCTCCTGCAGCCGGCCACGGGCGAGCGGTGCCCATGCCTGGGTGTGGATGCCCAGACTCCGGTGCAGTTCCACCATCGACTGCTGGGGCAGCAGTGGATGTATTTCGATCTGGTTCACCATCGGACGCACGGCGGCGACCTCGAGCAGCCGGTCGAGGTGATCGGCCTGGAAGTTCGAGACTCCGATCGCACGGACCAGGCCGGCGGCGTGGAGTTGTTCGAGTGCCCGCCACGTGTCGAGGTACGCGCCACGAGCGGGGGCCGGCCAGTGGATCAGGCACAGGTCCACGCAGTCCAGGCCGAGGCGGGCAACGCTGCTCTCGACGGCGTCGAGCGTCGACCGGTGGCCCTGGTCCTCGTTGGAGACCTTGGTGGTCACGAACAGTTCCTCGCGGGGCACGCCGGAATCGGTCAGGGCGCGCCCGAGGGAGCGTTCGTTGCCGTACATCGGAGCGGTGTCGAAGGCCCGGTACCCGGCCTCCAGTGCGTGCAGGACGGTGGTGCCCATGGCGTCGTCGGGAATCTGAAACACCCCGAATCCGATGGCGGGCATCACGACCCCGTTGCTCAGGGTGACCGACGGAATCGTCGTTGCGTCGGTCATGTGATCGAGTACCCGCCGTCGACGGGCAGCACGACGCCGGTGACGTAACGGGCGGCGTCGGAGACGAGGAACAGCACGACGTCGGCGACGTCGTCACCGTCGGCGAACCGCTGCAACGGAATCCGGCTCAGCTTCTGGGCGCGGAACTCCTCCTGGCCGAGCACTTCGGCGGTCATCGGGGTCTCGATGTAGCCCGGCGCGATCGTGTTCACGCGCACGCCCTGCGGCCCCAGTTCGACCGCCAGTCCCTTGCCGAGTTGGGTGAGCGCGGCCTTGGTCGCGCCGTAGGGCACGATGCCGGGCACTGCGCGGTCGGCGGACAGCGAGGCGATGTTGACGACACTGCCGCCCGACGCGATCAGCGATTTCATCGCCTGCCGGGTCAGCCGGTACACGGCCGACAGGTTCACGTCGACCAGCCGCTGCCAGCCGTCCTCCTCCACGTCGATCGCGGGGGTCCGCAGCTGGATGCCTGCCGCGTTGATCAGGATGTCAAGGCTTCCGGCCACCTGCTGGGCGAGGTCGACGGCGGAGGCGCTGAAGGCTGGATCGGTGAGATCCCCGCACAGCCCGTGCCCGCCGATCCCGTCCATGACCTCGGTGATCTTCGGGTCGGCGTCGACTCCCACCACGATGACGCCCTGCGCCGCGAGCGCCCGGGCGATAGCGGATCCGATTCCTCCGGCCGCGCCGGTGACGATGGCGGCCTTACCTTTCAGTTCGGTGACCTGCGTTGATGCGCCCACGGTGTGGCTCCCTTCGGGTGGCGCGGCGACGGTCGACGTTACTGACCGATCCGCGTCGGAAAATGCTTTCTGTGGTTGCACTCAGACCTCATGCGGTCTGGACCTTGCTATTCATCACGGTATATCGTGATCCCTACTTCAGCAAGAAAGCGATTTCAGGAGTTTTCATGGCCTCGATTGTTCTTCCCGACCTCGATCGTTCGACCGGCGCCCTCGTGCTCGGTGCGCCCGCCAGGCTGGACACCCGGTCCGCGGCACCGACCAGCAGGGCGGTGTACGCGGCCTCGCACGTGGTCGCCGATCCGCTGCGCGCGTCCGCCGAGAACGCCGCGGACCAGATCGACTGGGACGCCACCCTGCAATTGCGCCGCGACCTGTGGTCGCTGGGTCTCGGGGTGGCCGAGTCGATGGACACCGCGCAGCGGGGCATGGGACTCGACTGGGCAGGCGCGCGCGAACTCGCCGTCCGCACCCTCACCGAGGCGAAGTCGGTCGGGGGTCGGGTAGTGGTGGGTGTCGCCACCGATCAACTGAAGACCGATTCGCCCTCACTGGAGGAGATCCGCGACGCCTACCTCGAGCAGGTCGAGGCGATCGAATCCGCCGGTGGCGACGTGGTACTGATGGCCAGCAGGCACCTCGCCCGGGCGGCCGGCGGCCCCGACGACTACCTCTCCGTCTACGACGCGGTGCTGTCGGCGGCCACCCGGTCGGTCGTGCTGCACTGGCTGGGTTCGGTGTTCGATCCCGCACTGGACGGCTACTGGGGATTCTCCGACCCCTCGGCGGCAATGGACACCGTCCTGCAGATCATCGGCAACCACCGCGAGCGGGTGCGCGGCATCAAGGTGTCGCTGCTCGACCCGGCCCTCGAGATCGCCCTGCGGCGGCGGATGCCCGACGGCGTCCGGGTGTTCACCGGCGACGACTACAACTACGTCGACCTGATCGCCGGCGACGGCACCCACACCAGCGACGCCCTCCTCGGTGCGTTCGCCGCGCTCGGCCCGTTCGCATCCGCCGCGTTCGCCCGCCTCGACGACGGCGACGAGCAGGGCTTCCGGAACATCCTCGGCCCCACCGAAACCCTGAGCCGGCTGCTGTTCGCCGCACCGACGCAGTACTACAAGGTCGGGGTGGCGTGGCTGGCGTACCTGGGCGGCAAGCAGGACCATTTCCGGATGATCGGCGGCTTCGAAACCGGGCGCAGCCTGACCCATCTCGCCGAACTGGTCCGCGCCGCCGACGCGATCGGCCTGTTCATCGATCCCGACTTCACCGCCGCACGCGCCTCGGCGTACTTCGCGGTGCACGGGATCCGCTGACATGGACCTCGCGCGGTGCAGCCTGAACTCCGTCACCGTCAAGGGATCGGGATTCACGGAGGTGGCCGACCTCGCCGAGAAGTGGGAGTTCGGCGGCGTCGGCCTGTGGCGGGACGTGCTCGGAGACCTGGACCTGACCGCGGCGGCCACCCGGCTGCGGCAGTCGGGGCTGCGGGTCAGCAGCATCTGCCGCGGCGGAATGTTCCCGCAACCGACGGCCACGTTGCGACGAAAGACCATGGACGACAATCGGCTTGCCGTGGATCAGGCACACGCCCTGAATGCGGAATGCCTGTACCTGGTGTGCGGCCCCGCGTACGGCGACCTCGCAGGCGCCCGAAGGCAGGTCGCGGACGGCATCGCCGAACTCGAGCCCTACGCGCGAGCGGCCGGGGTGCGGCTCGCCGTCGAACCGATGCACCCGATGATGGCGTCGAGCCGATCCGTCATCACGTCGCTGCAGGAGGCGAACGACCTGGTCCAGTCCATCGACTCCGACCTGGTGGGGATCGGGATCGACTCGTACCACGTGTGGTGGGACGCGGCGCTGCCAGACCAGATCGCCCGGGCCGGCGACAAGCTGTTCTCCGTCCAGCTCGCCGACTGGGTCACTCCCATCCACGGTGAGTTGAGCAGCCGCGGCATGCCCGGCGAGGGCTGCATCGACATGACCGAATTCGTCGCCGAGTGCGAGCGCGCCGGCTATCGGGGACTCGTGGAGGTCGAAGTCCTCAGCGACCGGTGGTGGGCCGAGACCGCCCCGGTCGCCACCGAGGCCGCGGCCGAAGGCCTCGCGCGCATCTGAAGGGCCGAGCGTCGGTGTCGACGTCAGTTGATCTGAGCCGCGGAGGATTCGGAGGTCGACCCACTGGCGGCGGCATCGTCGAGGCAGATATAGCCACCATTTCGGGAGAGGCCGGCCAGGACCAGCACCGCCTCGAGTAGGTATCTGAGCATCAGTCAGGACTCCTTCAATACAGCGGGTCGTGGTGAATGTCGCGAGAATCGATGCCCGCGGCCATCAACCGGTACTTGGTGGTGCGGATCATGGACGGTGCGCCGACGACTTGGATGTCGTGGTCGGCCCAGTCCGCGTACTCGGCGACGACGCGTCCGATTTGGCCGGTGACTCGTTCGTGCATCCCCGCCGGAACCGTGGATATTCCCGGAAACCACCACGGATTGTCACGGTTCTCTGCGACGGGGACGACGGTGAGCCACGGACTCGTCCGAGACAGTGCCCACAGCACGTCAAGATCATAGTGGTCGTAGGGGTAGGTACCGCCGTAGAACAGGTGGGTCGGAGGATTGCCGTCGAGGCGAGGCATATTCATCAGTTGTGCTCGCAGTGGTGCGATCCCGGTTCCCTCGGCGATCATCAGTTGACTCCGCTCGGGGTTTTGCCACACGCCGACGCCACCGAGCGGGGCGCCGAGCAACCAGGTGTCGCCGACGGCGGTTTCTCCGATGATCGCCGGGCTCACCCAGCCGCCGGATACTCGTCGCACATGGAACTCGACGATTCGGTCTGAGTTGGGTGGGGTCGCAAATGAGAAATAGCGCCACATCTTCGGGCGGCTGTGTATCTGCACGCTGACGTATTGACCTGGAGCATAAGGCATCGGCTGGTCGAGTTGAAGTCGTACGATCGCCAGGTCATCGAGGACGCGGCGATGGTTTAGCACTGTGCCCACCCACGTCGGCGGTCCAGGCTCGCCGTGCGCGGCGTCCGTCATCGTGGTAACGATCAGTTCAACCGCACTACGCCACGCGCGTTCGGTCTCATCGGTCCACAGTTCAGGACCGGCCAAGCCGGCCAGTGCGGTGACCAGCGCTTCGCCCACGGCTTCGTAATGGTCATCTGAGATGTCGTACTTGCGGTGGTCACGTCCGAGCTGCGCGAGCAACGGCAGTACGGTCTCCGGTGAGTCGAGCCGCTCGACGACGTACCCGACAGCGCGCATCAGGCGGTCGCGTTGTAAGTCCATGGCCGCCGGAAAGTACTGGCGGATCTCGGGGCGCGCGGCGAACAGAATGGCATAGAAGGATTGCGCGAATGCGTTTTCGCCCCCGGGAGTCGCACCAATGGATTTGAAGCTCGATTTGACCAGTGAAGTCGTCAGGGGATCCACGACAATCGTTGCCTTTGTCTTTGTTCGATACTGAGATAGGAGGTCCGGTGACGATTCCACTGTGGTGGTCTCGGGTACGGGGTCCTCGGCGAGAAGAAGAGCGGTGACGGGTTTCATCCGTCGGCGGAACGTGTTTCACGCCCGCCTAGGACCCGCGGGCACCACCCCTGTTCGGGCGGCGCCCACGGAGTTCCTACGACCTAACTGGGCTGAACTCGTGCCTCCCGCTACCCGTTGGTCGCGGGAGGTGGCGTCTCAGATCTTTTCGAGGATCTTGTTCGCCGTCTGGTTGTTTTTGAGAGCCTTCCATCCGATGATCGGCATCGCCACGGTGACCAGGACGCCGAATACGTAGGCGGGCAGCAGTCCGATGGTCGAGAAGATGTTCTGCTTCCCGTGCTTGTTCGGGCCGAAGCTCAGCGACCGGTTCTCGGTGAAGTTCGACGCGAAATAGAACAGGACGTTCGCCCAACCGTCGGCGACGACGATCCATCCGAGACGTTTCGCGGTCTTGGCGGGCAGACCGGTGTGCGGCATGACCGACGCGGCGGCGATGACCATCATGCCGTTGAGAGCGGGACCGGTATGCGCGCGAGCCCACCCTTCGTCGGTTCCCGGGACATCGAATTTGACGATCTTCCCGGGGCGAACTTCCCATCCTCCGAGGAGCTTTGCCCATAGAACAAGGCCCGCGATCAGTGTGGAGAAGATCATCAAGATGCCGTGCCCAGCCATTTTCCTCTGCAGGGTTTCCATTGTTTCCACCTCCATTTTCGTGGTGTCCGGAATTGGACATACGAGGTCTGTTCTCAGCATGACGCGTCGCTCACTGCCAAGGGGCGGGTGCAGCGAATTCGATCCGGCAGGGAATGCTCGAAGGAATTTCCGCGCCCGCGGCTTCGCCTGCTGTCCGGCACAACCTGAGTTCGGTCACGGAGTCGGCGCTGTCTGGATGAGGAAGTCATGAGTTGCAGCCTTTGGAAGCGACGCTGGTAGCGGGTGGACGCGGTTGCATATCGATCACGTCGTTCCGGAGGCTGGACACCCGGCGCCCGGTGGTCGGGCGAGGAAATTGGGTCGTACCGTCGGATCGGGGCGGTCGAAGACCCGGTGATAGGTGGGGGTCAAGCCGGCGGACATCGGCGGGTTTATCCAGGACCAGTCGGTCGGGCAGGGGCGCCCCTCGCGGGCTTCGCGTTCGACGTGGTCGATGAACTGCGCGGCTACGGTGTGGTGATCGACCATGATGACCTTGGCGGTGCGGAAGCTGTGAATGACAGCGCGGTTGAGTTCGACCAGGGCGCGGTCTTTCCACAGGGTGCGGGCCGAACTGGTGTCCAGTCCGAGTTCGGCGGCGATGGCGGGGAGCATGTTGTAGCGGTCTTCGTCGCAGAGGTTGCGGGCACCGATCTCGGTGTTGACGTACCAGCCACTGAACGGCGCACACGGGTAGATCACGCCACCTATGGACAGGTCCATGTTCGAGACAGCAGGAACGGCGTGCCATTTGAGATCCAGTTCGCCGAACCAGTGATAGTCGGGGTGGGAGATGTCGACTTCCAGCACGAGTTCGGGGGGCACCGGAAAGTGGCGAAGTGGTTCATCCGGGGTGGAGACCAGCAGCGGCAGGACGTCGAAGGCCGTCCCCGCCCCGCGCCACCCGAGCTCGAGCGCTGTATCGGTGATCTCCAAATGGGCGGGGTCGCCGAGGATGCTGCCATCGGGTTGCCGGTATCCGGCATAGCGGATCAGTTGCGGACTGTGGATTCGGTACTCCCGACCGTCCGCGCGGGGCGGCGGTCCGACCGTGATGACCGATTGGAGCGCTCCGCCGTTGGTCGCGATGCGCAGATGCTTCCAACATGCGGTTGCGATCTCCTCCGCGGTGGTTGCGTGTCGGGCATCGAGCAATTTCAGTGTCCGCCAGTGCCGTCGGCCCACGCACCGAGCATGGTTGCGCCATGCGACCTTCGCGCCGATCAGCAACTCCTCGGCGGTGTGGGTGTACGTTCCGGTCGCATACAACTCGTAGAGCGCCTGCCGCAATCGCGTGGCCGGAAGATGCGACAGTTCGGGCATCGCGAAGAACTCCCGACATTCCCGAAGGCGCCGCTCGAATCCACCGCGGTGGGTACCGGGCTCGGCATCAACCATTCTCGCTGCGAACACCATGATGATTTCTCCTGTGCCGAGTCCGACCCGCCCCCGGTGTTTCCGCCAGAGGTAGACGGCGGGCTGTCCGATGGTCAGAGCCCGAACGGGTGGGTCCTGCGGCGGCGAGCGGAACTGGTCACTTTCTCGGAGCAGTACGCACGGAGGTACTGCTTGGCGGGGAACTCGAGTTCGCTGCGGCTGTCGACCACGGTGAGGACACGACGGTAGAACATCTCGGGAGTGAGTCCGAACTCGGGGAAAATATGTTCGTCGCCGCCCCCGTAGTTGCACCACCTCAGGGTGTGCTCGAGCAGGGCCTGGTCGTAGGGATCCATGTCGTTCTCCGTCGTACTCCGGATGGTTGATGCGTGAGGTTTTCCGCACGAGGTGCGGTCTCGTTCGTGCTCCTCCGACGAGCACGAGCGACGCCCGCCGTGCTCACCGTGCTGCGTGGGCAACCGGTGAGCACGGGGGCCGGATGCCAGCTGATCGAGTTACTCCCCGATGACGGGCAAAATCAGCGCGATCCGCAGTTTCGAGTCGATTTCCTGGCCGAGGGCGAGGGACTGGTCCAGCAGCGGACCCAATGTCTGTACCTTGCCGTCGGCGTCGGCGAGGGTCTGCACGATCTGTTCTGCCGGCACGGCGGCGGCATTGGCCTGATCCGTCGCCGCGGCGCCGGCGTCGATGATGCCGCCCAGCGGGGCGTCGGCGGCCGTCAGGGCGTCACCGAGTGCCTGCAGTTGCGTGCCGAGGTCGCCGAGGGTGTGGTCGGCACGGGTGAGGGAATCGAGGACTCCCACCACCTCGGGCAGACCCTGGTTGATGGCGGCGTTGGCGGGAGGTAGTTCTTGCGCACCTGCCAATGCGTCATTGGTGGTCTTGTCCACCGTCTGCGCCTGTGCCACACCGTCTTTGAAGATGTCGTTGGTGATGGCGAGGTCGCGTGTGACGATCAAGATGCCACACAGGAGCGCGATGGTGAAGGCTGCGGCGATTGCCCAGGAGAGCCGAAACATCGTCTGTGTTCTGCCTTTCACTCGGGTGCGGCCGAGTGGCCGCGTCGAGCGTTACGGGGTGGGAGTGGGTGCGACACCGAGTGCTGGAAGGTTGAGGGAGTTGACCGGAGGTCCGACTACGGCGAGCACCGGACCCAACTCCTGAACGTGGCGTGCTTCCTCCTCCACGTTCGCCAGGGTCGCGGCGATGGCGGTGGCCTTCGGCCCGAGCGTGCTCAGAGTGCCTCCGACCGTGATCAAGCCATCGTTGACAGCCTCGAGTTGAGTCGTCACCGACCCGACCGCCGTGGACAGGCCCGCGACGGTGGGACCGGCCTGATTGGCGCGACCGGTCACATTCGCGACCAGATCCGGAAGCGGACCGGCGATCGTACTGACATCGCCGGTGGAGGAATTGAGAGTTTTCGCCTGCCCGGTCAGTTCACCGGCCTTGTCGGTGAGACCCTCGAGGTCGTCGGCCAACGGGCCCAGGGTCTGGATGTCTCCGGAGAGCTGGGCGTGCTTGGGAACGAGGATGCCGGTGAGGGTGTCGAACTGGCCGGCGGAGTCGATGACCTCGAGACTGAGCTGAGATGGCCGACCAAGAGGGTCGACGACGTCGTCGAGACCGGGAAGGAACCCGTTGACGGCGCACAGCAACACCGCCGGTGCCACGCCGAGACCGAGGACAACCCCGAGCCATGCCTTCTTGGTGATCATTCAGTTGCCTCCCGGTGCAGGAATGATGGCGTCTTGGGCGGGAATGAGCGCCAGCTTGTTGGTCGTGCGGGTGAGTTCACCGTTGAGTTGGTTGACCAGGTCGATGGCCGTGGCGAGTTCGTTGTTGACAGCGGAGACCGTGGTGTTGGCGTCCGCGGAGATCTGGTGCAAGGACGCAGCCGACCCCTGCAGGGTGGTGGCCACACCTTCGAGTTGCCCGGCGATCGCGGTGTCACCCTGCCCGGCGGCGAGCAACGCCCGTGCATCCGGCAGCAGCGCCGCAAGGTGGTCGACATCGGTCGCGGTGGCCGTGTTGAGATCCGCCAATACCCCGGCGAGTTCGTCGAGTTGTCGGCGGGCGGTCGCCGGCGCGGTCAGGTCGGCACGCTGGGCGAAGTACTCGTTGGTGGTCCGGAAATTGTCCACGATGGTGCGGGCACTGTCCTGTACGAGCTTGCCTTTGTGTATGGCCATGAGGACCAAGGCGAACAGGATCAGTGCCAGGACCGCGGCCAATCGGCCCATCCATTCGGTGGCCACGGTGAAGCCGTTGTCCGCGGCCACGGTCATCGGCACGTCCGGTCGTTGCGGTATCACGCCCTTGCGGTACGGCAGCGCTGATGCGGGAACATCGAAACGCTGGAATCGGGCCAGGCCGCGGCGTGGATATGCCTCGTCCGGCAGGTCGGTGCCCATCTTCATGTCTCGTCCAGTCGTCGATCGGTTGTCGGTTCACAGGGGAGGGGAAGGTCGATCAGCCCGGCAGCGGCAGCATCTGGTTGATCGTCTGCGCCGCAGCGACCGACCCCTGCAGGTCACTGACCAGGCCCTGCACGACCGCCAACAGTTGCTGTCCCTGATCACCGAAGGCGCGGGCGGATTCCACCAGTGGCAACACGGTGTTCTGAACCTCGCCGAGGATGCCCTGAATGTTCGTCAACTGCTCATTGGTCAGCTGGGCCCCCTCGGTGTTACTGGCCAGCATCTGCGCGGCCGGGGAGATCGCCTCGTCCAGCTTGACCAGCAACGGGCCGAGCGCCGCCGTGGAGTCGAGCGCGGTCTGCGCGGTGTGGGTGAGCTCGGTCAGCTGCTGCAGCTGATTGGTCAGCCGGTCGTTCACATCGACAATCGCCGAGGAGGCGGTGATACTCGTTTCGTTGGCCCGTTGCTGGTTGTCGAGTCGGGTGTTGAGGTTGAACACCACGAACGAGAGCAGGCCGAGCACGCCTACCGCGACGACCGACAGCACCAATCGAGCCGGACCGCCACGGCGTCCGAAGAAAATCACGGGTACATCTCCTACTTTCCGGACAAATCGTTGGCGGATTCTTCCGCGGACAGACGGGCGCTGTGGACCTTCTCGGCGGTCGAGCGGGCGTCGGCGAGGATCGCATCCAAGGTGGCCCGGTTACCGGTAACGGCCGCCGTGGCACCATCGGCCGCGGGTTGCAGCGAATTGATGTGCGCGGTCAAGGTGTCGAGGGAAGCGACCAGGTCGGTCACGTTCGCCCCGGCCTGATTCAGAGTCGCCTGGACATCGCCGCTGATCTGCCCGGTCAAGGTATTCAGTTCCGCGGTCACCGCCGCGTCGGTGCTCAGCACACTCGCCAGCGAGGCCTTCATCTTTTCGAGCGAATCGAACGCGGCGAGAGTGACCTTCTCGTGCTCGACGATCTGGTCCAGGGCCGGGTTGTAATTGCCCGCCGAGACCACCGCCTGATCGAGCCGGTACGGCGTCGCGGTCAGGTCGTAGATCCGTGGATACAGGTAGAACGCGCCGATCGGGATCAACGCGAGCACGAGCAGCCCGCGGGCGACGTGCATCTTCGCCGACGCCCGCGGCGGTTCCGGTTCGAAAGCCTCGGGGTCACCGACGTACGGCAGTTCGAAGACGTCGGTGCGGTCGTCGAGGGCGTGGCTTGACGGGCGCCCTCGGCCCGAAAGCGCGGTCATGCGTCGACGACCGAGACCAACGCGATCGTGCGCAGCGCTGTCACGGTATGGGTCAGCAGCCCCTTGACGACGAGCTTGTGTTTCAGTATTTCCCCGAGAACGGACATGCCCCGGCCGGTGAAGAATCCGACCGGCACCAGGCCACCGGCCTTCATCGGCAGCTGGGAGACATCGAGGATCTGATCGACGGACGCCATGACCGTGACGGCGGGCTTGCCGACGATGTCGTTGTAGACGACGGCCTCGTCACTGCCGAAGATGATGGTGCAGGCCGTCTCGGTGTCGGTGCTGTAGATCGCCACCGGCCGGGAGATGCGGCGCGCGAACTTCACGCGGGACGGGAAGTTCTCGAGATTCTGCCCGAGCAGCATCCCGACGATACCGGCGACGCCGTTGGCGTCTTGGCCGTCGTACATCGTGACGGCGTAGCCCTTCTCGACGGTTGTCATGGGTCAAGGCCTTTCCAAGCATGGTGTTCGGTGACGGTTCGGACCCGCGCGGGACTCGTTCCAGCAGGGACATGAGTCCCGCGCGAGGGGCTAACTGGTGTGAGCGAATTGACGGCGGTCGATTACACGTCCCAGTCGGTGGGGATCTGTCCCCAGGTACGCAGGAACGCGTTGAGGGCGCCGGCATTCTCGATCGCCGCGGACATCGGCCCCTTGGCGAACTTGATCAAACCTTTCATGAGGAGCTTTCCGCCCTCTTCCTCGCCGGCGGCCGCGGTCTGCCAGGTTTCGAAGCTGCCGTTGATGACCAGCCACAGCTCGCTCTGGTCGAAGACGCGCGGCGACCAGGAGACGACCTTGCCCTCCTTGAATTCGAGGTGGCTCGCGACGTCGTCGCGGCCGATCACGCCGAATTCCATCTTGTTGGTGAACGACGACGCGTCCTTGAATCCGGCGAGGACATCCGGGTTCGCGTTGACAGCCTCGCGTGCGGCGTCACACCACTCCTGCGAGAAGAACTTCAGCTTGTCGGTCATGTATCTCATCTCCTTATCTGTTCGCCGGCTCGCGCATCGAGCCGGTCGCGGTGTAGCTAGTGGTGGAGTCCGACGGGATTCGGTGATCTCCGAATGCCTTGCGGTGCATCCACGGAAAATTTGTCCGAGGTGTCCGAAGATCGAGCGGTACCGGTGCCGTGCCGAGGTGTAGGACACACACGTTCCGCTTTGTGACTGCACTCACATCCTGTGCTATTCGACGCAGTCACGTCTTGTCATTCTGCGCTCGGATTGTGCGACGATTCCGAACACTCCCGTGGACCTCAGGTCGCATCTCTCCCAGATGAACGGGTCGCGGTACGGCTCGGTCGAACACGAGAAGGTCAGGAAAAGGAAAACGTCCGTCGCGCCAATGCTGTTGCAGCAGAGGCCCACACCGCCAGAACTATGAGGCCCGACAGCGCGAGGCTGCCGTCGTTCGCCTGGTGGAGCGCGTCGGCGAGGGCGCCCGCGGGAGTGAGCTCGACCAGGTTCTGCACCGTGGACGAGGTGCCGGGTAGCGTCGACATCGAGCACAATCCCAGCTGGACGAACCAAAGGATGTTCGCCAGCGCCAGAACGATTTCGGCACGTAGGCTGCCTCCGAGCAGCAGCCCGAGCGCTGCGAAAGCAGCGGTGCCGACGATGATCACCGCAGCAGTGAGGAGTAGCTCAAGTGGGTTCGGCCGCCAGCCGAGGACTGCCGCGATGCTGCCGAGTAGCAACGTTTGCAGGCCGACTACGATCACGACCGCGGCGCTCTTGCCGGCAATCATTGCCCATGTGGGGATGGCGTTGGCGCCGAGCCGCTTCAGCGCACCGTAGCGGCGGTCGAAGCCGATGGCGATGGCTTGGCCGGTGAACCCGGTGGACATGATCGCCACCGCGAGAACGACAGGGAAAACAGTGTCGACACGTGGGCCCTGCAGAGTTCCGATCGGCAGGACCGTCAGCCCGATCAGAAAGGTGACCGGCAGCATCATCGTCAACAGCTGTTGCTCGCCGTTGCGGAGCAGCAGTGTTGTTTCGAGTCGGGTCAGTGCGGCGAGCATGGCCGGGGCGGTGTTTCTTCGCGGTGCAGGGGCGAAGGTCCCGGCGGTGAACATCATGCCGGGGGTGTGGGTGCTCATCGGTAGCTCAACTCCCGCCCGGTCAGGTCGAGGAAGTAGTCCTCGAGACTGCGCTGCTCGACCTGCAATTCGGTCATGAGCACGTTCATCCCAGTGCACCAGGTGGAGATGGTCGTCAACAACTGCGGGCTCACATGGCCTTCGACCAGGTAGGAGCCGGGGCTGGTTTCGTCGACCCGGTGGGTGCCCGCGAGAGTCGCCCGCAGCGTGGAAAGCTCCAGGCCCGGTAGTGCGGTGAAGCGCACCTGCTGTTCGACTCCGCGACGAACCAATTCGCCCGGAGATCCGGCGGCGACGATTCGTCCGTGGTCGAGGATGACGACCTCGTCGGCGAGGGCCTCCGCTTCGTCCATCAGGTGGGTGGTGAGCACGACGGTGACACCGTCGCGGCGCAAGCTGCCGATCAGCTCCCACACCACGTGGCGCGCTTGCGGATCGAGTCCCGCGGTCGGCTCGTCGAGGAAGACCAGTTCGGGGCGGCCGACGAGCGCACACGCCAGGGACAGGCGCTGCTGCTGGCCGCCGGACAGACGTTTGTACGGGGTGCGGACGACGTCGGTCAGACCCAGCGTGCGCAACAACCAGTCAGGATCGAGGGGAGTCGCCGCGCACTTGGCGACGGTCCGCAGAATCTCCCCGGTGCGGGCCCCGGGGTAGCCACCGCCACCTTGCAGCATGACCCCGATGCGGGGGCGGAGGGCATCGGCGTCGGTGCACGGGTTCGATCCGAGTACGGAGATCTCCCCCTCGTCCGGCGCACTGAACCCTTCGCACATCTCGATGGTGGTGGTCTTGCCCGCCCCGTTGGGTCCGAGCAGGGCCAGCACCCGCCCGGTGGCCAGTTGCAAGTCCACCCCGCCCACCGCGGTGGTGTCGCCGAACCGTTTGACCACGCCTTTCAGTTGTAGACACGGCTGGTCGGTTCTGGGGTGGTAGGTGTTCATTGCTACTCCGGAGGGGCAGAGGGGATTTCGGGGTTCGGGTGGTTGGCCCGGATCGGGGCTCGAGCCAACCAGCCGATCGGATCTAGAGGACGATCGTGACGACCTTTTCCTCGGTGTTGGCGAGGATGCCGGCGTAGCCGAGCTCGCGGCCGATGCCGGAAGTCTTCATCCCGCCCCAGGGCAGCGCCGGGTCGATGGCGGCCCAGCCGTTGACCCAGACGGCACCGGCACGCACCTGACGGGCGAGCGTGTGTGCCCGGGACACGTCCTGCGTCCAGATGCTGGCGGCGAGACCGTACTGGGTGTCGTTGGCCAGACGGATCGCCTCCTCCGGATCGTCGAACGGAATGACCGTGCCGACCGGGCCGAAGATCTCTTCCCGGGCGATGGTCATGTCGTTGGTGGCATCGGCGAAGATCGTCGGCCGCACGAAGTACCCGGAGTGATCGGGCCGGGAACCTCCGGCCGCGACCCGAGCACCTTCCTTCTTGCCCTGCTCGATGTAGGACAGGACGGTGTCCCGCTGCTTGGCGCTGACCAGCGCACCGAGAGTGGTGGACGGATCGAACGGATCGCCGAGAACCTGCGCGTCAGCCGCTCCACTGAGAGCTTCGACAACGTCGTTGTAGAGCGAACGGTGTACGAAGACCCGGGTGCCGGCCGCACAGACCTCGCCCTGGTTGAAGAACAGGCCCATCGCGGTGCCCTGCACTGCAGCCTCGACATTGGCATCATCGAGGATGATCTGCGGCGACTTGCCGCCGAGCTCGAGGGTGACGCGCTTGAACGTGGCCGACGCGCGCTGCTGGATCAGCCGGCCGACCGCAGGCGAGCCGGTGAAGCTGATCTTGTCGACGTCGGGGTGCTCGACGAGCGCGTTGCCGGTGACGGCACCGTTGCCGGGCACGATGCTGACCACACCCGCGGGCAGTCCTGCTTCCTCGAGCAGCTTGCCCAGGTGCAGGATCGACAGCGGTGCTTCCTCCGGCGGCTTCACCACGACGGTGTTACCGCAGGCAAGTGCCGGAGCCAGCTTCCATGCGGCGATCATCAGCGGGGTGTTCCACGGGACGATGGCCCCGATCACGCCGACCGGTTCCCGGACGGTGAACGAATGGGTGGGCTTGCCGAAGTACCCGGCGGTCGGGATGACGCTGCCGGTGACCTTGTCGGCCCAGCCGGCGAAGTGCCGGAACGTGGCGGCTGCGTTGGGGACGTCGAGCATCTTCGGCTGGCCGACGGGCTTGCCGACGTCGAGTGCCTCGAGCGTGGCGAGGATCTCGATGTCGCGCTCGATCAGATCCGCGATCTTGTTCAGGATCTGTCCGCGCACGACGCCGGGGGTCGCGCCCCACGGGCCGCCGAGCTGGGCCCGGGCCGCGCGGACAGCAGCGTCGATGTCGTCCGGGGTGCCGGCCGACACCTCGGCGAGGACCTGTTCTGTAGCGGGGTTGATGTTGGTGAAGACGCCGCCGTCGGAGGCCGGCTGCCAGTTACCGTTGAGGAACAGCTGGGTCGGAGTCCCGGCCGGCAGCGGTGTGCCGACGCCGGGCAGGGTGTCTGCAGTGGTCATCGCGAGTTCTTTCTGGGTAGGTCGAGGGGCGGTGAAGCGGGACCCGAGCTTTCGGATCCGCTCGGTGAAGGTGATCTCAGGCATTTGCCGATTCGATGGCACGATCCTCGGCGTCGGTCTGCCGCAGGGCCTTGAACCCGATGATCGCCAGTGCACCGATCGCCAGGACACCGAAGACGTAGGCCGGTGCCAGAGCGAGGACGCCGAAGATGTTGGTCTCACCGAGGCGGTTCGAGCCGAAGCTCAGGCCGCGGCTGGGGGCGAAGTTGCTGAAGAAGTAGAAGCACACGTTGCCCCAGCCATCCAGCACGATGATGTACCCGAGCTTCTTGGCGGTCTTGAGTGGGAACGCCAGCTTCGGCAGGACCAGGCCGATGGCGATCACCATCATGCCGTTGAGTGCCGGCCCGACGTGGGCCTTCGCCCAGCCTTCGGCGGTTCCGGGGATGTTGAAGTTGATGATGTACCCCGGAACGATCTCGAAGCCGCCGACGAGGTTCATCCACAGGAACAACCCGAAGATCAGCGTGCTGAGGATCATCAGCACTCCGTGTCCGTAAATCTTCCGTTCGAGCGTTTTCATGGTTTCTCCGTGTATCTCAGGTGTTTGTGGGTAAATCGCGTCAGCGGCCGCCCGGGACTACTGACGTCAGCTCTCGCCCAGCGCCGGCTGGTGGTAGGTACTGGCGAAGAACATCAGCGGTGATCCGTCTTCGGATTCGCACCGGGCCACCCGCGCAAGGAACAGGGTGTGGTCGTTGACGGTGATCGTGTCGATGACCTTGCATTCGAAGCGCGCGAGGCTGCCGAACAGGGTAGGAACGTTCTCGCCGGTGACGAACTGGGGATGCCAGTCGTTGTCACGGCTGCCGGCGAAGTAGCGAGAGTGCTTCTGCTGGCTCTTGCTGAGCACGCTCACCCCGTACCAGCCGCTCTTGCTGATCAGCTCGTGCGCGTATCCGGGCTTGAGTGAAATCATCACCGTCGGCGGATCGAGGCTGATCGAGGTGAAGCTGTTGATGGTGGCACCGTGGACGTTGCCGTCGCCATCCTGCATGGTCACTACCGCGATACCGGTAGCGAACAGGGCAACGGAGCTGCGGAACTGCTTCGCGTCAGCAGCGACTTCTACGGGTGCGGGGACAACCTCGGGCGCGGGGGGAGCGTCGGCCGCGCTGGTCATGACTGTGCTCCCGTCTGTGCGAAAGGGCGCTCGGACTCCTCTGCACCGGTCTCGTTCGCCTCGATCCAGGCGACCATGTTCTCCGGGCTCGAGAAGATGTCCCACTGCTTTTCGGGGTAGTTGAAGTTGTCTGTGAACCGGTCCGCGAGCTGGCGGTCCATCATCACGCGGCCGAGGAACTCGACGAAGTGGTTCGGCAATTCCTTGAGGTTGCTGAGCATGAAGTTGGTCCAGCGAGTGGCGCCGAGGACTCGGCCGGCGCGGCGGGCGTCGACGCGCTCGCAGAACAGCTCGTCGTACACCTCGTTGCCGGCGATCTCCTCGCCGAGCACGTGTGCGGCGTACGAAGCCATGTTGCCGCCCTGGCCGAGGACCGGGTCGACGGTCGCGTGCGCGTCGCCGAGCAGAACGGCGAGCTTGCCGTTGTCCAGCTTGACGTGACCGTGGCGGACCGTGGGAGTGACACCGCCCTGGAGGATGTCGAGGTGGCTGTTCGCCACGTCGAACTCCTCCTTGTCGAGGCGCTCGGCGGTGATCGGGTAGTGCTGCTCGAGCTTCTCGATCACCAGGTCGAGGAATGCCCGCGGGTCGTCCTCGTAGCGGGTGTGGGCGAGGACCTCGAGGTCGCTGCCGATGTGGTTCTCGAACACCAGGGCGGTGGCGTCGCCACTGAAGGTGACGGTGGGGATCTCGATCATCTCGCCGGCTCCGGGGGAGATGCAGAAGGTCACGGCCCGGGTCTCGGCAGGCGCGATGCCCTTGAAGAGACCCACACACAGCTGACGCTGCGGCTCGCTGAACGGCGAGCTCTGCTCGTCGCGGGCGAACAGGGTGCCGAGCCCGCCCTTGCCGGTACCGATGACGACCAAGTCGTACTCGTCCGACAGGCCGGTGAGGTCTTCGACACCGATCGGCCGGTATTCGATCTTGCCGCCTCGTTCTTCGAAGTCGCGCATCAGCTGCGGCTGCAGGATTCGGTAGTCCACCGCGCGGCTGGGCTTGGCCAGGTCCCCGTAGGAACGAATGGGCATGCCGGGGATCCCGACGTAGTAGTAGTGACCGAAGTAGCCGTCGTTCGGCCAGTGGTCGATCCCGAGCGCGTCCTCACGGTCGATGGTCACCGAATGGTGCGCCACCGTGTTGAGCAGCCGGATGTTCGCGTACTCCTCGGGGCGACGATCCGTGAAAATCGTTGCATCGATGCCCTTCTCGTTCAGGTACAGACCGAGGTGCAGGCCGGCGGTGCCTGCTCCGACGATGGCGATTCGCTTGCTCATGGAAGGTCTCCTCCTGCTGACGCGTCGGACGCGTCGGTGTGTGTGACACGGGATTTCTGGGTGAGTCGATTGCGCTTGTTTCATGCGCTCGAGGGTGTCTGCACCCGATTACTGTGGTCAGTTGTGACCCGCATCACGAGTATGTACACGCCCGCGCCACCCCGTCATGCAATAGAGCGCACGGATAGTTGGAGAAATCCGCACACCGACTTGCCTACGTGCGCAGCCCTCATCAAAAGCGGCAGCTTGACCGCCCCCCGCGGAGCAAGCGCTGGTGCGTCGGGGACATCGACGAAAGGACGATATGTCCGATCCGGGCACGTCGTGCCCGCGGATCTCGCGTCGGCACAGGCGCCAACCTGCCAAGATCTGGTGTGAACACTTCGGATTCGGCGTTCGGTCGCGACGTCGTCGGTCGCGTAACCTGGGTTTTTGGAGGCGAGAAGACGATGCAGGAGTCACCACGGGCGGCGGATGACGCAGCCGGTGAAGCAGAGGAACGTGAGGTCCGGGCGTTCGACGCCCACGACCGCGACGAGGCTCAAGCGGCGCTCGGGACTACCTACTTCTCGCACCAACTGCATCAACTCAGCGGGGGCGACGACATGGAAATGTCCCTGCATATGGTTCATCTCGGCCCGCTGACGGTGGGGCGACTCTCCTACGGTGTCGAGGTCGGTCTCGACTTCGGCGAACTCGGCAACGCCTACAACGTCGCCATCCCCGTCGCCGGTCGACATGACACGGAATCCGCAGGCCAAAGTCACATTTTCACCCCAGGTCAGGCGTGCATCTACCTCCCGCACCGGGCCACGAAGATCACCAGGTGGAGCGCGGACGGCGCCCAATACGGGATCAAGTTCGACCGCGACTATCTCGAGGCTGAACTCCAGGAAATGCTCGGACGGCCCACGCGTGCACCGGTAACGTTCGACCCGGTGCTCGACCTGACAAATCCGCAGGTCAACAGCTGGCTGGCACTGGTGAAGACCCTCGTGTCAGACCTGGATACCGACCACAGCATGCTCTACTCTCCGCTCGTTTCCAGGCCCCTTGTCGAGGCTCTGACCAGGGGTTTGCTGGTGTCGGCAGACCATGACCAGCGGGAGTTGCTCGATTTGCGGGCGCCGGCCGCGCGCCCGCGGACGGTCAAGGCGGCGATCGATGCCATGCACGCTCATCCCGAAGAACCTTGGACCGTGCGCACCCTCGCCGAGCTGGTCGGCGGCAGTGTGCGCACCCTGCAGGACGGATTCGCCCGGTACGTCGGCGCTGCACCGATGGCGTATCTGCGTGGGATCCGCCTCGAACGCGCGCACGAAGACCTGGTCGCGGCCGACCCGGTCCATAGTGCGGTGTCGGATATCGCCTACCGCTGGGGCTTTCGGCACCTCGGTCGTTTCTCCGTCGAGTATCGCAAGCGATACGGCCAACCTCCGTCGGTGACCTTGACCAAGGCATGACGCACGGCCGGATAGGCAGAGTGACAAAGTCTTTGCGCAGAGTGGATAGTCTCTGCGTTCTCCGGACAATGCCCCACCCCTGACAGGGCTACTGTTGCCGACAGAGGACAGAAACACCCTGAGCAGAGGCCAAAAACCTTTGTTCCCAAAGGGGTGTCTGCTTCTGAAAACTTGCTTGCCGCGTGAGCGACGAGCAACGACAGCCACCGAACGGTGCCGACACGGCACCGCGGCCAGCTGGGAGTGAGGACAGATCCGTGAGTTCCCTGTATTCGTTCAATGACTTTCCCGCACAAGAGAAGTTCGGCGCATGGCGGGAAACGGTATCCAACGCATTCGTGCCGCTCGATGCCGAGTCTCACGCCCCCGGCGTCTTCGATGGACACCTGTTGACCGAAGCGATCGGGGCACTGCAGGTCTCCGAGGTGACCGGGGGAGCGGTCGAGGTCCGCCGCACCCCCGAGGCTATCCGCCGGTCCGATCCCGGGTATTTGAAACTGGGGATGCAGCTGCGCGGATACTGCGTCCTGACGCAGGACGACCGTGAGGCGGCGCTGACCCCGGGGGATTTCAGCATCTACGACACCCGACGCCCCTACCAAGTTGCGTTCGAACGGGACTTCGCGCAGTTGGTGGTGATGTTTCCCTCCGAGCTGATTCATCTGCGGCCCGACGCGTTAAAAGACATGACCGCTCATCGTGTCTCCGGTCGCCGGGGCGTCGGCGAACTCGTGTCCAAATTTCTGGTCGGTATTGCCGAGCAACTCCGCGGTGTCGAAGAGCTCGCCGCCAACCAACAACTGTCGAATGGGGTTCTCAATCTGCTGGCCGCAGCTCTTTCCGAACAGCTCGGCTGCGAATCGAATGTGCCCCCGGAAACGCACCGGGCCGCCCTGGTGCTGCAGATCAAATCGTTCATCGACGCCCGGCTCTACGATCCCGAGCTCAGTTCGGCGCTGATCGCCCGCGCCCATAACATTTCGTCTCGCTATCTACAGAAGATGTTCGAGGGCGAAGAAACCACCGTCACCGAGTGGATCCGCCTCCGACGTCTCGAACACTGCCGCCGCGATCTGGTCGATCCTCGAAACAGTGCGACACCGATCGCGACGATCGCCGCCCAATGGGGCCTCCTCGACTCCTCGTACTTTTCCAAGCTGTTCAAAACCACCTACGGCATCTCACCCCGGCAGTATCGGGCACAGGCACTCGTCACCGGCCACGACATCGTCCCGCAGGCCTGGGAGCGGAACTACGCGAGTTCGCCTGCGAGCTGATCGCCACGCGCATACTGAAGTGGGTCGATCCAGGACGGTGACCGTTAGAGGCCGGAACATCTCCGGGCCACCGGGGTTGTCGTGGTGGAACGATCGCCCACCTGTCTGTGCACGGCGATGGTCGAGGAGAGATGCGCTCACACCCACGACAACGACGCGGCCACCGTCCGACGGTGCCCGGATACCGCGCGGCGAGCATTCTGCCCGTGCCGGGTGCGACGTAGGACGGATGAAATGTCTTTGCATCCGGGTGATCCCGAGCCGACCCAGGCTGATGCGGGCCCGACACTCGAGGACGAGTTCGCCGAGGCCGGATTCGAGGACGCCCGCGAGATCGGCCGCGGCGGGTTCGGGGTCGTTTACCGGTGCCGGCAAACGGAGCTGCACCGCAGTGTGGCGATCAAGGTGCTCTTCACCGAGGACACGGACCAGGACCATCACGCCCGATTCCTGCGCGAGCAACAGGCGATGGGCACCTTGTCCGGACATCCGAACATCGTCGACGTCCTGCAAACCGGGGTGACCTCGCGCGGACGTCCCTACATCGTCATGCCGTATCACCCCGGCGCCTCGCTCGACGCCCGCATCCGTCAGCACGGACCTCTGTCCGTACACGAAGTCCTGACCATCGGTGTCAAACTCGCCGGGGCCATTCACCTCGCGCACCGCGCGGGCATCGTGCACCGCGACGTCAAGCCCGCCAACATCCTGATCACCGCCTACGGGGAGCCGCAACTGACCGACTTCGGTATCGCCCGGGTCAGCGGCGGATTCGAAACCACCACCGGCACCGTCGCAGGTTCCCCGTCGTTCACGGCCCCCGAGGTCCTCGAGGGAGAAACCCCCACCATCACGTCGGACGTCTACAGGCTCGCGGTCACCCTCTATTGTCTGCTCACCGGCCACTCCCCGTTCGAACGCAGACCCGGCGAACGGATCGTCGCCCAGTTCCTACGTATCACCGGTGAACCGGTTCCCGACCTGCGTCCCACCGGCGTCCCGGACACGGTCTGCACCATCCTCGAGCAGGCGATGTCCCGCGAACCCGCCGAGCGTCCCGGTACCGTCGCCGAATTCGCCGAAAAGCTGCGCGACGCGCAGCGGCAGCTGGGCCTACCGGCCGACGACATGGCGCTACCCGATGACCTCACCGGTTCGCGCGAACCGGTCGAGGCCACCGCGGCGGCCACCACGTCACCACCACGCACGCCCTCTTCCACTGTGCCACCGAGCGCCTCGACGAAGTTCCGGCCGCCCACCCCGACCCGTGCCCTCGTCCCCCGGGCCCGGCTGCTCGACCTGCTCCAAGCCGGGCAGCGCCGACGGCTGGTCCTCATCCACGCACCCGCCGGCTTCGGGAAGAGCACCCTCGCAGCCCAGTGGCGCGAGCATCTGATCGCCGCGGGCACTCCGGTGGCCTGGCTGAGCATCGACACCGACGACAACAACACGGTCTGGTTCCTCGCTCACCTGATCGAGGCCATCCGCATGGTGCGTCCCGCCCTCGCTCACGAACTCGGACAAGTTCTCGAAGAACACGGTGACGACGCCGAACGGTATGTGCTCACCTCACTGATCAACGACATCCACGAGACGGGCGAACTGCTCGTGGTGATCATCGACGACTGGCACCGCATCACCGATCCGACCACGCTCGAGACCATCGACTTCCTGCTTACCAACAGCTGCCACCACCTGCAGGTCGTGGTGACCAGCCGCAGCCGAACCGGGCTACCCCTGAGCCGGCTGCTGGTCCGGGACGAACTGGTCGAAATCGACGCCGCCGCTCTGCGCTTCGACGACGAGGAAGCTCGGTCCTTCCTCGTCGACCTGGCAGGTCTCACCCTGGCCACGGATGACGTCGCCCGCTTGCGCACCTTCACCGACGGATGGGTGGCGGCCCTGCAACTGGCGTCACTGTCACTGCGCGGCCGCGAGGACCCCACCAGTTTGATCGCGCACCTGTCCGGCCGGCACCACGCGATCGGCGACTACCTCGCCGAGAATGTCCTCAACACCCTCGAACCCGACATCCTGGACTTCCTGCTGCGCACCTCGATCACCGAACGACTTTGCGGCCCCCTCGCTGGGCGGCTGGCCGGCATCCCCCGCGGGCAGGCAATGCTCGAACACATCGAGGGACGCGACCTGTTCCTCCGCAGGCTCGACGACGACGGCGAATGGTTTCGGTATCACCACCTTTTCGCCGACTTCCTCCGTCGCCGCCTCGAACGCGACCACCCAGACCTTGTCGCGGACCTGCATTCTGCGGCCGCGCAGTGGTTCGCCGATCACTCCATGCTCAGTGAGGCGGTCGACCACGCCCTTGCCGCCGGCGACCCCGACACTGCGGCAGATCTCGTCGAGGCAGAGGGGATGCTGCTGATCGAGCACTCCCACATGGCCACACTGCTGGGACTGACCGCCAAACTCGCCCTCGAGCACGTGCGTGTCCGCCCACGACTGCAGATCGCGGTGGCCTGGGCCCATGTCCTACTGCACCACCGGCCCCAACCGATCCACGATGCCCTCCGCAGCGCCGAATCCACACTCGAACATATGCGCACCACCAACGAGGATGCCGACGACCTGCTCGCCGAGGTCTCCCTCGTCCGGGGAGTCAGTGAGTTGTTCTCCGACCACGTCGTCGGCTTGGACGAACGGATCGCCGAATGCCTCGCCCGCCCCGACACACTGCGCCCGTTCGTCGTCTCTGCGGCGGCCAACGTTGCCGCATTTCAAGCGATCTATACCTTCGATTTCACCGGTGCCCGCCGCTGGCAGGAGTGGGCCACCCCTTACCACGAACGCACCACTGGCCCGTTCAGCGTGATGTACGGGGCATGTTTCAGCGGTATCGCTGCCATGGAGCAACTCGACACCGCCGCCGCTCATGACGCGTTTCGCGCCGCGCAACAACTTGCCCGGCAGATCGGCGGACACTCCTCGCATGCCGTGCGGCTGGCCGGAGCGATCCTCGCTGACCTGATGTACGAGCAGGGGCACATCGAGGACGCCGAACAGCTTCTCGACGAGAGTTACAAACTCGGGTCCGAAGGCGGGGTCGTGGACTTCATGCTCGCCACCTACGGCACCGGAGCCCGGATCAAGGCCGTGCGCGGTGACCGACCCGCGGCGGAGCAACGTCTACGAGAAGGTGCCGAGATCGCCGCCAACCTGTCGCTTCCACGACTAGCGGCCCGGATCGAGAACGAGCGTATCCGGGCAGGTCTGATCACGAAGCGCCGCAAAAGTGAACGCCCACCGCTGACCGGTGCGGGTTCCGACGGCATTGCGGCGATTACCGCCGAACTCGACACCGACTCGACCATCCGGCTTCTGCTCGTCGATGCCAATGTGGGCAACACCGATCAGGCCATCACGTTGGCCACTGAGCTCATCGCCCGCGCCAGGCACTCGGCGCGACCGCGTGCCGAACTGCGGGCACATCTACTTCTCACCTGTGCGTTGCATGCCGCTGGCCGTACCGACGACGCCGTCAGCGAACTCGTGCCCGCCGTCCTCACCTGCACCGAGCATGGCCTCGTCCGCCCTCTGCTGGACGCAGGACCGGGAATAGGCGAGGTCCTCACTGCCCTGGACAGCGCCGTGCACGCACATCCCTGGCCACCTGGCTGGTCGGATGCTGCCGACGCTTACCTCAGCGGCCTGCTCCGCGGGGCTGGAACCTGACACGCGGCCACCAATTGGGGGCCGCCGATCTCACGTCCTGTCCGGTGTCGCCTTCGCGCGGCCGATCACGCGACTGTCGCCGCGGAACTCGGCGATGACGTCGTCGCCGCGGCGGACGGTGACGTCGTAGAGGCCGTTGCGCCCGTAGCGGGCCCGCTCCACCGCCTCGGCGACGAGGGTGTCGCCGAGCCGGGTGGAGGTGAGGAACCGGATGTCGGCGCGGGCGGCGACCGCGGGGGAGTCGTACCCGTTGCATGCCATCGCGAATGCGGTGTCGGCGAGGGTGAACACGAAGCCGCCGTGGGTGATGCCGTGGCCGTTGACCATGGTCTCACCCACGACCATCGACGCGACCGCGCGGCCGGGGCTGAGCTCGAGGATCTCGATGCCGAGCGCCTTCGACGCGACATCGGACTCGAACATCTCCTGCGCCACCCGGCACTGACCCGCTTCGACCTCGACTGGCATACGTCCTCTTCCCTCTTGCGTGTTGAAACTCGGCCGGACCCCCTCTGAACAGGGCAGGGGTCCGGCCGAAGACTTATGCGGTGACGACCGAAAGCTCTTCCTGGGTATACATCGTCACACCACCGGTGGCGAAATTCGCCACGTCCGCGGCCGCCGCGCCCATCTCCTCCGATGTCAAGGCGTTGTGCAGCGTTTCGGTGTCCGGGAAGAACAGACTCGCGACACCGTAGTACGGAGGCGTATCACCCTCGAGCGCACTGCATTTGCCCCACGTGAACTCGGCAAGCCCGGGGATCTTACGGGCCAGCGGCATGTGGGTCTCGCGGTAGTAGGCGTCGAACGCCTCGGGGTCGTCGGGGTGACCGTAACAAACGACAACTTTCAGACTCATATCTCTTCCTTCTCATCGGCGCCGCCGGAGGCGACGCTCTATTCGGGGTCGCCCTTGGCGACGAGGGTGAGAACGTCGTACGTCGCGACGGGGTCGCCGTCCTGGTTGACGACGACTGCATCCCAGCGGACTTCACCGTAGTCGGCGCTGCTGCGCGGGGTGATGAGCTTCGCGGTCAGGGTGACGGTGAGGCTGTCGTCGGCCTTGACGGGGGTGAGGAACCGGAGGTTGTCGACGCCGAAGTTGGCGAGGACGGGACCGGGGTTGGGTTCGACGAACAGGCCGGCGGCGAGGGAGACCACCAGGTACCCGTGGGCGACGATGCCCCCGAACAGCGGGTTGGCGGCGGCGGCCTCGGGGTCGGTGTGCGCGTAGAACGTGTCGCCGGTGAACTCGGCGAAGTGGTCGATGTCGGCGAGCGTGACCTGGCGGGGGCCGCCGACGATGGTGTCGCCGATCCGCAACTGCGCGAGGTTCTTCCGGAACGGGTGGACGCCGTCGTCGTTGCGCTGGGAGCCGGTGACCCACTTGTTCCCGACCGCGGTGAGGATGTCGGGGGTGGCCTGGACCGCGGTGCGTTGCATGTGGTGCAGGATGCCGCGGATGCCGCCGAGTTCCTCGCCGCCGCCGGCGCGTCCGGGTCCGCCGTGCACGAGGACGGGCAGCGGTGAGCCGTGGCCGGTGGATTCCTTGGCGTCGTCGCGGTTGAGGACGAGGACGCGGCCGTGGAACGGGGCGAGGCCCAGGACGATGTCGCGGGCGAGTGCGGTGTCGCGGGTGACGAGGGAGGCGACGAGGCTGCCCTTGCCGCGGGCGGCGAGTGCGATGACCTCGTCGGTGCTGTCGTATCCGATGACGGTGCTGACGGGACCGAACGCCTCGATGTCGTGGGGTTCGGTGGCGTCCTTGTCGTCGGAGCGCAGCAGGATCGGCGGCAGGAATGCGCCGGTCGCCTTGTCGGCGCCGACGACGTCGAAGTTGTCCGGGTCGCCGACGACGATCTGCGCCGACTTGGTGAGGCCGCGGAGCGACTTCAGCACCTCGTCGCGCTGCTCGACGCTCACCACCGGGCCCATGGTGACGCCTTCGGCGTCGGGGGCGCCGACCACCACGCGGGACAGCCGGGCCTCGACCGCGGCGATGACATCGTCCATCAGCGCGGACGGTACGAGGGCGCGCCGGATGGCGGTGCACTTCTGGCCGGCCTTCACCGTCATCTCGGTGACGAGTTGCTTGACGTAGAGGTCGAATTCTTCGCTGCCCGGTTCGACGTCGGAACCGAGGATCGAGGCGTTCAGCGAGTCGGCCTCGGCGGTGAAGTGCAGACCGGTGCCGACCACGCTGGGATGTGAGCGCAGCAGGGAGGCGGTGTCGGCGGAGCCGGTGAAGGACACCATGTCCTGCCCCTCGAGTTCATCCAACAACCCCGCGGGAGAACCGCACAGCAGCTGGACGGAGCCCTCGGGCAGCAGACCGGATTCGATGATGCGACGGAACACGAGTTCGGTGAGGTAGGCCGACTGGCTCGCGGGCTTCACGATCGACGGGACGCCGGCGATGAACGCGGGGGCGAGCTTCTCGAGGAAACCCCACACCGGGAAGTTGAACGCGTTGATCTGGACGGCGACGCCGCGGCGCGAGGTGTAGACGTGCTGGCCGAGGAATGTGCCCTTCTTGCCGAGCTGTTCGAACGCTCCGTCGAGGTAGACGGTGTCGTTGGGGAGTTCCCGCCTGGCCTTGCTGGCGTAGCTGAGGAGGGTGCCGAAGCCGCCGTCGATGTCGACGCCGGAGTCGCGCTTGGTGGCGCCGGTGGAGGTGGAGAGGGCGTAGAACTCGTCCTTGCCTGCCATGAGTGTGAGGGCGAGTGCCTTGAGGGCGGCGGCGCGCTCGTGGAAGGTCAGCTTCGCGAGGGCCGGTCCGCCGACCTCGCGGGCGTAGGTCACCATCTCGCCGAGGTCGAGACCGGTCGCGGAGATGCGCGCCACCTCGGAGCCGTCGACCGCGCTCAGCAGCGGGGTTCCCTCGTCCGGCGCGGTGTACCAGCGTCCGGCGGCGTAGCTTTCCAGTAACTTGCTCACGACAACTCCATTTCACCGTACGTTCGGTCGGTAATAAGAATTGTCGCAATTAGCTCCCGTTGTCAAGAGTCTGAAATTGTGAGCCTTGAATTTCTCCGCTGCGCCGGCGGCGCAAGCCTTCGAACGTGAATGCCACGACCGTATTGGCCAACTCGGTGGCCGACTCGCCGGTGCGGGGGCGGTACCACTCGATCAACGAATTGACTGTGCCGAACATCAGGCGACCTATCAGGGCTGGATCGACGCTGGTCGCCAAATCCCCCTCTTCGGCTGCGGAAATGGCCAGATTGGTGACGAAGCAATCGAACTCGCGGCGCCGGGTCAGAGCGCGGCGCTCTACCGCGGTGTTTCCTCGAACCCGAAGCAACAAGGTGACATACGGCAGCTCCTCGAGTAGGACGTAGACACTTCGCTGTACGACGTATTCGAGACGCTCCATCGCGCGCCCGGTCCCCGCCGCGGGCTCGGCGATGACTTCGAACAAGGCGTTCAGCGCCCGCGTCAACGCGAGCTCGAGCAGTTCGGTCTTTCCTGAAACATGGTGATAAATAGATGATTTGGAGATGCCGAGCCTGATGGCGAGCGTCTCCATGCTGGTTCCGTCGAAACCCTTCTCGTTAAAGACTTCGACCGCCACGGAAAGAAGGGAATCGAGGTCGTATCCGGGTCGGCCGGGCAGCCCCGAAGGGCGCCTCGCGGGCAATGCGGTCATGGGTTCATCCTGCAGCACAGTTCGGCAAATGAGTCGGCCACCCTATTTGTTCGCTCCAGTCCAACTATTTGTTCGCAATTCTCCTTGTCAGCCGACCGAAGATTCGGTTATTAATAGATGTACGACACCCACCGTGAAGGAGTAAGCGTGGCCGAAGTGTTTCTGGTGGACGGAGCCCGTACCCCGCAGGGTCGGTACGGCGGAGCGCTCGCAGGAGTGCGCCCCGACGACCTTGCGGGTCT
>NZ_JBHVEY010000012.1:0-89377 GCF_042802055.1 Rhodococcus sp. NPDC057529
AGTCCGGAGATGCTCATCGCCGCACGCGCCCTGCTCGGCATCGCCGGGGCGACCCTGGCACCGTCGACGCTCGGCCTGATCAGCACGATGTTCCGCGACGCCCGGCAGCGGTCGGTGGCGATCGGACTGTGGATGATCGGATTCATGGGCGGCGCCGCCGCCGGACCCGTCGTCGGCGGTTTCATGCTCGAGCACTTCTGGTGGGGTTCGGTGTTCCTCCTCGGTGTGCCGGCGATGGTCCTGCTGCTCGTCCTCGGCCCGATTCTGCTGCCCGAGGAACGCGACCGGGCGGCAGGTCGCGTCGACCTGACCAGCGTCGCCCTGTCGCTCGCCGCGATCCTGCCCGCGGTGTTCGGGCTTAAGGAGTTCGCCAGTCACGGCTGGGCCACGACCTCCGCTCTCGCAGTGGTCGTCGGTGTCGCGTTCGGGTGGGTCTTCGTGCGCAGGCAGAGGCGCCTCGACGACCCGCTCGTCGATCTGACGCTCTTCCGCAACCGTGCGTTCACGACCGTCGTGATCAGCATGATGCTCGTGACCGTCATCGGATCGCTGATGTTCTTCACCGCCCAGTTCCTGCAACTCGTCGCCGGTCTCACACCGCTGCAGGCGGGCTTCGCGATGCTGCCGGCGGCGCTCGCGGCGATCGTGAGTTTCGGTGGGGCTCCGCTACTCGCGCAACGCGTCCGGCCGGCGTTCGCGATCTCCGGCGGCATGGTCGTCGCCGCGGCGGGATGCTTCCTCTACACGCACGCCGACGCGGACGGCGGGCTGGTCGCGATCATCGCCGGACTGGCGGGCGTGAACCTCGGATGCGGGCCGCTCGTCACGCTCGGCACCGGGATCGTCGTCGGCTCGGTGCCCAGCGCGAAAGCCGGTTCGGCGGCCGCGATGTCCGAGACGAGTGCCGAGTTCGGATACGCCATCGGGCTCGCCGTCGTGGGCAGTCTCGGCGCGCTCGTGTACCGCACCCAGCTGGCCATCGCCCCGGACGTTCCCGGTGAGCTGGCGGACGGGGCGCGTGAAAGCCTTGCCGGCGCCGCGAATTCGGCGGCGCAACTCGGTCCAGGCGGCGCCGCGCTGCTCGACTCCGCCCGCGAGGCCTTCACCTCCAGCGTCCACGTCGTCGGGTGGGTCGCCGCCGCGATCGCGTTGCTGGTCGCCGTCGTCGACGCCGTGTACTTCCGGCATCTGCCGCCGATCGTCTCCGGCACGGACGAGGAAGCGGCGTCCGGGCGTCAGTTCAGCCGCACCCCGCCTGCGAGGAGCATGGTCCGCAGGACGAACGCCGCCTCGGGGCCGATGATCTCCCCGACCAGGGTGAGGTAGCGGTCCACGTATTCCGGTCCGTGCGGCGCGACCGTCGGGTAATCGGGATCGGACGGGTCGAGGTGGTGGGCGATCTCGTGCAGCACCACCAGTTCGCGGAACGCCCAGGCGCTGCCGTTCCGGTGCTCGGGTACCGCGATTGTCGCGCAATCGCTTTCGTAGTGCGCGGCCTTGTTGCCCGACCTCGCCCGGACGTGGATCGGGGTGGCCGCCCGCGTCCACGTGGATCGCACCCAGTTCAGGGCGAGCACCCGGTCGACGTAGTCCTGCACCGAATCGATGGACGCGAACTTGCGTTCCACCGGCAGCGTCACCTGCGACCCCAGGACGTCGACGACCCTCAGCCCGCGTTCGTCGGCGCGGTCGAACATGGTGCGCACCAACGCCTCCGCGTCGTACACGGCGGTGCGCTGAGTGTCGCGGGGCCGCTTCACGACGGGATCTGCCTGCGCGCGACAGGCAGTTCGGGGAAGTTGCTCAACCGGGCGGTCCGGGCGGCGCGATCCCCCGCCCGCTGTGCACTCGACGAATGTCCGGCGGACGCCCGGCCGCCGCGCCACGTGCCGCGGGCCTGCGAGTTCTCCGAGTAGTAGTCCTTCAGTTCGAGCTGCTTGTCGCGCAGGACCAGCGCCGTCTCCGCCGACGACTCCGGCACCGACACCGCCTGCTCCTCGGCCTCCTTCTTGGCGTCGGCGAGGCGCTGCCCGATCCGCGCGGCGTAGGCCAGCTGAAAGTTCAACCGGGCGGTGACGCCGGCGACGGGGCGTCGCACCCGCGTCGCGACCCGGCGGCGTCCACGCGTCTCGACCCGCGTCCGGACCGTCGTCTCGTCGCGGTACTCGCCGGACTTGATGTAGGCGTCCGACGCCCGGACCATCTGGATCAGCAGGCTCGCGTACAGGGCCTCGCAGACGTCGATGTCGCCGGCGAACCCGTACGCGTAGATGACGGCCGACGTCTGGGCGATGTCGCACTGTACGTCGTTGGCGGCGGCGATCACCAGGAACAGCTGCGCGTACGTGCGCAGACCCTTCTTGCCGGGTTCACCGATCGTGATCAGCCGTTGCGTGGGCGTCGCCCGCTTCTCCCGGCCCGCCGCGTGGGCGCGCGCCACCGCGAGGTCGATCGAGGAGGCGGTGGCGAGCCGCTGGGCCGCCGCCATGAAGGCCTCGCCCTCGTGCGGGTTGTCGGTGGATTCCGCCTGTCGGAGGAGCCCGCCGATGCGGGTCAGCATCTTGTCGGAACTCACCAGGGCAGGCTATCGCCCGTGCGCGGTTGACGAGTCCTGACACTCCTCAACCGCGCACGGGCGGCGCAGCCGCCACGCCCCCGTTTCATGACGGCGTTCATCCCCAGCTGTGGAGAAACCTGTACATGAAATGCGACCAACATGATTCGGACCGAGGGGAATTCGTACCGGACCAACCCACAGGTGAGTGAGAAAGTGTGTCAACAGGTACATTCTCACGCACCTGAGCGCGGCGCCGGGTAGAAGGGACTTCGACGTTCATGGCCACAGTGACCTATGACGGTGCCACCTGCCTGTTCCCCGGCTCGGACAAGCCGGCCGTCGACACGCTCGACCTGAAGATCGAGGACGGCGAGTTCCTGGTCCTCGTCGGCCCGTCCGGCTGCGGCAAGTCGACGTCGCTGCGGATGCTGGCCGGGCTCGAGGACGTCCACAGCGGGCGGATCCTCATCGGTGACCGCGACGTCACCACGCAGGAACCCAAGGAACGCGACATCGCGATGGTGTTCCAGAACTATGCGCTGTACCCGCACATGTCGGTGGCCGAGAACATGGGTTTCGCGCTCAAGCTCGCCGGCGCCGCGAAGGACGACATCCGCACACGCGTCGAGGAGACGGCGAAACTCCTCGACCTCGAGCCGTACCTGGACCGCAAGCCGAAGGCGCTGTCCGGCGGTCAGCGGCAGCGCGTCGCGATGGGCCGCGCCATCGTCCGGCAGCCGCAGGTGTTCCTGATGGACGAGCCGCTGTCCAACCTCGACGCCAAGCTCCGGGTGCAGACGCGCACCCAGATCGCGCAGCTGCAGCGGCGCCTCGAGACGACGATGGTGTACGTGACGCACGACCAGGTCGAGGCCATGACCATGGGTGATCGGGTGGCCGTGCTGAAGGACGGGGTGCTGCAGCAGTGCGCGTCGCCGCGCGACCTCTACAACCGGCCGGCGAACGTGTTCGTCGCCGGTTTCATGGGGTCGCCGTCGATGAACCTCTTCACGCTGCCGATCACTCCGGACGGGGTGCTGCTCGGCGACGCGACCATCCCGCTGCCCCGGCAGCTGCGTTCCGACACGGACGAGCGTCAGGTGGTCGTCGGGATCCGCCCGGAGCACCTGGAACTGTCGACCACCGGCATCCCGATGGAGGTGGCGGTGGTGGAGGAACTCGGATCCGACGCCTACATCTACGGCCGCAGCACCGTCAACGGGGAGACGCAGCAGTTGGTGGCCCGGGCCGACTGGCGGAACCCGCCCCGCAAGGGTGACCTGGTGAAACTGCACGTCGACCCGTCGCAGGTGCACCTGTTCTCGGCGTCCGAGGGCTACCGGCTCAGCTGATCGCGGCGTCTCCTGACCGATTCAGGTCGGGGGTAATGCCGGACTTCGACGGTGTTCCATGCCACAGTATGTTCCGACGCCGCAGCGGTGCCGCGAAATCTCGTCGCACCGTGGCGGGGTTCATCCACCTTTACCCACGGGGAGACTCCATGGTTCAGATTTCGAGAGCGGTCCGGCGCGCCGCGGTGTTTGCCACCGCCGCCTCGCTGGTCACGCTCACCGCTTGCTCGAGCGACAGCGGCAGCGATTCCACGTCGGAGAACCTCGACGGTCGCGGACCCATCACGTACGTCGAGGGCAAGGACACCACCGAGACCGGTGTCGTCCGCCAGATCATCGACGCATGGAACGCCGAGCACCCGGACGAGCAGGTGACGTTCAAGGAGCAGTCGAACGACGCCGATCAGGCGCACGACGACCTGGTCCAGCACCTGCAGGCCAAGCAGTCCGACTACGACGTCGTCGCACTCGACGTCCCCTGGACCGCGGAGTTCGCGGCGAAGGGCTGGCTGCAGCCGCTGACCGGCGAGTTCGCGGTGGACAACACCGGAATCCTCCCCGCCACGGTCGACAGCGCCACCTACAACGGCACCCAGTACGCGGCGCCGAAGAACACCAACGGCGGCCTGCTGTACTACCGCAGCGACCTGCTGCCCGCCGCACCGAAGACGTGGACCGAGCTGGCCGCCGCGTGTGAGGTCGCGAAGACCAACAACATCGACTGCTACGCCGGTCAGTTCGCACCGTACGAGGGCCTGACGGTGAACACCGCCGAGGTCATCAACGCCTACGGCGGCTCGTTCGTCGGTGAAGACGGCAAGACCCCCACGGTCGACAGCCCCGAGGCCCGCGCCGGTCTGCAGGTGCTGGTCGACAACTTCAAGAACGGCGACATCCCGGCGCAGGACACCACGTTCAAGGAGCCCGAGAGCCAGAAGGCGTTCGAGGACGGCAAGTCGCTGTTCCTGCGCAACTGGCCGTACGTGTACGGCACCGCCGACAAGGATTCGTCCGCGGTCAAGGGCAAGTACGCGGTCGCCCCGCTGCCCGGCAAGGACGGCATCGGCGCCTCGACGCTCGGCGGCTACAACGCGGCCATCAGCGCGTACTCCGAGAACAAGGCGACGGCCCGCGACTTCCTGACCTTCCTGCAGGGTGAGCAGGCGCAGCGGATCATCGCCATGGGCTCGCTGCCGCCGGTCCGCGCCGCACTGTACGACGACCCGGAGATCATCGCGGCGTTCCCGTTCATGCCGACGCTGAAGGTGTCGATCGAGAACGCCGTCCCCCGCCCGGTCACGCCGTTCTACCCGGCGGTGTCGAAGGCCGTGCAGGACAACGCCTACGCTGCCATCAAGGGTGAGAAGTCGGTGGATCAGGCGATCACGGACATGCAGTCCGGTATCCAGTCCGCAGGCTCGTAGAGCACAGGAGTGAACATGGCCGTTCCGACTGGGACCACCAGTGGAGCGCCGGCCCGCACCGCGGCCGGGGGTTCCGACCCCGGCCGCGGTTCGCGTGAGAAGAGCGTGAACACGCGAAGCTCCGGGCTGAGCGGTCGTCGCGCGTGGATGTTGATCGTCCCGACGCTCGTCGTGCTGGCCGTCGTCATCGGCTACCCGGTGGTCCGGGCAGTGGTGATGTCGTTCCAGAAGGACGCGGGACTCGATCCGTCGACCGGCATGTTCGTCGAGGGCGGCTGGGCCGGACTCACCAATTACACGCACTGGATTCTGCAGCAGTGCACGTCCCCGAGCGGGGTGGCGATGGCGTGCCCGCCCGGCACGCTCGGTTCCCAGTTCTGGTCGGCCGTCGGGAACACCGCGTTCTTCACGGTCGTCACGGTGACTCTCGAGGTCGCGATCGGCCTGTGGATGGCGATCATCATGGGCAAGACGTTCAAGGGCCGCGCCCTGCTGCGCGCCGCGGTCCTGATCCCGTGGGCCATCCCGACCGCGGTCACCGCCAAACTCTGGTACTTCATCTTCGCCTACGACGGCATCGCCAACCGCCTCCTCGGCACCGAGATCCTGTGGACGTCGGACGCCTGGCCGGCCCGGTTCGCGGTGATCATCTCGGACGTCTGGAAGACCACCCCGTTCATGGCCCTGCTGATCCTCGCCGGCCTGCAGATGATCCCGCAGGACGTGTACGAGGCGGCGCGCGTCGACGGCGCCTCCGCCTGGCAGCGGTTCCGGCAGATCACGCTCCCGCTGGTGAAGCCGGCGCTGATGGTCGCGATCCTGTTCCGCACGATGGACGCCCTGCGCATGTACGACCTGCCCGCCATCCTGACCGGCGGCAACCCGGCCACCACGACGGTGTCGATCCTCGTCGTCGACCAGGTGCGGCAAGGGTTCAACAGCGCGTCCGCACTCTCGACCATCACGTTCCTCCTGATCTTCGCGGTGGCATTCGTGCTCGTGAAGTTCCTCGGCGCCAACGCCGTCGAAACTCAGGAAGCCCAGCGAAAGGGGCCGAAGCCGTGACCCACCGCGCCCCGGAACTCGAACTCCCGAGCAAACCCCCCGCCCGCAACCGTCCGACGCGGCTCGCGTTCAAGAACTCCCGCATCTACATCGGTGTCGCGATCATCCTGGTCTGGGGGCTCGCGCCGTTCTACTGGATGATGGTGACGGCGTTCCGCGACCCGGACTACACGTTCGACACCACCCCGTGGCCCACACACGTCACGCTCGAGAACTTCCAGAACGCACTGTCGACGAGCAGCGGCAACAACTTCACCCGCGCCGTCGTCAACAGCATGATCATCGGCGGAATCACCACGGTCATTGCCCTGGCCGTCGGCATCTTCACCGCCTACGCGCTGGCCCGCATCGAGTTCCGGTTCAAGTACGTGGTGGTCGGCATCGTGCTCGGGGCGTCGATGTTCCCCGTCGTCGCCCTGGTCACCCCGCTGTTCCAGCTGTTCACGAACATCGGCTGGATCGGCACGTACCAGGCGATGATCATCCCGAACATCTCGTTCGTCCTGCCGCTCACCATCTACACGCTGACGTCGTTCTTCAAGGAACTTCCCTGGGAACTCGAGGAGGCGGCCCGCATCGACGGCGCCAGCCGCGGTCAGGCGTTCCGGCTGGTGATGCTGCCGCTCGCGGCGCCGGCCCTGTTCACCACAGCTATCCTCGCGTTCATCGCGACCGTCAACGAGTACCTGCTGGCCAGCCAGCTCTCCAGCGACGCCACCGAACCCGTCACGGTCGCGATCGCCCGGTTCTCCGGCAACGACCCGCACGTCGTGCCGTATGCGGCGATCATGGCGGCGGGCACGATCGTCACCATTCCGCTGGTGATCATGGTGCTGCTGTTCCAGCGGCGCATCGTGTCGGGCCTGACGGCCGGCGGCGTGAAGAGTTGACGGTCGAGCGGAGCGAGGGAATGTGACGGAGCGCGGGATGCATCCGGTGGCGAAGCGGCAGCGGCTCGAGGTTCTGATCGGGATCCTCGGGTTCTTCACGGTGATGGCGTTCGTCGCCGCGGTCGTCGAGGTGTTCCGCGGCGACCCCGGTGTCACTCCCGCGCTGGTGTTGCTCGGGTGTTTGGTGCTGTCGGGGCTGGCGATCACCGCCCGGAAGCGGGTGCGCTGAAACAGTCCGGTCGGTACGGATAGTTGCTGGGCGATAGCGCGCCGCACGCCACGTCCAGGGTCGTTCACATAACATACGTACGGGTGGGTGCGACGATCCTCCGTGACCGGATAACTGACCGGGAGTGTGTAAGTGAGTTCTGGCAACGACGCGACGGACAATCGTGCCTCCGATCCGGGAGACACACCGCCCGCAGACGACGGTTCGGCCGAGACGACCACCCCACCACCGGACGGGAAGAAGAAGCGCACCCGCTGGCGTACGGTCCGCCGGGTGAGCCTGGTCGTGATCGCGTTGCTGCTGGTCATCCCGCTCGTCGTCTTCCTGGTCAGTTACATTCGCGCCGAGGTCCCGCGGCCGTCGGACATGAAGACCAACCAGGTGGCGACCGTCTTCGCCGCCGACGGCACCACCGAGCTGACCAAGGTGATCCCGCCGGAGGGTAACCGCACCGAGATCGCGCTCGACGCCATCCCCCAGCACGTCCGCGATGCCGTCCTGTCGGCGGAGGACCGCAACTTCTACTCCAACCCCGGGTTCTCTGTCACCGGTTTCATGCGCGCCGCCCGCGACAACGTCCTCGGCAAGGAAAGCGCGGGTGGCGGGTCGACGATCACGCAGCAGTACGTCAAGAACGTGCTGGTCGGCGCGGACCGCAACGTGTACCGCAAGATGCGGGAACTCGTGATCTCCACCAAGATGGCCCGCGAGTGGTCCAAGGACGAGATCCTCGCCGCCTACCTCAACACCATCTACTTCGGTCGCGGCGCGTACGGCATCGAGGCGGCGTCGCGCGCGTACTTCGACAAGCCGGTCGCCGACCTCACCGTCGCCGAAGGCGCGGTGCTCGCCTCGGTGATCCAGAGTCCGTCGTACCTAGACCCGGAAGCGAATCTCGACCAGTTGCAGGCGCGGTGGAACTACGTGCTCGACGGCATGGTCTCGATGGGTGTGCTGAGTCAGCAGGATCGCGGTGCCGCGGAGTTCCCGGTCACGGCGCCGTCCAACCGGCCCACCGACGCCAACTCCGCGCCCGGCCCCGACGGCCTGATCCGCAACCAGGTGCTGCGCGAGTTGTCGGATGCGGGGATCTCCGAGCAGACCCTCAACACGGAGGGCCTGCAGATCACCACCACGATCGATCCGAAGGCGCAGCAGTCCGCGATCGACGCCGTCCACGACAACCTGGAGGGTGAGGATCCGGCGCTGCGGACCGCGGTCGTGTCCATCGACCCGCGCACCGGCGGTGTGCGCGCGTATTACGGCGGCGAGGACGGCGCCGGCTTCGACTACGCGCAGGCGCCGCTGCAGACGGGGTCGTCGTTCAAGGTCTTCGGCCTGGCCGCCGCTCTCGATCAGGGCATCCCCCTGTCGGCCCGGTTCAGCAGTGCTCCGCTGACCGTCGGCAGTGTGCAGATCGGCAACGTCGAGGGCGAATCCTGCGGCACGTGCACCATCGCGGAGGCGACGAAGCGGTCGCTGAACACGAGCTTCTACCGGTTGATGATGTCGATGGACAACGGCCCGCAGGCCATCGCCGACGCCGCCCACAAGGCGGGCATCCCGGACTTCATTCCCGGGGTGCAGGGCAAGACGCTCAGTGAGAACGGCGGCGAACCGGAGGGCGGCATCGTCCTCGGCCAGTACCTGTCGCGACCGATCGACATGGCGTCCGCGTATGCGACGCTCGCGGCATCCGGGGTGTATCACCAGCCGTATTTCGTGCAGCGCGTGGTGACCGCCGACGGTGTCGTGCTCCTCGACCGGGCGCCCAGCCCCGGCGAGCAGCGACTCGACGCGGCCGTCGCCGACAACATCAGCCAGGCACTGATGCCGATCGCCTCGTACTCGCGGGGCCACGCGCTGGCGGGGGGACGCCCGTCCGCGGCGAAGACCGGCACGGCGCAACTCGGCGACACCGGTGAGAACAAGGACGCCTGGATGGTCGGCTACACGCCGTCGCTGTCGACGGCGGTGTGGATCGGTAAGGCCGACGCCACCGCCATCAACAACAGCTGGGGCGGGCTGATCTACGGTTCGGGTCTGCCGTCGGACATCTGGAAGGACACGATGGACGGCGCACTCGACGACACCGATTGGGAAGACTTCCCGTGGCCAGACCCGATCGGCGGTCAGGCCGGCGTGCCGACGTGGAGCGGTCAAACCGGTGGCGACGGAACGACTCCCGGTACCAGCGGGGCCGTCCCGCCACCCGGCGCGCCCACACCCGCACCCGTCGAGGTTCCGCCCCCGGCGGCCGTCCCGGTGCCGCCTGTTCCGCCGGTGCCTGCACCCGTCCCGGCGCCGACCCAGATCGAAATCCTGCCGGGCGTCATCATCCCGTTGCCGGGTTAGCCGAGGTTCTGGAACCCGCCTCGCGGCGGAGTTCGGTGCGGCAGCACCACAACTCGCAGCGCGGCGCGGAGGCTTTCCTTCGTCTTCGCCCACGCCCTCGCCTCGTCCTCGCACATGTCGGCCTCTTCGGGTTCCTCCTCGCGGGCGAGTTCGGCGTTGTGACGCCACTCGATCTCCTGCTCGGAGCACAGGCGGAGGAATTCGAGGATGGTGTCGCGGTCGCGTCCGCAGATTTCCGCGACGTCGTCGGGGTCGAGGCCGCTCTCGGAGTCGAGGTGGATCAGGGTCACGAGGGCGGCGGGGAACTCGTCCGCGCATTCGTGTTCGGCGGACGCGGCGGTGGCGTCGGGTGTGGAATTGAGTTTGCCGCCAAGCCTTTCGGCGAACGCGTCGTCGACGGTGTCCACGAAATGCTCGAACATCCGGAACACCGACACCAGGTGATCGGCGACGAACGGTGATCCGTCGACGCGCATGACGGCGACCACGTTGTCGACGATGAGCAGGAACTTGATGTCGGGCCACTGGCGGTTGAGGTCGGCGAGCGCCTCCGCCGTGCGCGTGCGGTCGCTGATCGTGTGGACCACGCGCGCGAACACCTCGACCCGGGCGTCCTCCTCGATGACCCGCACATACGTGGGGAGGTCGCCGACCCACACGAGGATGTCGCCGTCCGCGTCCTTGCCCGGCTCCTGTTCGAGCATGGCCTCGACCGCGGCGTCGACACGGTCGCGCAATCCGGTGCCGTCGCGCAGCTGAGCGGGGACGTCGGCGGTACCGAACTCGGCGGTCTCGTCCCGGCCGCCGGTGATCGCCTTCAGGAACGAGGGGTGCAGAAGGTCCCAGATCTCCCGGAACACGGCGACGGTCATCGACGCCAGCAGGTGGGCGTCCTCCCGGTCGGCGTCGAGGTAGTACGACGCGGAACCGTTGCCCTGATCGGCGTGCTCGCACAGGTCGGGGCGGTTCCAGCCGAGTTCGATCAGCCGATCGTGCTCCTCCGCGGTGAGTGCCCGCGCCGGGTGCAGGAAGCGGTTGGACGGTACCTCGCACCGCACCTTGTCGCCGGCCCAGGCGAAGAACCGCACACACGCGGCGGTCTCGACGAGGCCCTCGTCGACGCTGTCGTACTGCGACTGCAGCACCAGTTCGTCGTCGTCCTCCATCGCGTGCACGTAGCCGGTCAGACGGTCCTGGAGCTCGGTCCAGGCGTCGTCGATCTCGCGATCGAAAGTGTTGTCGGACATCACGCCTCCCTCGATGAATCCTGGGTGTCACCGTAGAGGGAGGGTCTGACAAGAAGTCGAACACAAAGGCGAATGCACCTTTCGTCGCCGTGAAGACGACGAAAGGTGCATTCGCCGGGAGCTGAGCGACCTATGTGCCCGGGAGCTGAGCGACCTATGTGCTCGGTAAAGCTGGATTACTCCGCGTCGATGATGAACGCCTCGAGCTCGGCGCGAGCCTTGTCGTCCGCCATCTGGACCGGCGGGGACTTCATCAGGTACGCGGACGCCGGGTAGACGGGTCCGCCGATGCCGCGGTCCTTGGCGATCTTGGCTGCGCGGACGGCGTCGATGATGATGCCTGCCGAGTTCGGGGAGTCCCAGACCTCGAGCTTGTACTCCAGGTTCAGCGGAACGTCACCGAACGCGCGGCCCTCGAGGCGGACGTACGCCCACTTGCGGTCGTCGAGCCAGCCGACGTGGTCCGACGGGCCGATGTGCACGTTGCCCGGGCCGAGGTCGCGGGTCAGGTTCGACGTCACGGCCTGCGTCTTGGAGATCTTCTTCGACTCCAGGCGGTCGCGCTCGAGCATGTTCTTGAAGTCCATGTTGCCGCCGACGTTCAGCTGCATCGTGCGGTCGAGCTGCACGCCGCGGTCTTCGAACAGCTTCGCCATCACGCGGTGGGTGATGGTGGCGCCGACCTGCGACTTGATGTCGTCACCGACGATCGGGACGCCGGCGTCCTTGAACTTCGCGGCCCACTCGGGGTCGGACGCGATGAAGACGGGCAGGGCGTTGACGAACGCGACACCCGCGTCGATGGCGCACTGGGCGTAGAACTTGTCGGCGTCCTCGGAACCCACGGGCAGGTACGAGACCAGCACGTCGACCTTGGCGTCCTTCAGAGCCTTGACGACGTCGACGGGCTCGGCCTCGGAGATCTCGATGGTCTCGGCGTAGTACTTGCCGATGCCGTCGAGGGTGGGGCCGCGGAGCACCGGAACGTCGGCCGGCGGGACGTCGGCGATCTTGATGGTGTTGTTCTCGCTGGCGAAGATGGCCTCGGACAGGTCGAATCCGACCTTCTTGGCGTCGACGTCGAACGCGGCGACGAACTGCACGTCGCGCACGTGGTACTTGCCGAACTTGACGTGCATGAGGCCGGGAACGGTCGCCGTCTCGTCGGCGTCCTTGTAGTACTGCACGCCCTGAACCAAGGACGAGGCACAGTTCCCCACGCCCACAATGGCTACGCGCACCGCGGTGCTGTTCTCACCCATGGTCGGGTTCTCCTTCTTTCTTAGGTGTTGCTGTCGATTGCTCGGCGGCGATCAGCTCGTTGAGCCAGCGCACTTCACGCTCACTGGATTCGAGGCCGAGCTGGTGGAGCTGCTTGGTGTAGCGATCCAGCGTGCCGCTCGCTCTGCCGATCGCGTCTCGAAGCCCCTCCCGGCGCTCCTCGACCTGGCGTCGTCTGCCCTCGAGAATCCGCATCCGCGCCTCGGCGGGGGTGCGGCTGAAGAAGGCGAGATGAACGCCGAATCCATCGTCGGTGTAGTTCTGCGGACCCGTGTCGGCGACCAGTTCCTTGAACCGCTCCTTGCCGATCGGCGTGAGCTGGTAGACGCGGCGGGCGCGACGCTTGACGGTCCCCGGAGGACCTGCGTCCTCGGCGATCAAACCGTCGGCCTGCATGCGTCGGAGCGTCGGGTAGAGGGAACCGTACGAGAAGGCGCGAAAAGCACCCAGGAGTCCCGTCAACCGTTTGCGTAGCTCGTATCCGTGCATGGGTGACTCGTGGAGCAGCCCGAGAATTGCCAATTCGAGCATGTCCACCCCCTGAGTCGCCCGACCTAACCGTGTGATGCGATTCAAAACTATATCGCACCGATATATAGGACGATACGCCCGCTCGATACATGGGACAAGCCGTCACAGGTTGTCGACCCTGGTCCGGGCACGCGGAAGCGCCGACGATGTTGCGAGGGGGCGGGACAGTCGCCCGGACGCTCAGTCCTCGTACGGGTAGATGTCGAACGGCTCGCCGTCGAATCCGACGACCATGTGCCCGCTGTCGCCGTCGGCGTTCTTCACGTGGATGGAGATGGTCGGCGGTCCGTCGTCGGAGCCGGGTTCGTAGCCGAAGGACACGATCTCTACCGCGCCGTCGGGGACGCGCAGGGTTTCGGGTGCCCCGGCGAGCAGTCCGGCGATCGCGACCTGGTCGACGGTGCCGAGGTCGAAGGACCTTTCGTCGGCGGCGCGGCTGGAGGAACTGCCCCAGTCGTCGAACTCGCCGTCGTAGAGGTAGGAATCGGACTGCCTCGCGTTGCCGGACGCAGGCCGGTCGACGACGGCGTGTTCCGGGTAGAGGCCGACGTCGTCGGCGACGGTGTCGCCGTACTCGGCGCGGTACTCCTCGAGGAAGAAGTGCAGGCCCGCGCCGGTGGTCAGATTCGGCACCGATTTCGACGGGCCGAGGTCGCTGTTCGCGATGGCTCCGGCGATGCCGCCGACGGCGGCCGCGGCGACAACGACGATCGCCGCGTACACCCATCGCCGGGGCGATCGGCGGCGGCGCGGCGACACGACGGGGCTGGCCGCGAGGCGGCTGGGGATCTGCAGATCCCCGATCAGGCGTTCGAGTTCGTCGAACGTCTTCGCCCGCATCGCCGTGGAGGTGCGGGCGGCGTGTTCCGAGGCGGACAGTTGACCGTCGGCGAGGGCGGCGTCGAGCAGCCCGCACGCGTCGGCGCGGTCGGAGTCGCGGGCGCGGATACCGGCGAGTGTGGTCCTGGGCATCTGCGTCCTATCGGCCGAAGGGGCGGACGCTCAGAGGTTCACCGGACGGGGTGAGTTCCATGTATCCGCTCTCGCTGAACTCGTTGTTCACGTAGATCGACACGGTGGGGCCGGCGCTGTCGGTCTGGAACGAGATGTGACTGACTTTTCCGTCGGGGACGTTCAGGCTCACCGGAGCGCCCGCGACCGTTCCGCCGATCCTGTCCAGGTTCAGCGTCGTCAGGTCGAACACGGGGGTGTCGACCTTCCGGGTGGTCGGGGTTCCGGAGGGGGTGAACCCGCCGCGGTAGTCGTAGCTCACCATCCGGTTCGGTTCGAGTGGGAGTGCGCGTTCGAGGCTGGCGTGGCCGCCCTCGTAGAGGGTGAGGTCGTCGACGATCAGGTCGCCGAACTTGGCGCGGTACCGGTCGAGGAACACCGTCATGCCCTCGGGGGACACGGGGTTCGGGGTCTCGACGACCAGCGGTTCGACGGCATCGAAATCGATCTGTTGCGCGACGGGCGTCACGGTGGCCTCTGCGTCGTCGCCGTCGGCGAGGGTGAAGGCGCCGACCGCCGCCACGACGGCGACCGCGGCGACGGCGAGCGGAAACCAGGGCCTGGCGGTGTCGCGCGGGGGCCGGGCGTCCGGCGGAGCGTCGGCGGGCCGCTGCAGGTCACCGACCAGAACGTCCAGGTCGGCCAGGGTGCGGGCCTCCGAGGCGAGTTCGGACATCGCGCGGTGCTCGGCCTTGGTGATCTGGCCGTCGCCGAACGCGGCGTCGAGCAGTGCGGACGTGTTGGCTCGATCGACGTCACGTGCCCGCGTGTTCGGCGGGTATCGGCTGGCCACCCGAGGATCTTAGAGCTAGTTCGCGGGATTCACCTGCCACACGTCGCCGCCGAGGGTCGCTCGCAGGTAGCCGCCGCCGGTCCGGGCCTTGTCGTAGACGTACACGTTGATGGCGGGTCCCTTGCCGCCGTCGGCGAGGAGGACGTGCCCGATGCTGCCGTCCGGGACGCCGACCAGCCGCGGTGCGTCGGCGATGAGCGCGACGAGTGCGGGGACGTCGACCTGGGCGAGGTCGACCTCGCCGGTTCCGGGGAGGCGCTGCGTGCGGATGCCCGACGCCTTGAATCCGCCGCGGAAGTCGTACCGGTCGACCTTGTCGGGGGCGTCGAGCGCCGTCCGAGACAGGATCGCGTACTGGTCGTACAACCCCAGTTCGTGGACGGTGAGGTCGCCGAACTTCTGCCGGTACTGCTCGAAGAGGGCGCGGATCCCGTCCTGGGTGAGGGGCTGCGCCGCTCCTACGATGATCGGCTCGACGGCGGGCACCGCGACCTCCGGCTGGACCAGGGGCTTCTCGACCTGCGCCGGGACCGGTGTGACGACGGGGTCCGGGCGGTCCTGCCCGGTGAGCGCGAGACCGATCGCGCCGACCGCGATCACCGCCCCGCACGCGACCGCGATCTGCAGCGCGCGGCGGGGTGATCCCGGGGTCCGGACGGGTGCCTGTTCCGTGACCGCCGAGGGCAGCTGCAGGTCGTTGATCAGCAGGTTCAGCTCGGCCAGGGTCTTCGCGGACAGGGCCTGGGCGGACCGGTCGTGGTACTCGGCGGCGCCGAGCTGGCCGTCGGCGTACGCGGCGTCGAGTCGGCTGCACGCGTTGACCCGGTCGAGGTCACGTGCGCGAGTGTGCGAGGACGGTCCTGAGGCCACATCGGCATCGTAGTGCGGTAACCGTGTTTGACCAGCGTCACTCGACCGACCCCTTCTCTCCGAACGCGACGCACGTACTCTGGTCTCCGTGCGGATACAGCGGCAGGTGGTGGACTATGCGCTTCAGCGCCGGTCTCTCCTGGCCGAGGTCTACTCGGGCAGGACGGGTGTCAAGGAGGTCTGCGACGCCAGCCCCTACCTGCTTCGTGCCGCAAAGTTCCACGGCAAGGGCAGTGACGTGGTGTGCCCGATCTGCCGTAAGGAGCAGTTGACTCTGGTTTCCTGGGTCTTCGGCGACAAGTTGGGCCCGGTGTCGGGTTCGGCTCGTACGGCCGAGGAGTTGGTGCGTCTTGCGTCCACTCAGGAGGAGTTCTCGGTTCACGTGGTCGAGGTGTGCCGGACATGCAGCTGGAACCATTTGGTTCAGTCCTATGTTCTCGGTACCGTGCCCGCACCGAAACGGCCCAGGCGGTCGTCGCCACGGCCTCGGCCTCCGAGCCGTCGCACCGCGAGCGAGTAGACACGCCCGAACACGGACGCGGGCCGAAGAATGCCCACAGACGTAACGCAGGACTGAAGCCGGTCCACAACCACTGGAGATTTGTACGTGAGTTCCCCCCGCAGCAACGCCCCGGGTGATCGACCGAACGGACCGAGACGACCGAGTGGCCCCCCGCCACAGGGACGCCCCGGAGGTCCACCACCCCGCGGCGGACAGCCTGCGGGTGGTCCCCCGCCGGGCCGATCGGGCGGCCCCCAACCGCGACGGATGCCGCCTCCGCCCCCGCAGGGTGGTGGCCGGCCCCCCGGCCCGCCGCCGCGTCGTCCCGGCCCGCCGCCGCAGGGTGGGGGCAGGCCGCCCGGTCCCCCGCCGCGCCGTCCCGGTCCCCCGCCCGGACGTCCCGCGGGTGCGCCCCCGGTGGCGCGTAACCAGTCGGGCCCCGGTGGGCGCCCGCCCGGACCGCCGCCGTCGAACGGTCGCAAGACCGGTGGCGGCCGCGGTGGCGAACCGCCGAAGGGTGGAAAGAAGACGGCTGTGAAGAAGTCGCGCTGGAAGATCGTGCGCCGGACGGCGTACGCGTGTGTCGCGCTGGGTCTGATCATCCCGATCCTGCTGTTCATGGCGGCCTACGTCGTCCAGGACGTTCCGCGTCCCGGCGACCTCAAGACCAACCAGGTCGCCACGATCTACGCGTCGGACGGCACGTCGGTGCTGAGCAAGGTGGTGCCGCCGGAGGGCAACCGCACCGAGGTGACGCTCGACCAGATCCCGAAGCACACCCGCGACGCGGTGCTCGCGGCCGAGGACCGGGACTTCTACTCGAACCCCGGCTTCTCGATCGGCGGTTTCGCGCGTGCCGCCCGCGACAACGTGCTGGGCAAGGACAGCGCCGGCGGTGGCTCGACCATCACGCAGCAGTACGTGAAGAAGACGATGGTCGGTTCCGAGCGTTCGCTGACGCGAAAGATGAAGGAACTCGTCATCTCGTCGAAGATGGCCCGTGAGTGGTCCAAGGACGACATCCTCGCCGCGTACCTGAACACCATCTACTTCGGGCGTGGTGCGTACGGCATCGCGGCCGCGTCGAAGGCGTACTTCAACAAGCCCGTCGACCAGTTGACGGTCGAGGAGAGCGCGGTGCTGGCGTCGTCGATCCAGCTGCCGTCGCTGCTCGACCCGGAGACCAACCCGGAGGGCGCGCAGGCGCGCTGGAACTACGTGCTCGACGGCATGGTGTCGGCGGGAACGCTGCAGCAGTCGGCGCGGTCGGTGATGCAGTACCCGCCGTACGTGCCGATCGCTCAGGTCGACAACGGCAACCAGGATTCCGGACCGGAGGGCCTGATCAAGAACCAGGTCCTGCGGGAGCTGGGCGAGGCGGGGATCAGCGAGCAGCTGCTCAACACCGAGGGCCTCGAGATCACCACCACCATCGACCCGGTCGCCCAGGCGGCGGCCGTGGATTCGGTCCGCTCGAACATGGAGGGTGAGCCCGAGAACCTGCGCACCGGTGTCGTGTCGGTCGACCCGAAGACCGGCGCGGTGCGGGCGTACTACGGCGGCGAGGACGGAGGCGGCTACGACTTCGCGAACGCCGGCCTGCAGACCGGTTCGTCGTTCAAGGTGTTCGGTCTCGCCGCGGCCCTCGACCAGGGCATCCCGCTGTCGCAGATGTACGACAGCTCGGAGCTGACGGTCAACGGCATCACCATCAGCAACGTCGAGGGCGAGGGTTGCGGCACCTGCACCATCGCCGAGGCGCTGAAGCGGTCGCTGAACACCAGCTTCTACCGTCAGGAACTCGAACTCGACGGTGGACCGCAGGCGATTGCCGACATGGCCCACAAGGCGGGCATCCCGAAGGAGATCCCCGGTGTCGGGCCGTCGCTGACCGAGCCGGACGGCAGCGGGCCGAACAACGGCATCGTGCTCGGCCAGTACCAGTCGCGGGTCCTGGACATGGCGTCGTCGTACGCCACGCTCGCCGCGTCGGGCACCTACCACGCGCCGCACTTCGTGCAGAAGGTCGTCAGCGCGGACGGCACGGTGCTGCTCGACCGCGGCGGCGACACCGGTGAGGACCGCATCGACAAGGACGTCGCCGACAACGTGACGTCGGCGATGGAGCCGATCGCCGGGTACTCGCGTGGACACAATCTGGCAGGCGGACGCCCGTCGGCCGCGAAGACCGGTACCGCACAGCTCGGTGACACCGGGAAGAACAAGGACGCCTGGATGGTCGGGTACACCCCGTCGCTGTCCACGGCGGTGTGGGTCGGCACCACCGACGGTCAGGCGCTGGAGAACAGCGGCGGCGCCATGATCTACGGTTCCGGTCTGCCGTCCGACATCTGGAAGGACACGATGGACGGCGCCCTCGAGGGCACCGACGTCGAGAAGTTCCCGAAGCCGGGTGCGATCGGTGGTCAGTCGGGTGTCCCGGCGTATTCGGCGCCCGCACCGACCAAGACGTCGGCACCGCCGTCGAGCACGTTCCAGTTGCCGACGGAACTCGTGCCGCCGGTGGTCGTGACGCCGTCGCCGGTGGAGATCCTGCCCGGCATCACCATCCCGATCCCGGGACTGGCACCGCGGCAGACCACCCCGGCCCCGGCCGTCCCGGCGGAACCGGAGACGACGACGCCGCCGAACGCCGGTAACGGCAACGGCCAGCAGCAGGTTCCGACCCGTTAACGGCGACCGGTAGCCTCGCGGAGTGGCCGACAACCGTGACGCGTACGCCGTCCGAGACGCGGGCGAGACGGATTTCGTCTCGCCCGCGCCGCTGGCGAAGGATCGGCGTTCCGCGGATTGGCGGGACCTTCCGGGCCGCACCGACCCGCTGACCGCCGATCTGTCCGGCGTGATCGGCGGTCCGGTCGGACGGCACGCGGTCGTCGGACGCAGTCGGTTCTTCACGCCGATGCGCGCCATCCTGTTGCTGGCGATCGTGTTTCTCGCGCTCGGCTGGTTCGCGAAGGCACCGTGCATCCAGCAGGCTCCCGTCGGTGAGAACGGTGCGCTCGGGCTCGACTGGAGCGGCAGCAGGCAGTACGTCGCGATGTGTTACTCGGACACGGTGCCGCTGTACGGGGCGGAACGGTTGAACGAGGGCGCGTTCCCGTACAAGAAGTGGTGGGAAGAGACCGCAGGCAACGGCCAGATCCAGCGCCGCTACATGGAATACCCGGTGATCTCCGGGCTCTACCAGTACGGCGCGATGACGATCGCGAAGTCGTGGGATGCGGTGCACTGGTTGCCCGGTGCCTTGCAGGTCGCGATCTATTTCAACGTCGTCGCACTCGGTCTGGCGCTGGCCTGGCTGGTCACCGTCTGGGCGAGTGCGCTGCTGGCCGGACGCCGGATCTGGGACGCCGCGCTGATCGCCGCGTCCCCACTCGTGATCGTGCACGCGTTCACGAATTTCGATCCCCTCGCAACGGCTTTCGCCGCGGGCGGGCTGCTTGCGTGGTCACGGAAACGGCCGGTGCTCGCCGGGATCCTGCTCGGTCTCGGTGGTGCCGCCAAGCTGTATCCGCTGCTGCTCCTCGGACCCCTGCTGGTGCTGTGCCTGCGCACGGGCCGGGTGCGGGACTGGTCGGTGACGGCACTGACCGGGGTCGGAGCGTGGATCGCGGTGAATCTGCCGATCGCCGTGCTGTTCCCGCGCGGCTGGGCCGAGTTCTTCCGGCTCAATTCCGAACGCGGCGCCGACCCCGACTCCGTCTACAACGTCATCTCCTCGTTCACGGGCTGGAAAGGATTCGACGGCATCCTGGCGGCCGGTCAGGCGCCCACCGTGCTCAATGCGGTGTCGTTCCTGCTGTTCGCGCTCGTGTGCGTCGGGATCGGGTACGTCGCGCTGACGGCGCCGAGACGGCCGCGGCTCACCCAACTGTGCTTCCTGCTGGTCGCGGGTTTCCTCCTCACCAACAAGGTGTGGAGCCCGCAGTATTCGCTGTGGCTCGTACCGCTGGCCGTGCTCGCGTTCCCGCACCGGCGGATCCTGCTGGCGTGGATGACGATCGACGCACTCGTGTGGGTGCCGCGCATGTTCTACTACCTCGGCGTGGCCGACAAGGGGCTCCCCGAGCAGTGGTTCACCGCCGCGGTGGTGGTCCGCGACGTCGCGGTCGTGGTCATCTGCGCCCTGATCCTCCGCCAGATCTACCGGCCCGGCGAGGACCTCGTGCGGTACGGCTTCATCGACGATCCGGCGGGCGGGGTGCTCAACCAGGCGCCCGATGCGCAGCCGCGGTGGCTGCCTGCCTGGCTGTGCCCGCGGCCACCGGTAGAAGCGGCTCCCGCGCACGGTGTTTCGCCAGGCTAGGGCTTGGACAACACCAGCGCCGCCCCGACCGCGAACACGGCGATCGAGACGCCGAGGGCGATCGCGCGGATCGACCACTGGCGGGCGTCGGCGGCGGCGCGCACCGACAGGTCGTACTCGCCGCGCTCCCACAGCCGGTGGACGGTGAGCGCACGCAGAAGAGCGACGATGCCGAACGGCACGAACGCGACAATCGCAAGAACGGCGAGCGGCAGACTGCTGGCCGGCGGCGGTGCCAGCGGCCCGCGGTAGTCCGCCCCGGTGTCCTGCTGCTGCGACGTCATGCGTTGCCTCCCCGTGGTGGTGCCCACGCACCGTGGGCGACGACGTGGAGTATAGACCGTCGAGATCCCCGACTGTGCAGTACCTTTCGCGTGGCCGGCGGTTACGGTCCGGCTACCGGCCGGTCTCCACGGCGGGCGGATGTGCGCGGGCCGCGACCCACGCCGCCACCTGGGTGCGGGAGCTGACGGCCAGCTTGTCGAAGATGTGCTCGACGTGCCCGTCGACGGTGCGCCGCGAGATCACCAGCCCCTCGGCTATCTGCCGATTACTGAGCCCCTGCGCGAGCAGTTCGGCGATCTCCTGTTCCCGTTTCGTCAGCGGCGACGCCTCGGCGACGGGCGCCGCCGCGTCCTCGGTCCGGGTGCCGAGCGCGAGATCGACCGCCTGCTCGATGGTGAGCCGGACCGCGGGCGTTGCGAGTTGGGCGAATGCGCCGGGCCCCACCATGCGGGCGGCGTCCCGCTCGGACGACTGCGAGTCGTCGGTGATCTGCGGGCCGAACGCCGAGACGGACGTGCCGAGCCGATGCCACACCCCCTTCGCGGCGCCGCACAGTGTCGCCGCCGCGTTCGCGTCGCCGCTCGACGTCGCCACCCAGGACAGCACCTCGATCGACAGGGCCGTGCAGATCTTGTCCTTGAAGTCGCGTTGGATCCGCAGCGCCTGGCGGGCGGCGTCGACGGCGTCGTCGGCACGGCCCAGGTGGAAGTAGGCGACGCTCGAAACCCAGAGGGCGTACGCCTTGTTCCACTTCTCGCCGTGCCGGTCCGCCACCGCGATCACGTCGCGGCACGTCTCCAGCGCGTCGTCGAGGCGGCCGTCGTAGGTCTGCGCCATGCCCAGTTCGAATGACGCCGTCAGAGCCGAGGCCGTGTCGCCGACGGCGCGGTGCACGACGATCGCGTCGCGGAACAACACGATCGCGTCGGCGGGGCGGCCGGAGAACACCGCGTGGATCCCCGCCCAGTGATCGGCGTGCGCGCGCAGTCGCTCGTCGCCGAGCGCCGTCGCGATCGCGATGCATTCGTCGAGGTGTTCCCGCGCGGCGTCGCGGTCGCCCTGGATCAGCGCGGTCCACGCGGTCACCCACAGCACGTCGCCCCGCTCCCGGGTCGGTTCGGTGAGCCGCTGCAGGATCCGTTCGAGCCGGATCCGCCCGTCGGACAGGTTGCCGCCGGCGATCCAGTGATACCGCAGGGCGACGGCCAGTTCGGCGGCCGCGGCTCGCTGCGAGTCGTCCTGCAGGGCCCAATCCAGGGCGGCGACGAGGTTGGGGTGGTCGATCCGCAGTTCCGCGAGTGTCTCGGATTGTCCTGGCCCGCACCAGTCGAGCGACGACCGGCGGGCGCGTTCCGAATAGTGCTCGAGATGTCGCCGGTACAGCTCGTCGCGTTCCCCGCCGAGGTCGAGAAGCTCGTGCCCGTACTCGCGGACCGTCATCAGCTGCGAATAGCGGAGCCTCTCGGTCGAACGGTCCACGGTGACAAGGCATTTTCCGACCAGCCGGTCGAGGACGTCGATGACCGGCCAGTCCGACAGCTCACCGAACCCGGTGATCGCTTCCGCGGCTTCGAGATCGAAGCTGCCGGGGAACACGGCGAGGCGCGACCACAGTCGCCGCTCGGTGTCGGAGCACAGTTCGTAACTCCAGTCGATGAGGGCGCGCAGCGTCTGCTGGCGGGGCATCGCCGCACGGTCGCCGCCGGTGAGGAGTGCGAATCGCTGGTCGAGACGTTCGACGAGTTGCGACGCGGACAGCGACCGCAGCCGGGCGGCGGCGAGTTCGATGGCGAGCGGAATCCCGTCGAGCTGGTTGCACAACTGGGCGACGGCGGGCGCGTTCGCATCGGTGAGGCGGAAGTCGGCGACGACGCCCTGCGCCCGCTCGACGAGCAGCGACACCGATTCGAACGGGGCGATGTCCGCGGCGCGGTAGTCCTCGACGTCACCCGGGGTGCTCAGCGGCGGAAGCACGTACGTGAATTCACCGGCGATCCCGAGCGGTTCGCGACTCGTGGTGAGCACCCGGACCTCCGGCGCGGCGGCCAGGACGGTGCCGGCGAATTCGCCGGCGGCGGACAGCAGATGCTCGCAGTTGTCGAGGACGATCAGCAGGTGCCGCGACTGCAGGTGGTCGGTCACCTTGTCCATCACCGCGCGGCTGGACTGATCGGTGACGCCGAGAGCGGCCGCGGCGGCGGAAGGCAGCGCGCCGGGGTCGCGGACCGGGGCGAGGTCGATCCACCGGACGGAGTCGCGGAAGGCACGCGCGGAGCGGACCGCGAGTTCCTCGGCCAGTCGTGTCTTGCCCACACCGCCCGCACCGAGCAGCGACACGAGGCGGGACTGCTGCAGGCGGGCGCGGGCTTCCTCGATCTCGCGGCGCCGGCCGATGAAGCTGGTCATCGACCTGGTGAGTTCTCTCGAGCGAGTCAGTGGATGTCTCCCGTGTCCGGTCGGCCAGGTGTGGCACGAACCTACCTCCACCTGCTGTGACGGACAACACAGGTAATCAAGGGGGTGTTTCACCCCGTGTGGGGGTGATGTGACGTGGGTCATCGTCGTTGGCATACCCCGGTTGCCTGCTCGACTCCAGCCGGAACCCACCGTTCACGAGGAGCTCACCGCCATGTCAAAGACCAATTCTTCCGCCGACGTCGATGTCGTCGTCGTGGGTGCCGGGTTCGCCGGCCTCTACGCGCTCCGCAAGCTGCGCGACACGATGAAGCTGTCGACGCGGGTGTTCGAGGCAGGCTCGGACGTGGGCGGCACCTGGTTCTGGAATCGGTACCCCGGCGCCCGCTGCGACATCGAGAGCGTCCACTACTCGTACTCGTTCGACGAGGACCTGCAGCAGGACTGGCAGTGGAGTGAGAAGTTCGCCGGGCAACCGGAGATCCTCCGCTACCTCGAACACGTCGCCGACCGCTTCGACCTGCGCAAGGACATCACGTTCGGCACCCGGGTGATCGGCGTGCACTGGGACGACGAGGACTCGGTGTGGACGGTCCGCACCGACGACGGCGCCGTCGTCCGCAGCCGGTACTTCATCTCCGGGGCGGGCAACCTGTCGGTGCCGAAGACGCCGGAGTTCGGCGGCATCGAGAACTTCCGCGGGGAGGTGCTGCTCACCGGCAACTGGCCGCGCGAAGGCGCCGACTTCACCGGCAGGCGGGTCGCCGTGATCGGGACCGGGGCCAGCGCGATCCAGGCCATCCCGTTCATCGCCGAGGACGCCGCCGAACTGGTCGTCTTCCAGCGCACCCCCAACTTCGCGACCCCCCTCGGCAACGGTCCGATCGACCCGGACGAGGTGGCGGGCATCAAGGGCAACTACGCCGCGGTGCGGACCGCGGCCCGCAACCACTTCCTCGGCGTCCCGTTCGATCAGGTGCAGCCGTCCGCGCTCGCCGTCGACGCCGACGAGCGTCGCCGCACGTTCGACGAACGCTGGAACGCCGGCGGGTTCCGGTTGTTCATCGACTCCTATCAGGACATCCTGTTCGACAAGGCGGCCAACGACACCATCGCCGACTACATCCGGGAGCGGATCCACGAGCGGGTCCAGGACCCGGCGAAAGCGGCGACGCTGGCCCCGACGGGTTACGCGTACGGCACCAAGCGGCCACCGCTCGAGACCAACTACTACGAGGCGTTCAACCGCGACTCGGTGAGCGTCGTCGACGTGAAATCCACCCCGATCGACGAGATCACGTCGACGGGAGTCCGGGTCGGCGACCGCGTGTACGACGTCGACACCATCGTGCTCGCAACCGGATTCGACGCCATGACCGGCCCGCTGATGGCGATGGACATCCGCGGTCGGGGCGGTCTGCCGCTGGCCGAGAAGTGGGAGCACGGACCCAGGACGTACCTCGGCATCATGGTCAACGAATTCCCGAACCTGTTCGTCATCACCGGACCGCAGTCGCCGTCGGTGCTCTACAACATGCCACTCGCCATCGAGGACCACGTCGACTTCGCCACCGATGCGATCGACTACCTGGACCGCCGCGGCCTCGACGTCATCGAGCCCACGGCGCAGGCCGAACGCGATTGGGGCGCACTGACCAACGACATCGCGAACCAGACCCTGCTGCCGGGGACGAACTCCTGGTACATGGGCGCGAACATCCCCGGCAAGCCCCGCGCCTGCATGGTCTATCTCGGCGGCGCCCCCACCTACCGGGCCACCTGCGAGGACGTCGTCGCGGGCGGTTACTCCGGCTTCGCGCTCACCCGGGCGGGGGCCCGTACCGCCTCCGCTGCCGGGCAGCGTGTCCGCCGGGCTTCCACAGTGTCCTGACAACCATCCCGACGACAGAGGAGACCGACATGGCACTCGATTCACACGCAGCCGACCTGATCGCCGGACTACAGGCGCAGGGGCTGAAGGCTTTCGAGCACAGCACCGTGGACGAGGTGCGGGCGGTGGTGGCGACGTTCACCGGACTGCAGGCGCCGCCCGAACCCGTCGCCCGCGCGGTGGACGCGAACTACGAGAGCGGCGGAGTGCAGATCCCACTGCGGGTCTACGTGCCCGAGGGGCCGGCGCCGCACCCGGTGGTCCTGTACTTCCACGGCGGCGGATTCGTCGCCGGCGACCTCGACGTCGTCGACGAACCCGCACGCGCGGTCGCGAACGGCACAGGCGCGATCGTCGTCGCCGCGACGTACCGCCGCGCACCGGAACACCGGTTCCCGGCCGCCGCCGACGACGCGGCGGCCGCCCTGCAGTGGGTGACGGCCAACGTCGGGACCTACGGCGGAGACCCCGGCAACGTCGTCGTCATGGGTGACAGCGCCGGCGGCAACCTGGCCGCGGTCACCGCCCTGCGGGCCCGCGACGAGGGCGGACCGCGGCTGCGGGGTCAGGTGCTGATCTATCCGGTGATCGACCCGAACGCGGAGTTCCCCTCCCGGCGGGAGTTCGCTCAGGGATACGTGATCGGCGCCGGCGACCTCGACTGGTTCTGGAGCAACTACCTGCGCTCGCCCGAGGACGCGACCCATCCGTACGCCGTCCCGAGCCACGCCGCGAGCCTCGAAGGGCTTCCGCCCGCGCTCGTGCTCACCACCGAGAACGAGGTGGCCCGCGACGAGGCCGAGGCGTACGCCGAGGCGCTGCGGCAGGCGGGCGTCGACACGGAGGCGATCCGCTTCGACGGACTCCTCCACGGCGCGTTCTGGATGTCCGGTGCCATTCCGCGCAGCAGCGAAATGCGTTCGGCCGTCGTCGAGTTCGTGAAGCGGGTGACGGCCACCGCGCCCGTCCTGTGACGTGACCCGGTCGCGTCAGCCCTCGACTCGCGCCTCGAGTCGGGGGCAGACGCGCGGCCATTCCTCGTCGACCATCGAGAACAGGGCGGTGTTGCGCCACGATCCGTCGCGGCGGCGCCGGTGCTTGCGCAGGATGCCCTCGAACTCGGCCCCCAGCTTGGCGATGGCGCCGCGGGAGTGGGCGTTGCGCTCGTCGGTGTGCCATTCGACGCGGACGGCGCCGAGGTCCTCGAACGCCCGGCGCAGCAACAGCAGTTTCGAGTCCGGATTGATCAGCGTTCCTTGTGCGGAACGCGACAACCAGGTGTGCCCGATCGCGAGACTGCGGTTCTTCGGGTCGATCAGATACAGCGACGTCGAACCGACGACCCGCTCGGTGTGAACGTCGATCTGCGCGTACGCCAACCGGGTCGGATCCTCGTCGGCGCCGCGGACGAACGCCGCGGCGTCGTCCCGGTCGGCGATGGCGACGGACGTCCAGTGGAAGATGCGGGGGTCGTCGACCGCGTCCAGCAGTCCGTCGACGTGGTGCTCGCCCAGCGGTTCGAGGCGTACGTGCCGTCCGGTGAGAGTGGGATGCGCGTACCAGGATTCGCTCATCGCGCCGGCTCGGGAGATTTCAGCATCGGCCGCCGGCCGGACCCCGGACCGGTGCGCCCGCGGACGGGCGGATGCCGGAGAGTCGCGCGCAGGAACACGAAGAACAGCACCACCAGCAGTCCCGCCCGACCCCACACCCCGAACTTCACCAGCACCTCGAACGTCGACGCGTCCGTCTGGGCGGCGAGGGCGCCGAAGTACTTGAAGACGCCGATCCCCATCGACAGGTCGGCCACGAGGTACGCGGCGACGAGCCCCCACGGGACGCGCAGCAGCACGAAGAACGGGATCAGCCACAGCGTGTACTGCGGCGAATGCACCTTGTGCAGCAGCAGGAATCCGCACAGCATGGCGGCGCTGACGGCGATCCACGGGTACACGCCGTCGCGGTGGAACCGCGACCAGCCGAGCCGCAGGGCGATCGCGAACGCGGTGCACACGAGGAGCGGGGACAGCAGGCTGACCGTCTGGTCGTACGCGGGCAGCGGGACGTCGTCGGCGACCGGTCCGAACAGCGGGCGCAGCCCCCAGTACCAGATGGAGTTGGTGGTGAGATCGGCCTGACGGTTCTCCTGGAACGTGAACGACGCCCGCCATCCGCGGTAGGAGATGAGGGCGAACGGCAGGTTCACCGCCACCACGGTGGTGATCGCGGCGACCGCGACCAGCACCGCGCCGCGCACGTCGTAGCGGCGTTCCGGGGTGCCGTTCGTGAGGACGTACGCGATCAGCGGCAGCACGAACGCACCCGGATACAGCTTCAGGCAGAACCCGACGGCGAGGAGCACCGCCGCGAGGACAGCGCGGGTGCGGAGCGGGATGCGTTCGAGTGTCATCACGAAGATCGCGGCCACCGACGTCGCGACGACCGGCAGTTCCCAGTTGTGGAACGCGTACAGCACCAGCGGCGGCGTCGCCGACCACAGCAGCGCCCACCAGCCCGCCAGCCGCCCCAGCATCCAGGCCGTGAGCAGGCCGAACGGGGCGAGGATCAGCGCCGAGTGCAGCAGGAAGTCGGCGTCGGTGCGCGAACCGATGCCGCCGAGCCACATCAGCACACCACTCAGCACCGGGTATTCGACGGTGCCACCGGTGAGGACTCCGTCGGCGTTGATCCCCCCGGTGACGTACGGGAAGACGTGCAGGTTGACGTCGCGGCCGAGCCACAGGAACTGGATGTCGGAGTAGCAGACCTGCGTGTCCTTGAGGCGGTCGAAGATCAGGCTGCGGCCGACGCCGTCGAACGGCGCCCCGGCGCACCGCGCCTTCTGCAGGTAGCCGGCGAGCATGGCGAGGCCCGCCAACCCGACGACGACCGCCGTGATCGGCGACCGCTGCCGAGCTCCGATATGCATGAATCCACACTAGGGTGCGCGGGCCCCGGCGTGTGAAGCGGAAACGCCGCGCACCGGGGCGGTCAGTCGCTCGTGCGTCGCAGGACGTCGGGTTTGTGGACGGCGTCCTTCCCGCTCTTGTCGCTGACGACGCGGTACTGCGGGTCGTCCTCGGAGGCCCGCACGGTGCGGCCCGCCGCCTCGGTGTCCTCGGTGATCTTCTCCTCCACCTCACCGGACGTGGTGGTGCCGTGGGTCTTCCACTCCACCTTGTCGCCGCGGTGGAACTTCTCGTCTGCTGCCATCGTGTCGGCGTACCCATCCGTACCCCCGATCACACCGGCAGGGCTGATTTCGCTGGTCAGGGGCTCGTCGTGTACCCTGCAAAGGTTGCTGACGCAACGACCCTCCTGCCACGGACAGTCCGTGGCCGTTTTCACTAGTCCATAGGAGGTGATGAGGTCTTATGCGTCATTACGAATTGATGGTCATCCTTGACCCCAGCCTGGACGAGCGCACTGTTGCTCCTTCGCTGGATACGTTCCTCAATGTTGTTCGCCAGGACGGCGGCAAGATCGACAAGGTCGATGTCTGGGGTAAGCGTCGTCTCGCCTACGAGATCCTGAAGCACAGCGAAGGCATCTACGCGGTGATCGACATCAGCGCTACGCCCGCCACCGTCGCGGAGCTCGATCGTCAGCTCGGTCTGAACGAGTCGGTGCTGCGTACGAAGGTTCTGCGCCACAACAAGTGATTTCTGTCGGTCACCAGCCCTAGGCTCGTGCCCAACCGAACTCCACATTCTGCAGGAGGAACCATATGGCAGGCGACACCGTCATCACCGTCATCGGAAACTTGACGGCTGATCCGGAGCTTCGATTCACCCCCGCGGGTGCCGCGGTCGCGAACTTCACGGTCGCGTCCACGCCCCGCACCTTCGACCGTCAGACCAATGAATGGAAAGACGGCGAAGCACTGTTTCTGCGTTGCAACATCTGGCGCGAGGCAGCCGAGAACGTCGCGGAGAGTTTGACCCGTGGCTCGCGAGTGATCGTGAGCGGCCGGCTCAAGCAGCGCTCCTACGAAACTCGTGAAGGTGAAAAGCGCACTGTCGTCGAGCTCGAGGTCGACGAGATCGGCCCCTCGCTGAGGTACGCCACGGCCAAGGTCAACAAGGCCAACCGTGGTGGCGGCGGCGGTGGAGGCTTCGGTTCCTCCGGCGGATCGGGCGGCGGACGTCCGCAATCCAACACCGGCGGAGATGATCCGTGGGGCAGCGCGCCGCAGGCGTCCGGCTCCTTCGGAGGCTCTGGTGGTGGGAGCGACGAACCCCCGTTCTGATCCGTACCTGATCGGAACATCCAGAAAAGAGCAAACAAATGCCGAAGCCGCCCTTGCGCGACAAGGTAATGAAGAAGAAGATCTGCATCTTCTGCAAAGAGAAGAACACGCAGATCAACTACAAGGACACGACGCTGCTGCGTAAGTACGTCAGCGACCGCGGCAAGATCCGTGCGCGCCGTGTCACCGGCAACTGCGTCCAGCACCAGCGCGACGTTGCCATTGCCGTCAAGAACTCACGTGAGGTGGCGTTGCTGCCTTACGCCACCGTGGCTCGCTAAGGAAAGGGAGGAAAGACATGAAGCTCATCCTCACCGCTGACGTGGACAACCTCGGTGCGCCTGGCGACACCGTCGAGGTCAAGGACGGCTACGGCCGCAACTACCTGCTGCCCCGCGGCCTGGCCATCGTCGCCACCCGTGGCGCCGAGAAGCAGGTCGAGGGCATCCGTCGTGCGCAGGAAGCTCGCGCCGTGCGCGGACTCGACCACGCCAAGGAGCTCAAGGACGCCATCGAGGGCCTCGAGAACATCTCGCTGACGGTCAAGACCGCCGGTGACTCGGGCAAGCTCTTCGGTTCGGTTACCGCCGCCGACGTCGCCGCTGCCATCAAGGCTGCCGGCGGACCCGTCGTCGACAAGCGCAGCCTGGAGCTGCCGAAGGCTCACATCAAGGCGACCGGCAAGCACGCCATCGTCGTGAACCTGCACCCCGACGTGGTTGCGAAGTTCCACCTGAACGTCGTCGGCGCCTAGTCGACCCCGTTCACACACAGGCCCCCCGGACGCCTCGGCGTGCGGGGGGCCTGCGCTTGTCGATTCCGGCTCTCCGCCGCCTTCTCCGGACCGTTTTCGCGGGTGTGAAGCATGCAGAGGGGCGGCTTCCAGGTGTGCCTGGAAGTTAGCCGCCCGCGCCGGAGATCTGTGAGGTGAATCATATTGCCACGCAGGGGCGATCAACTCAACACGCCCGAGTCGTCAACGCGAAAGACACGCCGAACGGGTTTTCATCCACAGTTGTGAGAATCCAAAAAACGGCTCTGAACTGGGTGCTTGGGATTGTGAGATGCACTTATCCTCAGGTTATCCCCATGGGGTTAACAAACGTACCCAGCGGTTTACACAATTTGTCCCCAACTGTGTACACAGGCTGGTTTGAACACCGGGTAGCTAATCCCTAACGTCGTCCCGGCGTGTCTCGCGATCACGACACCGGCCGCCGCGAAGAGCCTGCGAAGGTTGTCGGTGGGGGCGAGTACAAAGAGTTCGTAGCACCAACTCCGGGAAGCTTTTCCCGGGGCGGCGCAACAGTGATGGGGAAGGTCGGTCGAGTGGCTGTAGTAGACGATCGGGGCCATTCCGAATACCCGGGTCCGCCCGACGCGGAGCCCGGTGAGGAGTTCGGTCGGCAGCCCCCTCAGGACATGGCGGCGGAGCAGTCGGTGCTCGGCGGCATGCTCCTCAGCAAGGACGCCATCGCGGACGTGCTCGAGGTGCTCCGACCCGGCGACTTCTACCGTCCCGCGCATCAGTCGGTGTACGACGTGATCCTGGACCTCTACAGCCGCGGTGAGCCGGCCGACCCGGTGACGGTGTCCGCGGAACTCGATCGTCGCGGCGAACTCCGCCGCATCGGTGGTGCGCCCTACCTGGTGACGCTCACCCAGACGGTGCCCACCGCCGCCAACGCCGGCTACTACGCCGAGATCGTGGCGGAGAAGGCCATCCTGCGCCGCCTCGTCGACGCAGGCACCCGCATCGTGCAGTACGGCTACACCGGCGCCGACGGCCAGGACGTCGCCGAGGTCGTCGACCGCGCGCAGGCCGAGATCTTCGAGGTCACCGAACGCCGCACCACCGAAGACTTCGTCCCCCTCGAAGAGCTCCTGCAGCCCACGATGGACGAGATCGACTCCATCGCCAGCCGCGGCGGCATCTCCCTCGGCGTGCCCACCGGCTTCGTCGAACTCGACGAGATCACCAACGGCCTCCACCCCGGGCAGATGATCATCGTTGCGGCACGACCCGGTGTGGGTAAGGCGCTCGCCCTCGACACTCCCCTCGCCACGCCCACCGGCTGGACCACCATGGGCGACGTCCAGGTCGGCGACCACCTCATCGACGCCGACGGCAAACCCACCCGCGTCGTCGCCGCCACCGACGTCATGGTCGGCCGGCCCTGCTACGAGGTGGAATTCTCCGACGGCACCGTACTCGTCGCCGACGAGCAGCATCAGTGGTTGACGGGCGTCGACGGACGAGACGCCGTGCGCACCACGGCTCAGATCGCCGGATCGATCGAGCTCGGGCACGAGGTCGCGCATACCCGCGCACTGCAGTTGCCGACGTCGACCGTGCACGTCGACCCGTACGCTCTGGGGGCTTCGCTCACTGCCGGGGGCAAGCGAATCCCGGTTGAGCTACTGCGTGGTGCGGAATCGGAGCGTCGCGAGTTGCTGGCCGGCCTGCTCGATGCGGCAGGATCGGTCGCCGAGGACGGCGCGGTGCGGTTCCAGACCGGGAATCCCCCGCTGTCGGAGGATCTCGCCGAACTCGTCGTCAGTCTCGGATACGACTGCCGTCCGGTCGACGGCGGGGTCACGTTCCACGCCGACGACGAGGTGTTCCAGCTTCATCGGAAGGCCATCCGGCACAAGGAACTTCGCGGCGAGGTGAGTGGCTCGCGCCGCATCGTCGCGGTACGTCCGATCGACAGTGTCCCGGTGCGGTGCGTCGAGGTCGACAACGCCGACCACCTGTACCTTGCAGGTCGCTCGATGGTGCCCACCCACAACTCCACCCTCGGCATGGACTTCCTGCGTTCCTGCTCGGTGAAGCACGGCATGGCCAGCGTCATGTTCTCGCTCGAGATGAGCAAGACCGAGATCGTCATGCGTCTGCTGTCGGCGGAGGCGAAGATCAAACTCGGCGACATGCGCTCCGGCAAGATGACCGACGACGACTGGACGAAACTCGCTCGCCGTATGAGTGAGATCAGTGAGGCGCCGCTGTTCATCGACGACTCCCCCAACCTGACCATGATGGAGATCCGCGCCAAAGCGCGGCGGCTCAAGCAGAAGCACGACATCAAACTGATCGTCATCGACTACCTGCAGCTGATGAGCTCGGGTAAGAAGGTCGAGTCGCGTCAGCAGGAAGTCTCCGAATTCTCCCGTAGCCTCAAGCTCTTGGCGAAGGAACTCGAAGTTCCCGTGGTCGCGATCTGCCAGCTGAACCGTGGTCCAGAACAGCGGCAAGATAAGCGCCCGCAGGTCGCTGACCTGCGCGAATCGGGATCGCTGGAACAGGATGCCGACATGGTGATCCTGCTTTACCGCCCCGATGCGACCGAACGCGACGACCCCCGCGGCGGCGAGGCCGACCTCATCCTCGGCAAGCACCGTAACGGTCCGACAGCGACAATTACCGTGGCGCATCAGCTTCACCTGTCCAAGTTCGTGGACATGGCGAGAGGTTAGGCAGCAGCAGCGTCGGTTGTCGGACCTGCGAGATGGCCGGCTTCTCGTCCCACCGGACGTTTCGGCGACCGGCCTGTCGGCCCGACGACACGCTTCCATATGATGTGTGCGTCGGGCGCGCCGGTGTCCGCGAGTCGCGAAACCGGATCGAGTGATCCAGGTCACCGCTGGTGGGGCGGTTGCGCTTGCCGGCATCCGACGCAAGGACACACCACATGAGCCGGGAAGGCAGACAAGCGCAGTGAGCACAGTGGAACTGGCCCAGTGGAACTCCGAGGAAGCTCTCGCGGAGGCAATGATCCCGATCATCGGCGGCCTGCACCGCAGACACGCGGTGACCATTTTGCTTCACAGTCGCTCCCTGGTGAACAAGTCGGTCATCAGTATTCTGCGAACCCATCGTTTCGCCCGGCAGATCAGCGGCGACGAGCTGTCGGTCGAGGAGACGTTCCCCTTCCTCGAAGCGCTCACCCACCTCGATCTGCGGCCCTCGAAGATCGACCTCGGCTTGCTGGTGATGGCCTATCGCGCCAACGGTGACGGAGCATCCGTCCCGGAGTTCGTTGCGCGGAGCCTCGCCGACCTGGTCGGCGGCGCCGAGACGAGCCCCGCGCAGCCGCAGGACGTGGTCCTGTACGGATTCGGGCGTATCGGTCGCCTCGTCGCTCGACTGCTCATCGAGAAGGCCGGCTCGGGCAACGGGCTGAACCTGCGTGCCGTGGTGGTCCGCAAGGGTGGCAGCGACGATCTGACCAAGCGTGCATCGTTGCTGCGCCGTGACTCCGTCCACGGGCAGTTCAACGGCACGATCAAGGTCGACACCGACAACAACACGCTGATCGCCAACGGCAACGTCATCAAGTTCATTTACAGCAACGACCCGGAGAGCCTCGACTACACCGAGCACGGCATCGACAACGCCATCCTGATCGACAACACCGGGATCTGGCGCGACCGCGACGGACTGTCGAAGCACCTCCGCCCCGGTGTCGCGAAGGTGGTGCTCACCGCGCCCGGCAAGGGCGACGTCCCGAACATCGTGCACGGCGTCAATCACCGCGACCTCGATCCGAACGAGCAGATCGTGTCGTGCGCGTCCTGCACCACCAATGCCATCGTCCCGCCGCTGAAGACCATGGACGACGAGTTCGGTGTGTCGCGTGGCCACGTCGAGACCGTGCACTCGTTCACCAACGACCAGAACCTCTTGGACAACTACCACAAGGCCGACCGTCGTGGTCGTTCGGCGCCGTTCAACCTCGTGCTCACCGAGACCGGCGCCGCGTCGGCGGTGGCCAAGGCGCTCCCCGGGCTGAAGGCCAAGATCACCGGTAACTCGATCCGCGTTCCCACTCCGGACGTGTCCGTCGCCATCCTCCACCTTCAGTTGGGTCGTGAGACCACTCGGGAGGAGGTGCTCGAGCACCTCAGCCAGGAGTCGCTGACCGGAGCGCTGAGCCGGAACCTCGACTACACCGCTGCAACCGATGCAGTGTCCAGTGACTTCATCGGTTCGCGGGCCGCGTGCATCGTCGACGCGAATGCGACGATCGTCGACGGCGACACCGCCATCCTCTACGTCTGGTATGACAACGAGTTCGGATACTCGTGCCAGGTGGTGCGCACTGTCCAGTACCTGTCCGGTGTGGAGTACCCGATCTACCCCGCGGTCGACGCCGCTGATGCGATGCCCGTGGGCTGACCGGCGACACCGTAGGTTCGCGACGCCCGGGAGAGCAGTGGCTGCTCCCCCGGGCGTCGTCGTGTATTCGGTGGATCTCGCCGCTGAAAGCTCATAGCGGAAGCGGTAGTTCGAGCGGCGGCACCATTCCTCTGGAGGTGGTGCCGCCGCGGTGATTGTGGCTGAGGGTGAGCACTTTGGCACGTGGCCGGTGACTCACGAAAGATATTGTAGCCATGGGTAATAGATGATTATCGATGTCGATCTACCGCTCGATCTACCAAAACACGTTGCGCCACAACAATTATAGATACACTTGCTCGGGGGGAGGAACCGGCAACAGGGGGAGTGGTCATGGGTGGGGAAACGGGATCGACTGCAGGCGGCGCATCCGAAGCCAATCTGGATTGTCTAACCTCTTCGAGGTTGGCTTCAGGCATACCTTCGTCAGCACGCGTATTGCGCGCAGACACTGGAGCGCCTGCCGAAATGGGTGAAATCGCGTGTTCGGCTGAACCGCGATGCGTGTGGTCACTGGGTGAAGATCTACGAATGATCGCCAGTCCCCTGGGCAAGGTTGTTCCTGTTGGAATGGTCGACGTTTTCCGGGTGTATCTCGCGTCGGGTCGTCAGATCGAATTGTCGCGCGATCAGGAGTTCAGAACTGTGACAGGCTGGATTCCGCTGAGAGAATTGGAGATCGGTCAACGACTTGCCATTCCGCGATACATCCCCGAGTCGATTCATGGGACACGACTTGCCGATGCTGAAATCATTCTGCTGGCGCACATGATCGGGGACGGATCCTGCGTTAAGCGCCAGCCGATCCGCTACGCGTCGATCGATGAAGAGAATCTCGCGGCTGTGGCAACGGCGGCCACCCATTTCGGTGTCACCGCGATTCGTGACGAGTACGCTGCTGCGCGCTGCATCACGCTCCGATTGCCGGCGCCCTACAGGCTCGGGCACGGCGAGCGCAATCCCATTGCGGCCTGGCTTGATGAACTTGGACTGTTCGGGTTGCGCAGCTATGAGAAGTTCGTTCCCAAAGTGATATTCGATGCTGGGAACGATCAGGTTGCTCTATTTCTGAGACACCTGTGGGCTACGGACGGCTCAGTTCGGTGGGACGAGAAGGGAAATCAGGGCCGCGTGTATTACGGCTCGACGAGCCGTCGCCTGGTCGACGATGTTGCGATACTCTTGCTGCGGATCGGCGTTCACGGCCGGATCAAACGGGTCCGTAAGAAGGGCTACCGGGATTGCTGGCATCTGACCATCGCCGGCTCCCAGAATCAGACGCAGTTTCTCTCCGTGGCGGGTGTGCATGGCGCGAGGGGGGAAGCTGCGCGAAGGGTGCTGGCTGAGCTTCTGTCGTTGGCTCCCAACGTGAACGTCGATACTATTCCGTTAGAGATCTGGTTCAGAGTTCGCGAGATCTTAGCGTCGAACGGCATCTCACTTCGTGCATTCGCGGCAGCGATGAATATCAAATTCTGCGGATCGACCCTGTGGAAGCACTCCGTAAGTCGATCGCGACTCGCCAAGGTCGCCGAGTTTCTCGACGACGACGGCCTCAGGGGCCTCGCCACAAGCGACGTGTTCTGGGACAGGGTCGTGGACATCGTCAGCGCAGGTACCCAGGAGGTGTTCACCTGCCCCGTGCTCGGCGCCGACAACCTGGTCGTTGACGGCGTAGTTGTGCGACAAGGTCGGCACCAGGGTGCCGTTCCACAGGCCCGAAACCGGGCCAAGTGTCCAGACTGGCCGAAGTAATCCACTCATGACAGGACCATTGGCACGTATTTTCTGCTGGCGTTCGCTATCCCGGTAATCGTTTGGCTACGGTTTGTGGCCAGTGACGTGAGTCACTCCCATTGAACTTATCGTGGTCGGCGCACAGCCCAGCCGACGCGCAGGAGGCGAACGTGAAGATCAAAGACGCGGTGCACGGCGCGCAGTCGGCAGATGCGCGCCCGGTGCCCTCGGAACGAGCGAAGATACTGTCCATTCCCTGGCCTTGGTACCTCGTTCTGGTCACGGTAGGTCTGGGTGCCGTCTACACCGGAACACTCCCGGAGAACATCTTCGGTGGTCTGGCCATCGCCATGATCATCGGCTGCGGCCTGTTCTGGATCGGAGACCGCACACCGGCGCTGTCCGCGATCGGCGGCGGCCCGCTGCTGTGCGTGTTCGTGCCGGCTCTGTCGGTGTACTTCGGTCTGGTCCCGGACAGTTTCACCGCGATCGTCAAGGATTGGTTCACCGGATACGGTTTCGTCGAGATCCTCGTGGCGTCGATCATCGCCGGCAGCATCCTCGGCATGGATCGCCGGTTCCTGATCAAGGCCGGTGGCCGATTCTGTGTGGTGATCGTGGTCGCGTTCGCCGTGGTGGTCAGCATCATCGGCGCTCTCGCGGCGGTCACCGGTTTCGGATTCAGGAACGCCGTCCTCGATGTCACCATCCCGATCATGGCCGGTGGCATCTCCGGCGGCGCGATCCCGCTGTCGCAGATGTACGCCGACACCATCGGCGGCGACGCCCAGCAGTACATGTCCGGAATCGTGCCGCCGATCATCTGCGCGAACCTACTGTGCATCGTGCTGGCATCGGTGTACGCGAACCTCACACGCCGCCGCACCAAGTTGTTCGTCGGGTTCAACGGGCACGGTGAGATGCTCCGGATCAAGGCCACCGCCGATCAGGTCGCCGCGGTGACCGAGAAGCGGCCGCTGACGATCAGCGGCCTCGGTACCGGTCTGCTGATGACCGGGGCGATCTACCTCGTCGGGGCGATGCTGCAGGCTGCTGTGCCCGCGGTGCACCTGTACGCCTGGGTCATCCTGCTCACGGCCGCGATCAAGTTGTCGGGTGTGCTGCCGCAGGAGGTCGAGGAGTCGACCACCGAGTGGTACCAGTTCGTGGTCAAGCTGTGGGTGCCGGCCGCGCTGGTCGGTATCGGCGTGTCCCTCATCGACATCGAACAGATCGCCGAACTTGCCTCCCGGCCTGCGTATCTGGCATTCACGGTGGCCACGGTGCTGATCACCGCACTGACCGCCGGATTCGTCGGGTGGCTGCTGAAGCTGTACTTCGTCGAGTCCTCGATCACGGCCGGGTTGTGTATGACCGACCTCGGCGGATCGGGTGACATCGCCACCCTCGGCACCACCCGGCGCATGCACCTGCTGCCGTTCGCGCAGATCACCTCGCGGCTCGGTGGCGGCCTGGTGCTGCTGTCGGCATCCGGTTTCCTGGCCTACTTCTACGGCTGATTTCGACGGTCGGCCGCCACTCGGCACACACGTATTCGACGAGGAGAAAGAAACACATGGGTAAGACACTGGCCGAAAAGGTTTGGGACGCACACATAGTTCGCCGAGAGGAAGGTGAACCGGACCTGCTCTACATCGACATGCATCTGCTGCACGAGGTGAACACCCCGCAGGCATTCGACGGTCTCCGGGCCAGCGGTCGCACCGTGCGCCGACCCGACCTGACGCTGGGCACCGAGGACCACAACACCCCCACGGTGGCGGTGGACAAGGAGATCACCGATCCGGCGGCCCGCGAGCAGGTCTCGCTGATGCGCAAGAACTGCGCCGAGTTCGGAATCGAGCTGTTCCGCCTCGGCGAGGAACATCAGGGCATCGTGCACGTCATCGGCCCGGAGCTGGGCCTGTCGCACCCGGGTTCGACCATCGTGTGCTGCGACTCGCATACCGCCACCCAGGGGGCATTCGGGGCATTGGCGTTCGGGATCGGCACCAGTCAGGTCGAGCACGTACTGGCGACGCAGACGCTGCCGATGGGGCGGCTGAAGAACATGGCCGTCACCGTGAACGGATCCCTGCCACCCGGGGTGACGGCGAAGGATCTGATCCTGGCGATCATCGCCCGCGTCGGGACCGCAGGTGGGCAGGGGCACGTCATCGAATACCGGGGCCGGGCAATCGAAGAGTTGTCCATGGAGGGCCGGATGACGGTGTGCAACATGTCCGTCGAAGCCGGCTCGCGCGCCGGAATGATCGCCCCGGACGAGAAGACATTCGAGTATCTGCGCGGCCGCCCGGCCGCCCCCACCGGGGACGCGTGGGATGCGGAGGTGGCGTACTGGCGCACCCTGTTCACCGATGACGACGCCGTCTTCGACAAGGAAGTCGTCATCGACGCCTCCACGCTGACCCCGTTCGTGTCCTGGGGCACCACACCCGCGCAGAGTGCGCCGTTGGGGGATCCGGTTCCGCACCCGGACCAGTTCACCGACCCGGTCGAGCGGGCCGCCGTCGAGCGCGCCCAGGCGTACATGGACATCACGCCCGGACGCCCGGTCCGCGGCCTCCCGGTCGATGTCGTCTTCATTGGATCGTGCACCAACAGCCGAATCGAGGATCTGCGGGAAGTGGCGCGTGTCCTCGACGGCCGCACGGTCGCCCCCGGTGTCGAGTTGATGATCGTGCCCGGGTCGATGAAGGTGCGTCAGCAGGCGATAGACGAAGGGCTGAACGAGGTGTTCGAGGCCGCAGGCGCGGGACTGCGGTTCGCCGGGTGCTCGATGTGCGCCGCGCTGAACGAGGACCGCCTCACACCCGGCCAACGTGCCGCGTCGACGAACAACCGCAACTTCGAGGGCCGCCAGGGCAAGGGCTCGCGCACCCACATCGTCTCCCCCGCCGTGGCAGCCGCGACCGCGGTGGCCGGCCACCTCGCCGCGCCCGCCGACCTGAACTGACTCCCCCACCGATCGCGAATCGAGGACCTCGTGCAACCGTTCACAGTGCACACCGGCGTCGCCGCCCCGCTGCGCCGCACCGACGTCGACACCGACCAGATCATCCCCGTCCGCTTCCTCACACACAGTTCCCGGACCGGGTTCTCCGACAAACTCTTTCACGACTGGCGTGAAGAACCCGACTTCGTCCTCAACGACCCCGCCTACGCCGGATCGACGATCCTGGTCGCCGGCCGGGATTTCGGTACAGGCTCGTCCAGGGAGTACGCGGTTTGGGCGCTGCAGAACTACGGCTTCCGGGCGGTGATCGCACCCCGGTTCGGGGACATCTTCCGCGGCAACGCCCTCACCAATGGTCTGCTCACCGTGACCCTGCCCACCGAGACCGTCGAACAGATCTGGTCGGTGCTCGAAGCCGAGCCCGGGCGGCAGATCACCATCGACCTGGTCGAACGGCAGGTGCGCGCCGGCGCGATCATCGCGCCGTTCGAACTCGACGACAACACCCGCTGGCGGCTGCTCGAAGGACTCGATCACATCGACCTGACCTTGACCCACGCGGAGACGATCGCCGGCTACGAACATCGGCGGCGCGCCGCGCTGCCGGCCACCACGCAACTCGTACTCTGACGATCACGCCGCGGGCCGAGACCGCCTCAGGGTGTCTCGGCCCGCTTCTTTTCCAGCAACGGCACGATGCGCGGGGCGATGCGGCGACTGAGCACCAGTTCGGACTTCGTGCGCAGCACCCCTTCGGTCGCGATCATCTCCTGCAACACGCGCTCGAAGTCCTCGTGATCGATGGCCACCACCCGGCACAGCAGGTCGCCTTGACCGGCAACGGAATTGACCTCGAGGACCTCGGGGATGGTGGCGAGATGCTCACAGGTGGCGTTCATCATCGCCTGGGCGATGTCGAGATGCACGAACGCCAGGATCGAGTATCCCAGGGCGGTCGGTTGCATCTGCGGGCGGTAGCTGGTGATGACTCCGTCTCGGGAGAACTTGTCGAGCCGCGACTGCACGGTGCCCCGGGCAACGTTGAGGCGCCGGGCGTACTCCCGGACCCCGGCCTTGGGTTCCTCGACGATCAGCTTCAACAAATCGAGATCCAGCTTGTCCAAATTCGCCGACATCGGTGACCCTCTCCAGCGCTCGGGTGTGGCCACCAGATGCTAGCGATCGCTGACCACAACAGAAACATCCTCGCAAAAACCAATACCAAAGACCCTCGACACGGACGAGAAATGCATCCACCTCACCGAACGAACGGACATCACATGCACCATGCGGCACTACCCGGCCCATCCGTCGACGCCGATCGTCGAGCCCTGCTCGGCGCCCTGTCCGCGGTCGCGGACGTGTCCTCGGCGGTCGCCGACGCCCTCGACCACCTCGGCGGCGGTGCGGTCATCGGCGCCGACATTCTGCCCCCGCTGCGACGCGGGCAGCGGATCTGCGGACCGGCCGTGACCCTGCGCTACCGGCGCCTGCCCGGCGACGTGGCCGGAAACCGAGACGCGAACGTCGGCGCCCGCCTGGGGGACCGTGACCTGTACGCGACCGCGCAGGAGGGAGATGTGGCGGTGTTCGACTGCCCAGATCCCGCCGACGCCGCCGTGATGGGCGCCATCTCCGCCCGGTGGGCGCAACTCGCGGGCCTCGCCGGATGCATCGTGGGAGGGGCGGTGCGAGATTCGGTGTCCATCGCCGACAGCGGACTGCCCGTCTGGTCGAGCGCCCGGGTACCCCGGGCGGCACGCTTCCGGTTCGTCACCGAATCGATCGGCGAACCGGTTCGGCTCGCGGGGAATCTGGTGCACCCCGGTGACGTCGTCGTCGCCGACGACGACGGGATCTGCATCGTGCCGTCCGGCGCGTTTCTCGATGTGGTGAAGATCTGCGTGGAGGCAGATCGGATCGAACACGAATTGCTGGGCATCCTGACGGGCAGTGACTCGATCGACGACCTGATGGGCAAGCTGCGCCAGCGCCCCCTGACAGAGTTCGACCGCTGATCCGACGAGCCCCGTGTACCGGCAGACCCTCGTCAGTGCGCGGATCAAATCCGGTTATCACTGTGTTTCGTGGTGCTTCGGTCCTGTAAAACATCCACTCCCAGGGCGGATTGGGCTGGACAGGACTACCGGATCCACTGTATACAGTGAATATGTCGCCTACGTCACACGAGTTCGGGTCTCCGGAAGGGGACCTGACGTCCCGGCTCCGAACCTCCATCGTCGAGGGCATCTATCCCCCTGGCCACCGCTTGGTGCAGGAGGAACTCGCCGACCGGTTCGGGGTGTCGCGGATTCCGCTGCGCGAAGCCATGCGGACCCTCGCGGGGGAGGGCCTGCTGCGCACGGTCCCCGGCCGCGGCACGTTCGTCACCGCGCTCGACCTCGACGAGATCGACGAGATCTACGACCTGCGCCGCCTGGTCGAGCCGAGTTTCGCCGAGCACGTCACCGAGCGAGTCTCGCGGCGCGACATCAGCCGCTTCGAGGCGATGGCCGAGCAGATGGATCAGGTGGCCGACACCGGCGCCGGCGCGTGGTCGCGGACCAACCTGGCGTTCCATCTCGACATGTACCGGCTCTCGCGCCTGCCGATGCGCTACGAAATCATCGCCCAGATGTATCACCGGCTCGAGCCCTACTCCCGGTTCTACGTGCACGGGACATGTGCGTACGACCGGGTCCAGGACGAGCACAAGGCGATGGTTCAGGCGCTCGCCGACGGCAATTCCGAGGAGTTGGCCCGGCAGATCATCCTGCACATCGACGGTGGGCAGACCGGTCTGCACCGCGCCTGGGAGAACTCGGCCGAGGACATGCGCACGTACTGGGCCGAGCGCAGCTGATGGGCACTCGAACGGTCTCGATCAACACCGACATCGGTGAGGGGTTCGGCGTCTGGGGTGTCGGTGACGAGGCGCCACTGATGGATCAGGTCACCGCCGCGAACATCGCCTGCGGCTTCCACGCCGGTGATCCCGACATCCTGCGCCGCACCTGTGAGATGGCCGCCGCCCGTGGGGTTTCGGTGGGCGCGCAGGTGTCGTACCGCGACTTGGCCGGCTTCGGTCGCCGATTCATCGACGTGCCCACCCCGACGCTCGTCAACGACATCGTGTATCAGATCGGCGCCCTGCAGGCCTTCGCGCGGATCGCCGGGACGGTCGTGTCCTACGTCAAGGCGCACGGGGCGTTGTACAACACGGCCGCACGGCATCCGGGCCAGGCGCACGCCATCGCCGAAGCGATCGGGCTGGTCGACCCGGACCTGCCCGTGCTCTGCCAGTACGACACGGTGCTGTGGCACACGGCCCTCGCCGCCGGACTGACCCCTCAGGCGGAGGTGTTCATCGATCGGTCGTACACGGACGAGGGGCTGCTGGTGCCGCGTTCGCACCCGGACGCACTGGTCGTCGACCCGTCCGCGGCCGCGAAGCGGGCCGTCCACATGGTCGTGACCGGGTCGGTCGACGCGGTGGACGGCGGGACGGCCACGGTGCTGCCGGACGGCGCGGCGGCGATCGCGATGTGCGTGCACAGCGACACCCCCGGTGCGGTCGACATCGCCCGGCAGACCCGGGAACTGCTCGGGCGCAACGACGTAGACCTGGCCGGGATCGGGGGTGGACGGCATGACTGAATCCGGCAACCTCCTCCGCGCGGGCGATCGTGCCTGGATCCTCGACGTCGCACCCGATCGGATCGCCGGTGTCGTGGCCGCGGCGCGTGCCCAGAGCTGGTCGGCTCTGCTGGAAGACGTCGTCCCTGCCGCGCGTTCGATCATGTTCCGCGCCAACACCTCATCCGACATGCGGCTGCTCGCCGACCGTGTTCGTCACCTCGTGGACACTGCAGGCGCAGACGCGTCGGCGGCATTCCTCGAACGCGAACCGGTGGTCATCCCGGTGCGCTACGACGGCGAGGACCTCGAGGAGGTGGCACGGAGACTGGACCTGACCACGGCGGCGGTTGTCGCTGCACACACCTCCGCCGAGCATCGCGTGGGATTCTTCGGTTTCGCCCCCGGTTTCGCCTACATCGACGGCCTGCCCGACGCGCTCGAGTTGCCTCGCCGCACGTCGCCGCGCCGACGCGTCGGTGCCGGACTCGTCGCCATCGCCGGGACGCAGACCGTCGTCTATCCCGGCGGCACACCGGGTGGCTGGCACCTGATCGGCTCGACGTCGGAGGTCCTGTGGGACATCGACGCGGCGAATCCCAGCCGGCTGTCCGTGGGTGACCGGGTTGTCTTCGAGGCGGTGGAGTAGATGACCTCGACCCTGACCCGGCCCGTCCGGCTACCGTCCGGCACCACGGTGCGCGCGCAGGTGTCGGTGATCGACGCCGGGCTGAGCACGACGCTCCAGGATCTGGGCAGGCCCGGCTTCGCGCACCTCGGGGTCACCGCGTCCGGCGCCGCCGACCGAGCCGGCCTGACGTTGGCGAACCGCCTCGTCGGCAACGCGGACGGCGCCGCCGCGCTCGAGAACACCTTTGGCGGGCTCGCGATCGCCGTCTCCGCCGACCGGTACGTGGCGATCACCGGTGCCACCGTCGAGATCCGTGTCGACGGCCGGGCGCCGGCGGAGGGACGGCGAATCCTGCTGCGGGCCGGTCAGATTCTCGCACTGGGCCGTCCCGTCACGGGTCTGCGCACTTACGTCGCGGTCGAAGGGGGAATCGACACCGATCGGGTCTTCGGTTCCGCCGCCACCGATTGCCTGTCCGGGGTCGGTCCGGCGCAGGTCCGGTCCGGCACGACCTTTGCGCTCGGGGCGGGTCATCCGGTACCCCACGACATTCCGCTCGAGCTGACTGCGCCCCGGCTTCCGGCCGGGTCGGCAGAGGTGCGATTCCGGTGGGGTCCCCGGGACGGCCTGTTCGCGCCACAGGATCGGGCCGCGCTGACCGCCACGACGTGGACGGTGAGTGCGGACTGCGACCGCGTCGGCGCCCGCCTGACCGGACCGCCGCTGACCGTCGGTTCGGTGGATCTGCCGAGCGAAGGCATGGCTCTCGGGGCGATCCAGATCCCACCGTCCGGGGAACCGATCGTGTTCCTCGCCGACCATCCGGTGACCGGGGGCTACCCGGTGATCGGGGTGGTGATCGAACGGGACGTCGACCTCGTGGCGCAGGCAGCACCGGGCACCCGGATCCGACTCGCAGCGCTCCCGAGGGGAGACGACTGACCCGAACCCCGCACGTCCCGTCCATCTCCGATTGCACGAATCACAGAAGAGGAAAAGCATGACCGCCCAACTGACGAACCTTGTTCCTTTCCACCTCGCCATTCCCGTCGACGACATCGACGCCGCCCGCAACTTCTACGGCGGTGTACTCGGATTCACCGAAGGACGGTCCGACACCAAGTGGATCGACTGGAATTTCGGCGGACACCAGGTTGTCACCCATCAGGTCGGCGACGGTCCCAGCGCGACGCCCCGCGACGGGGTGGCCGGGACGAACCCGGTCGACGGACACAATGTTCCCGTTCCTCACTTCGGGCTGGTTCTGCCGGTCGACGAGTTCAAAGTTCTCGCAGAGAAACTCACGTCCATCGGGACGGAGTTCGTGATCGAACCCTACGTGCGATTCGAGGGCGAGCCGGGCGAACAGTGGACGATGTTCTTCCTCGACCCCGCCGGAAACGCAATGGAATTCAAGGCTTTCGCCGACCTGAACCAACTGTTCGCCGTCTAGTCCGCGGACACAGGTCATCGGCAGGACTGCCATCCTGCCGATGACCACTCGGGCACCCCAGCGCCGCGGTGCCACGTTTTCCGACCCCGAGATCGGGATCTCCTCGCAGCACCTCCGCCACTTCTTCGTTGGAGTTCGCCATGACCACCGTACCTGCCTCCGTGCCCCACACGGGCGATCACCTGCCCGCCCCGCCTCCCATGCAACCCCGCCGCGCCGCCGTTGCGGCCGCGGCCGGTACCGCCGTCGAGTATTACGAGTTCGGCGTGTACGGCTACCTCGCCGTCATCATCGGCCCCCTCTTCTTCCCCAACGACAACCCGACCGCGTCGCTCCTGGCCACGTTGGCGGTCTTCGGCAGCGCCTTCGTCATGCGCCCCCTGGGCGGAATCGTCCTGGGCCGCCTCGGCGACCGGATCGGACGCAAGCCGGTGCTCATCGCGACCATCGTGGGCATGGGAACGGCGACCGCCGCCGTCGGGCTGCTTCCCACCGCCGGATCGATCGGTATCGCCGCCCCCATCGCGCTGCTGCTCGTGCGGTTGGCCCAAGGCTTCTTCGCCGGCGGCGAGGTCACCGGGTCGGCGACGTATCTGTCCGAATCCGCACCCGCCGGCCGCCGCGGATTCTTCGGCGCCTTCACCCCGGTCGGTGTCGCCCTCGGCGGTGGTACGGCCGCCGTCGTGGCCGGCATCACCACCACGGCACTGACCGACGATCAACTCCGCGACTTCGGTTGGCGTATACCATTTCTGCTGGCCCTGCCGCTGATCGCGATCACGTTGATCGCTCGCAGCAAACTCGAGGACTCGCACGCGTTCGTCGCCGAAACCCAGCAGCACGCGCCCGCGAAGTCTCCGCTCATGGAGGTGCTCACCGAGCACACCGCGGCGGTCTTCAAGGTCATCTTCCTGTCGATCGGATCCAACACCGGATACTGGGTCGGCCTGATCTTCATGAACATCTACCTGACCACCTACCTCGGGTACCCGAAGTCGAACACCTTCTGGATCATGGGCGCCATCAGTTTCTTCGTCGCGATCCTGATGCCGTTCTTCGGGGGACTGTCCGACCGGGTCGGCCGCAAGAAGGTCATCACGATCGGTTTCCTCGGCTACGCGATCCTGGTCCTGCCGGCCATGGTCGTGATGGATCAGGGCAGCTTCGCCCTCGCCGTGGGTGCCATGGTGGTGCTCGCGCTGCCGATGCCGATCGTGCAATCGGTGACCTACCCGACGTATGCCGAACAGTTCCCCACCCGCGTGCGGTACACCGGCCTGTCGATCGCCTTCAACATCGGCACCATCATCGGCGGTGGGCTCACGCCATACCTGGCCACCTATCTCATCTCCCGCACCGACAACCTCCTGGCCCCCGGGTTCCTGCTGATGGGCGCGGTGGTGCTCGCCCTGATCACCCTGCACACCGTGCGCGAATCAGCCAAGGAGACACTGCAATGACGCGGCCGTCGCCGACGCACCCGGAGGATCTGCGCCGATTGGTCGCGGCGGGGCAGTGGACCGCACCGACCGCCGGGATCCTCGACGACTACCAGCAGGCCAACCTCGTCGTCGTGCCGTCCGCCGCCGCCGACGACTTCGCGGAGTACTGCCGCCGCAACCCCGAGGTGTGTCCGCTGCTCGCCAGGACGAATCCCGGCGACCCGCGGATGACCTACGACCACTGCACGGTCGACGTGCGCACGATGCTCCCGCGCTACCGGGTCTGGGAACGCAACACCCTGGTGGCCGAACCCACCGACCTCACCGAACACTGGCGCGACGACGCGGTCGCCTTCGCTCTCGGATGCAGCCACACCTTCGACGCCCCGCTCCGCCGAGCCGGGATCCCCGTCAGCCATGCCGCACCCCCGGTGTACGTCACCGATCGCGGGACCGTGCCTGCCGGGATCTTCGCCGGACCCCTCGCCGTCAGCATGCGCCCCGTGCCCACGTCGCTGGTCGACACGGCAACCGAGGTCACCGGACGGTATCCGACCGGCCACGGCGTCCCCGTGCACGTCGGCGATCCCTCGGCACTGGGAATCGCCGACGTCTCTCGACCCGACTTCGGGGTCTACCCCGGCGTCGGCGAGCACACGGTCTCGGTGTTCTGGGCCTGCGGAGTGACACCGCAACTCGCCATACCCGAGGCGCACCTCGACTACGCGATCACCCATTTCGCCGGTCACATGCTCGTCTTCGACACACTGCTCGACGCATCCGAATCCCTCACCCGAGGTCGTTGAGGACGTCGCCGGACCGGCGGCGCCGGCGATGATCAGCCGCGGCACCCGGCCCGAACCATTCGGTGCGTAGACCGGGTCCCCGGCAACACGGCTGAGATCGGCGGCTCGTCCGCGTGTCGCGCCGAAGTTAAGTATCTTGAGATACCTCAGTATGTTTAACCGAAGGGACACCATGACCCGCACCATCGCAGTGGTCAACCACAAGGGCGGCTCGACCAAGACCACGAGCGCGGTCAACCTCGCCCAGGCCCTCGTCGAAGCCGGCTACACCGTCCGTGTCGTCGACCTCGACCCGCAGTGCAACGCCACCACCTGGCTCGGTGCCACGCCGGAAGCGGTCGACAACGATGTCCTGTCGGTACTCATGCTGGTGGCGAGCATCGAGGAAGCGACCACCATCACCGCGTCCGGTATTCACCTCATTCCTGCCACCAAGGAACTCGATTCCGTCGGACCCTACTTCCTCAAGAAGCCCGGTGCGCACGGCATCCTCCGCAAGGCCCTCGCGAACGCCCCCGATGTCGACTTCAATCTCCTCGACTGCCCTGGAGACTTCGACCACCTGACCATCAGCGCACTCGTCGCCTGCACCGAGGTGCTCGCCGCTGTCATGACCGGAGCGATGGAACTCGAAGCGCTCATGCGCATCGAGAACTACATCACCCAGCAGGTCGAGCTACTCAATCCCACCGCGCGGCTCAATCACATTCTGTGTGGCCGCGTCGAACTCGGCCAGGTCATCGACCAGCAGGTCCTCGCCGCGCTCCGTGAGACCTACCCCGATCAGACGATGCGCACCATCATCCCGAAGTCCGTCCGTGTCAGTGAGAGCTACAGCGCCGAAGAACCCGTCGTCAGGTGGGCACCGTCCTCCTCCGCATCACGCGCCTATCGCGACGCCGCCCGAGAACTCGTCGAAAGGATGCCCTGATGACCGCGACACGCAAGCCCGGACTCGCGAGCAACCCCCTCGAACGCCGCGAACAGGCCCGCGCAGGCGCCCACCCGGACGGGACGTACTCGCGTACACGTCGAAAGGAGCTTCTGGTTGGCGTGACACGTGAGCCCGCACCCGCGAGCAACCCCCTCGAACGCCGTAAGCGGCGGCTGCCGAACCTCGTCGAACAGTGCGTGGACGTTGCACAGGTAGGAGCCCTCGGCGAAGACAAGATGACCGCGAAACGGGCCCCCGCAGGCAAGAAGCAGGTATCCGTCTCCATCGAGACCGCCAGGGTCGAGCACGGTAAGGACGCCGTCGCCGCCCTCGGCCACATCGCCGGCGCCCCCCACAGTTGGTCCGCCCTCGTCGACGAAGCCGTCGCCCACTACCTCGCCGTTCTCGAACGCAGGTACAACAACTGCGAACCCTTCCCCCAGCGCAACGCCGAAGTCGTCCGGAGACCACGCCGCTGAGCCGTCCCGCCGGAATGCCCGGTCGCTGATGACGCCTGCGCCCGAAGCGCCGGTGTCGGAAGAATTCTTCGAAAAATTCCGGGGCCGCGGTGTCCGATCGGGGTGGTGGCGTTCGTGGACGAGGTGAGGCCGCCCACGAGGGGCGGCGCCGAGGTAAAGGAACCGCGACCATGAAGCTCACCACCATGACCCAGGTCACCCTCGACGGAGTGATGCAGGGCAACGGCGGCGCGTCGGACGAGGACCGCAGAAACGGATTCGAGCGCGGCGGATGGGCCAGGGGCAAGGGCGACAACGAGACCCACGCGTTCATCAACCAGACCTACCAGCGCGCCGACGCGTTCCTGCTCGGTCGCCGGACCTACGAGCTGTTCGCCGGCTCCTGGGGGTCCTTGACGGAGCAGGACGTCCCCGGCTGGGAGCCCGTCATGCGGGCATTGAACGCACAGCCCAAGTACGTGGCTTCGACCACGCTCGCCGATCCCGAGTGGTCGGGTACCACCGTCCTGTCCGACGACCTCGCCACCACCATCGCGGACCTGAAGGCCACACCGGGCGGTGAGCTGCAGGTGCACGGCAGCGGCGCCCTGACCCGGTGGTTGCTGCAGAACGATCTGGTCGACGAGATGACGCTGATCGTCGTGCCCGTGGTCCTCGGCCAGGGCGCGCGGTTGTTCCCGCAGGCCGGACCGGACCTTGCACTCGAGCTGGTGGAGTCGCGAGTCGACTCGAAGGGCGTGACGATCCAGGTCTTCCGGCCGGCCGGCCGCCCCCGGTACGCGACGGCGTGACGTCCCGGGCTCGCAGACACCGCCACGGCCACGGTCATCGACAACCGGGGTGAGCGACCGGTATTCAGCGACGGGCCGTTCGTGGAGTCGAAGGAGTACCTTGCCGGCGTCTGGGTGTGGGAGGCCCCCGATCTGGATGTGGCGCTCGCGCTCGCCACCGAGGCGTCGAAGATCTGCGATCGCAAGATCGAGGTGCGGCCGTTTCACTGAGCGACGCCCGCGAGGCGATCACCCGGGCTCACCACGAGGAGTGGGCCCGGGTAGTCGCCGCCCTGACCAGGCGGTTCGGCGACCTCGACATCGCCGAGGACGCGGCCGCCGAGGCGTTCGCGATCGCCGTCGAGCGGTGGCCGGCCGACGGTGTACCCCCCAACCCCGGCGCCTGGCTCACCACCACCGCCAACCACAAGGCCATCGACCGGATCCGACGCGAGAACAAGCGCGACGACAAGCACAGGGAGGCTCAGGTGGTGCACGACGACGACCCGCCGGAGCCGCTCGGCGCCATCGACGACGACCGGCTCCGGCTGATCTTCACCTGCTGTCACCCGGCGCTGGCGATGGAAACCCGCGCGGCGCTGACGTTGCGCCTGGTCGGCGGTCTGACCGTGCCCGAAATCGCCCGCGCGTTCCTGGTGACCGAGAGTGCGATGGGGCGGCGGATCACCCGAGCGAAGGACAAGATCAAGGCGGCGCGCATCCCCTATCGAGTGCCGTCCGCCGACGATCTCCCCGCACGGGTGTCCGGTGTCCTCGCTGTGCTGTTCCTCGTGTTCAACGAGGGCTACCTGACCACCGGCCCCGACACCGATCCGATCCGTGACGACCTGACCGCCGAGGCGATCCGGCTCACCCGCCTGATCCGGGACCTGCTCCCCGACGATGGGGAGGTGGCCGGGTTGCTGGCGCTGATGCTCCTCACCGAGGGCCGTCGCACCGCCCGGGTGTCGGCGAGCGGCGAACTGGTCGCTCTCGACGAGCAGGACCGCGGGGCCTGGGACGCGGCACTGATCGCCGAGGGGCACCGGCTGGTGCGCGAGCGCCTGGCCGCTGCCGCCGCCGGGGTGGCTCCGGGCCGCTACCAGATCCTCGCCGCGATCAACGCCGTCCACACCTCGGCCCGCGACATGCGCGACACCGACTGGTCGCAGATCCTCGCCCTCTACGACCAACTGGTCCGCATCGACCCCTCGCCGATCATCGCCCTCAACCGGGCCGTCGCGGTCGCCGAACTCGACGGCCCGGAGGTGGCATTGGCAACCGTCGACCGTCTCGAGGACACGTTGGCCGGCTATCACGCCTACCACGCCACCCGCGCCGACCTGCTCCGCCGGCTGGGTCGTGGTGAGCAGTCACGCGCCGCCTACGACAAAGCCATCGTTCTGGCGGGCAACACCGCGGAGACTGCCTACCTGACCCGGCGCCGCGACCAACTGCGGTAGCGCCCACCGATCCTGGCGATCGTGTTCACGATTGCGCCAGCATGGGGAAGAGGGCGATCGCGGAGACGGTGATGCCCGCTGCCCCGGCGACGACGCCCAACAGCGCCCGCAACGATGCTGCCTCGTCGTCGGCATCCGCGGACCGCGACGTTGCGAAAGCGCCGCAGACGACCGCGGCTATTCCCAGGACGAAGCCGAGTCCGACCACCCAGAAGGACGCAACGGAGACGGCCCCCAATGCGATCGAGACGGCGGCCAACCGTGAACCGTGTTGTTGCCCTGTCTCGTTGGTGTCGAGGGAGGAAGACATGCAGTTGTCGGCACGGGGGCAGTGAGGGACGGCGGCGGTCATGATCCTCCTTCGTACGGTTGGCGCATCGGGTCTGCGGGCTCGGTCTGTGACGTAGACCCCACCAAGAAATTAGCACTCATGCCGCGTGAGTGCTAGCTCTTTTTGCTAAGTAACATGCCTCGGCTGTGTGTCGGTCTCACAAGTGGTGTGCGAGATCCGGTCCATCGACGAAGATGTCGACGGTCAGTGGGTGCTCACCGCCGTAGTTCGCGAAGTCGGATACCCCGGCCTCGGCGAGGACCTCGACGTCGAGGAGGGTCCTGCCGTTGTCGGTGCCGGCCGGGCGGCTGAGGAGTTCGATGGCCGCGTCGGCCATGATCTCGGGTGACCGCGAGTGGTGCAGGCTCTGCCGGCCGCCGAGCAGATTGCCGACTGCCGCGGTGGCGATCGTGGTCTGCGGCCACAGGCAGTTACTGGACAGGTTCGTGTTCCGGTATTCGGCTGCGATGCCCAACGCTGCCAACGTCATTCCGTACTTGGCCAGCATGTAGCCCGGGTGCGCGCCCAGCCACTGCTGTGACAGGTTCAGGGGCGGTGACAACGTCATCACGTGCGGGTTGGCGGACTTCTGAAGATACGGCAGGCAGGCGCGAGTCAACGCGAAGGTCCCCCGAACGTTGACCTGCTGCATCAGATCGAAACGTTTGAGTGTGAGGTCTTCGGTCGGTGACAGGTCGAGCACGCTCGCGTTGTTGATCACGATGTCGATGCCGCCGAAGCGGTCGACGGCGAGATCGACGGCCCGCGCGATGTCGTCGTCATTGCGGACGTCTCCCACCGCGGGCAGGGCGTGTCCGCCGAGTTCGGTCAACTCGGCGACCGCGGTGTGGATGGTTCCCGGCAGTCGGGGATCGGGGGTGTCGGTCTTCGCCAGCAGGACGAGGTTCCCGCCCCGTTCGGCGAGTGCGCGCGCGATCGCGAGGCCGATGCCGCGGCTCCCTCCGGACATGACCGTGGTTGTTCCTCGGAAGCTGTTGGGGTCGTTCAAGGTTGAATTCCTTCGTCTGTGACGGCCTGTGAGGAGTGGGGGTGACCGAACGACTCCACGATAGGGAACTCCTGCACCTGTGACGACGTCCCGGAGGAATCAAGAATGCTCGCCTATTTGTCCGGAGGAGACAAATCGTGGCGAAGGCGGGCGTCGGGGAAAAAGGGTCCCCGATTCGCAAATATCCAGGTAGGAAACGCCTGAGATGAGCGTTGGGGGATTCGTCGTCCATCGGTGCCGAAGATAGTTATTGTCTTTCTATGGCATCGAACGAGGAACAAGTGTCACTGCTCGTTGCCGGGATCGCGCGTTCGCTCAACCAGCGGCTGGTGTCTCTGACCGCCGACATCACCGGCGTGCTCTACGCGGAGATCCCGGATCTGCGGGCAGATCGACAGTTGTTCGATCTGCTGGGAGCGAGCGTGGAGGGCAACCTCGACACCATCTTCCACACCCTGCAGCACAACATCGCTCCCCAGGATCTGGACGCGCCGGCCGCGGCCGTGGAGTACGCGAGAAGGCTCGCCCAGCACGGTGTCCCCGTCAACGCGCTGGTTCGCGCATACCGGCTGGGGCAAACCAATCTGCTCGGACTGGTCTTCGAAGAGTTGCGTGCAGCGTCGGTGCAGCCGGAACTCAGCATGCCGGTGCTCGAACGCATCATCACGGTGATGTCGGTCTACATCGACAGAGTGTCACAGCAGGTCGTGGCCGTATACGAGCGCGAAAGGGAACGGTGGCTCGCTCATCGGAGCAGCGTCCGGGCCGTGCGTGTTCAGGAGATTCTGGCGGGCAACGCACCTCCCGATGCAGGCGCCGCCCTGGGTTATGTGCTGCAGCAGAGTCACCTGGCCGCGATCTTCTGGAGCTCGGACTCCGACTCGGGCGACATGCTGTCCCGAATCGAATCTGCTGCACACGATTTCGCGAGCCAAGTGGGCGCGGTAGCCGACCCGCTGTTCGTGGCCGCTGACCGAGTGACCGGCTGGGTGTGGATTCCACTCGGCTCACGATCCCGCGTCGAGCGGGCGCGGGAGGACATGTGCGACTTCCTCGAGCGGCGGCATCCCGGGCTGGTCGTGGCGCTCGGTGCCGCGGCCGGAGGAATCGACGGTTTCCGGCAGTCCCACGGTCAAGCACAACGTGCGCGAGCCGTGGCCATTGCGGCGGGGCAGAGCGCACCGCTCGTGACCGCATACGACGAACCCGGAGTACCGACGGTTGCCCTGCTGATCGAGGATCTGGGGGCCGCCCGCGCCTGGGTGCGCGGTGTTCTGCACGGACTCGCCGCCGACAACGAGAACTCGGCCAGGTTGCGCGAGACCCTGCGGGTCTATCTCGCCCACAACCTGAGCAACGTCGCTGCAGGGAAAGAGCTTGATCTGCACCACAACTCGGTGAAGTACCGCGTGAAGCGGGCAGCCGAAGTTCGGGGCAAGGACTTCTCCGGAGATCGCCTGGACGTCGAACTCGCACTGCTCGTGTGCCAATGGCTGGGACCCGCGGTCCTGATCCCGGACTGAGCCGCCCGGCACCGCGGCGGGTGACTCGCGTCTTGACACGGCGTCAGCCGCGACGTTTGACTGATCATGAGTTATCTCGCCGGATGGAGTTCTGGGAGGTTGACGTATGCGCGGCACAGGTTCGGCGGAACATCGACGCGGAGCAACCCCCCACCGCCGGATGTTCTCGGTACTGGCACTGGTGGGGGTGTGCCTTCTCTCCCTGGCAACGGCCCGGACGGCAGGCGGTGACCCGGCCGTGGACACCGGGTTCGCGGTTCCCTTTTCCGGGGCACCCGGCTACGAGCACCTGGCGCCGACGCAGGTGACCGGCGCGGGTCAGCTCAACGCGCCGCTCGGTCAGCAGGTGGCGGACGAGATCGCCGGTCGGATCGGGCTCGACCGGTCCGACGCGCTGTCCGAGCAGCAGTATCGCGACCTCATCACCGGCGGCGGAGTCGGCGGCAGCAGCGACGCCGCCGAGGTGATCGATGCGTGCGCCCGGATCCTCACCAACACGAACGACCGCCCCCTCTATTCCGACGTCGACGGCCGCACCACGCCGTCGGTTCTGGCCAGCTACGGGCTCTACGTGAACCCCGGTGGACTGCTGGAAAGTCCGGCCAACGCGGACGCGCCGACGCGGCAGGTGAACTCGTTGATCGCTCCCGGCGGTTTCGTCGGCACCTGGCTGAGGAACAACGGTGCGACACACACCCTGATAGCGCTGTACGAGTCGGCGTACACCGTGCAAGCGGCCTATGGCTTTGCAGCGCAACAGATTTCAGGTGCGGCTCAACTGGTGACCAACACCAAGGGCGGTGTGAGCGCGGAGGTCGGCATGTCGATGGCGCCGCCGCTGTGGATAGTGAACTTCGCGCTGCTCTACATCTTGCAGCCTTCTCTGGCGGCCGCGATGCCCGCCTACTGGGCTCCCATTCCTGCGGCGGTTGCCGACGCCGTCCGGGCGAGCCCCACCGGTCAGGTTCCGTTCAGCGACTATGCGTCCTACTTTCAGTGATGTCGGCGGGCCGCGACCCATCGCGCCGCTGCGAAACCGGATTTTGTGGAGGTACCTTGGTCGGAGGCGCGCGTGAGATGAAAGTGACGGCTTCATGGCTCCCGGTGACAGGACGAATGCGGGAAACCTTCCGCACGAGCTGACGAGTTTCGTCGGCCGTCGCCGTGAGGTCGGCGAGGTTCGCCGTCTGCTGTCGGTGTCGAGGCTCGTGACGTTGACCGGCATCGGGGGTGTCGGGAAGACCAGGCTCGCGCTCCGCGTCGCCGCCGATTCTTCGCGCGCGTTCGAGGACGGTGTGTGGCTGGTCGAGTTGGGCGAGGTGTACGAACCGGGTGCGGTCGTCGACGCGGCGCTGTCGGCGTTGGGGCTGCGCGAGGGGGCGAGCGCCGCACCCGAGGCACTGCTCGCCGAGTATCTCGAACCGCGGAAGCTGCTGCTCGTGCTGGACAACTGTGAGCATCTCGTCGAACCGGCCGCCGACCTGGCCCGCCCACTCCTCCGCGCGTGCCCGGAACTTCGGGTGCTCGCGACCAGCCGGGAACCTCTCGGCATCGGGGGAGAAGCGGTGTTTCGGGTGCCACCCCTGACCATGCCGGACCCCCACCGCGAGGCCCGGGCCGGTGGCGATTTCGACCACTACGAGTCGATGAACCTGTTCGCCGAACGCGCGGCGATGGCGGTCCCGGGCTTCGCCATCACCGAGAGCAACGAGGATGTGGTGGCGAGGATCTGCCGTCGCCTGGACGGTCTGCCCCTCGCGATCGAACTGGCGGCGGTCCGGCTGCGAGCGATGTCGGAGGATCAGATCCTGCGCCGGCTGACGGACCGGTACGGTCTGCTGACCACGGGCAGTCGTGGCGCGCCGGTCCGGCAGCAGACCCTGGCCTGGTGTATCGACTGGAGTCACGAGTTGTGCTCGCCCGCCGAGCGGGAGTTGTGGGGCCGGCTGGCGGTCTTCTTCGGCAGTTTCGCGCTCGACGCCGTCGAAGGCATCTGCGCCCACACCTCGGCGGCGGACCAGGTGGTCGATGTGGTGGGGTCGTTGATCGACAAATCGATTCTTATTCGGGAAGAGGCCGGTGGAGCGGTGCGGTACCGGCTGCTCGAGACGTTGCGTGATTACGGTACGGAACGGTTGCAGGAGACCGGGGAGTTCGCATCGCTGCTGCGACGGCACCGGGACTGGTACGAACACCTGGTGCTGCGGGCGGAGGCCGAATGGATCAGCTCGCGGCAGGTGGGCTGGCTGGTGCGTCTGGACGCGGAACTGCCGAATGTCCGTGCGGCGCTGCAGTTCTGCCTGACCGGACCGACCGAGGCGGGTGCGGGGCTGCGGATGGCGACGGCGTTGTACCCGTATTGGCGGGTGCGGGGCCGGCTGCGGGAAGGCATGCGGTGGCTCGCGCAGCTTCTGGCGGTTCGGGGCGGCACGGCCGATGTGGAGCGGATCAAGGCGTTGTACGTGCTCAGCGCGCTGTCCGGGCTCAACGGCGATCCGGACGCGTCGGCGCTGTATGCCGAGCGTGGGGCCGCGATGGCGGAGGAGCTCGGTGATCGTCTCGGCGGGGCGCTGATGGCCGATGCCGCGGGTTGGCATGCCCTGTTCACCGGCCAGTCCGCGGCAGCGTGCGAGTATTTCGAATCCTCGCTCCCGGTGTTCCGGGAGGACGGCAACCCGCTGTATCTGATGTGGTCGCTGCTCGGGCTCGCGCTGGCCGGTGACGCCGCCGGAGACCGTGCTCGGAGTGAGGAGTGTCAGCGGGAGATCCTGGCGGTCACCGAGTCGCGGGGCGAATCCGTGTACCGGGGGTGGTCGCTGTGGGGTGCGGCGATGGGGGCGTGGCGGCGGGGCGAGGGGCCCCGTGCGAAGGATCTGGTGACGCGGGGGTTGCAGCTCGCGCGGCTGGTGGACGACCGCATCAGTGCGATGGGGTGCCTGGAACTTCTGTCGTGGATCGCGGTGGACGACGGGGCGCCGCGACGCGCGGCCAGGTTGATGGGAGCCACCGAGGCCCTTGCCCGCACGGTGGGGAGTCAGAGCACGATTTTCCCGAACGCACACCTCGAGCACGTCCGGTTCGAGCAGGAGGCGAGGAAAGCGATCGGTGACCGCGGGTTCGAGGCGGAGTTCCGCCAGGGCCTCGGAACGCGGTTCGACGATGCCGCGGCGTATGCGCTCGAGGAGGCGGGACCTTCCGACAGCTCGGCCGCGCCGGGGTCCACCAGTCTCACCCGCCGCGAGCACGAGGTCGCCGAACTCGTCGCCGAAGGCCTGACGAACAAGGCGATCGCGGCCAGGCTGGTCATCTCGCAACGCACCGCGCAGGGGCATGTGGAACACATCCTGTCCAAACTGGGCTTCAACTCCCGTGCGCAGATCGCGGCGTGGAGCATCGAGCAGAAGCGCGGCGAGTAACGCTGGTCGCACGCCTACACCCTGCCGAAGGGTCTGTCGGCACCCCCTACGATTCTCCGGGTGACCGATTACGACGATCTCGACATGTTCGGTGGCCTCGACGCCTCCACCCTGCCATCGCGCCAGCAGCTGATTCTGGCCACGATCCGGGACTGGGTGGCGGCACACGGCTGCTCGCCGAGCACCCGGCAGATCGGGGATGCGGTGGGCCTGCGGTCGACGTCGTCGGTGTCCAAGCACCTGAAGAGTCTCGAGGAGAAGGGTTTTCTCCAGCGGGGCGCGGCCATGGCTCGGCAATTGGACGTGCGCCCGTTCCTGTCCGATTCGAAGCAGGGACGCTCGTCCGACAACAACGTGACGGTGCCGGTGGTCGGCGATATCGCCGCCGGCGCGCCGATCCTCGCGGAGGAGCACGCCGACGAGATGCTGACGCTCCCTCGTGAACTCGTCGGCTCCGGCACGGTGTTCGGGCTACGGGTGCGCGGCGAGTCGATGATCGACGCCGCGATCTGCGACGGCGACGTCGTCGTGGTGCGCCGCCAGGACGAGGCCCATTCCGGTGAGATCGTCGCCGCGATGATCGACGGCGAGGCCACGGTGAAGGTGCTCCGGCGCCGCGACGGCCACGTCTTCCTCGAGCCCCGCAACCCTGCCTACACCGTCATCGACGGCGACGAAGCAGTCGTCCTGGGCAAGGTGGTCTCCGTGATGCGGCGGATCTGAGGACGCTCTCAGCGGCGACGATCCGTCGGCCACGGCCCGCCCCGGAGCGGCCGGTCGGCGAGCACACGCGACTCGTTGTCACGGAACCGTGGTTCGTAGTGGTGGAAGAACACCGTGCCGACCAGGTCTCGTCGGCTGTGCACACCGGTCTTGTCGAAGATGCTCTTGAGGTGTTGCTGGACGGTGTGCGCGGACACGGAAAGCTCGGTCGAGATCTGCGACGTCGACGCCCCCTGCAGCACGAGGGTGGTGACCTCCTTCTCCCGCTCGGTAAGTCCGTACGCGGACATCAACAGGGGATGGAGCCGACTCGGATGCGCGGGTTCGACGATCACGGCGATCCGCCGTCGCCCCGTGGAGGAGAGGCACGCACCGTGAAGCACCACCCAGGATCCCGAGCGTGAGAGCACCCGGGAGAGCGCGACCTCGCCGAGGTGATCGCGGTCTTCTGCCGAGCGCAGCGCACGGGCGGCGAGGGTGATCACCGCGGGCGGCAGCTCGCCGCGGTCCCAGTTTCCGCCGGGGAGGTCCGCCATCCACCGGTCGACACCCGGCGTGGCCGATTCGACGTCCCACTGGTCGTCGAGCACGATCAGTCCCGGCGAATCGGAGTACTCCGGTTCCGCGGCCTGCCCGCACAGCAGTGCGCGGCGGGCGCCGCCGGCCAGAACCGGCGAAATCTCTGCGAGAAAGGACTTCTCGGATTCGGTGAACATCGGCATGCCTTCGGCGCGGTAGAGGGACAGCGCTCCCCAGGTCTCGCCCGAGCGGGTGCGGAGGCGGGCGATCAACTCCTGATCTCCGCCGAGCGTGCGGTTCCGGCGCCAGCGCGGGCTGTGCGACGGATCACCCCCGGCGGCATCGTGCAGGGTGGAAAGTCCAGTGGCCGAACGCATCACACCGGGTACCGACTGGACGTCGTCCTCGTAGTACTCGGCGGCCAGCCATTCGCCGGGGAACTCGTCCATGCCGAGGTGGTAATGGCTGGTCATCAGCAACGACACCGGATCGAGTGTGAACCAGCAGGGGGTCCAGAAGTAGGGAACCACCCCGGCAACGACTTCGGACGCGTCCTGCCACAACGCGATCAGGCCGCGCGGCGCGGCGCACAACTGTGCGATCTTGTCCGCCGCGCACCGCACCGAATCCACGCTCACCCGTCAATGGTACGAGTCCGGATCGGTCGCCGGGAATACCACATTTGTGGAATGGTGCCCCTGCCGCGCCGCGCATAGCGTCGGTGACATGTCCACATCCGAAACCGCGACCGTACGTCTGAGCCCGCCGCCGCCCGCACTGATGCGGCTCGTGAATCCGGTGGTGCGGCGTGTGCTCACGACCCGATGGTCGGGCCGGCGAATCCGACGCCAGGGATTGATCGAGTTCACCGGGCGCCGGACCGGCCGCACCCTGCGTGTGCCGGTGTGCCTTCACGACGTCGACGGTGAGACGCTGATCTTCACCGAGCGGCCGTGGCGGTTCAACTTCGTCGGTGGTGCGGCGGTGACGGTGACCCGATGCGGCCGCGTCCGACGGGGCCGTGCCCTGCTGCTCGACGTCACGCCCGCCGAAGCCGGCAAAGCGTTCCGGGCGGCTCTCGACAACGGGGCCTCGCCGTTCGAACTGGGTCTGAAGGTTTCCCGTGGATACGTCCCCTCCGCAGCCGACCTGGCCGGGATCGCCAGGTCGTTGATCCGCGTCGACTATGATCAGTGAGGAGAAATCTCATGCGTATCAACAGAATACGGAACGACATCGCGGTTCTCGCCGATGCATTGGAAGTGCCCGGAATAGGGCATCTGCCGGTGAACGCCTACGTTCTGCTGGCCGCTGAGCCCGTCGTCATCGACACCGGACTGAGTCTGCCCGGCCGCGGGTTCATGGACGCACTCGGAACCGTGCTCGACCCTGCCGACGTCGAATGGGTGTGGTTGACCCACCCGGACCGCGATCACACCGGCGCACTGTTCGACTTGCTCGATCAGGCGCCGCACGCGCGCCTGATCACCACCTTCGCCGCGATGGGCATCATGTCGTGTGAACGGCCCGTCCCGTTGGACCGGGTGTACCTGCTCAACCCGGGACAATCCCTCGACGTCGGCGATCGCCGGCTGACCGCGCTGCGCCCGCCGCTGTTCGACAATCCGAGCACGGTCGGCTGCTACGACGACCGCAGCGGGTCCTACTTCTCGTCCGACTGCTTCGGGGCCCCGATGGAGACCGCCGAACTCGCCACCGCCGACGACGTCGGCTACTGCGTTCCGGGCGTGGTCCGCGCCGCCCAGCACCTGTGGGCCACCGTGGACAGTCCCTGGGTGCACTCGGTGGACGAAGCGAAATTCTCGGCCACAGTGTCGACGTTGCGGGATCTGAACCCCCGGCGAATACTCGGCACTCACCTGCCGCCCGCGGAGGGGCGCACCGCCGAATACCTCGAGATGCTCGCCGCGGCCCCGCAGGCCGATCCCTTCGTCGGGCCCGACCAGGCGGCACTCGAACAGATGCTGGCGGGCTTCGAACCCGCCCACTGACAATCCCGCCCACTAATAATGTTGCCGACCTCGTGTAAACAAAGGTCGACGGGACAGGTACATAATGGGAAGATGAGCGAATGGCACCGCCTATGACGACGCCACCGGCGGAGGACGTTCTGGTCGAGGCACTGCACGCCGCGGACTCCCGCACGGCCGGTGCGGCGCAGGCGGTGGTCGCTCGACTCATCCGCGAGGGCTCGCTGGTGTCGGGAACCCGGCTGCCGACGATCCGGGACCTGGCACAACGGTCGGGGCTGAGCACCCGCGCCGTGGTGGCCGCCTGGAGCGGCCTGCGCCGCGACGGCCTGATCGAGACCAACCGGCGCGGTGGCACCGTGGTCGCGCAGCTCGAGTCCCTGCGCGGTGGCGCAGTGTCTTGGTCGGATCGCGATCTGCTCACCAGCAGCCCCGACTACGCACTCCAGCCCGACCTGGCCACCGCGATGCTGGCGGGACTGCAGACCGATCAGATCAATCGGCCCGGGCGGGCATACATCACCGACCGTCTGCGTGAGGTGGTCGTCGAGGGGTGGCCCTTCGAGGCAGAGGCGTTCGTCGCGGCTGGCGGCGGCTCGGAGGGTCTGCTGCTCGCCGTGGAGGCGGCCGCGCCGGCGGGAGCGCTGATCGCCGTCGAGGAACCGGTGATGCCCGGTTTCCTCGACACCTTGACCGAGGTCGGGTTTTCGGTGGTCGGAGTCGAATCGGACGAGGACGGCGCCGTCGCCGCATCCCTGGCCGCGGCGCTCGCCCGCGAGCCCGCCGTCGTCGTGCTGCAACCGGAAGGGGCGTATTCGGCGGCCGGCACGCTGACATCCGCGCGCGCACACGAACTCGCCGGCACACTCGAAGCCGCTGCCTACGGCGGGTGGATCGTCGAGGACGACGCTGTCGGTCCCCTCGCCCGTGAGCAGGCTCCGTCGATGGGCAGCTACTTCCCCGAGCGGACGGTCCGGGTGCGCAGTTACTGCAAGGCATTCGGCATGGACATCAAGACGTGCGTGATCGGCGGCAGCGCCGAACTGGTCGACCGGGCGATCAATACCCGGGTGCACGGAATCTCGGCCAACAGCCGGATCCTGCAGGACGCATTGGCTCATCTGGTCACGGACCCGGACGCCGCGGCGCTCGTCGAGACTGCCCGCGCGTGCTACGAGTGGCGGCGCACCGGATTGGTCACGGCCCTGGCGGAGCGTGGCGCGGTGGCGCGTTCGGGCCCGAACAGCCTGGTCGTCTGGGTCGAGGTCAAGAACGAGACGGGAACGTTGATCGAGTTGGCCCGCAAGGGAATCGTCGTCGGCGCCGGCAGCAAATCCCATGTGGCGCCGAAGCGGAGCGGTCTGTTACGGGTCGCGGTCCCGCAGTTGCCGGACGATCGCGGCCTCCTCGGCGAACTCGCGGACGCGCTCGCCGAGGAGGCCGGGTCGACACACCGGGAAAGGCTGGAGTGATCGACCCGGCTCGCGGTGTGCCCGGGGTGGCGGCTCGCTACGAGGCGACGACCGGAACCAGCCGGGGCGCGATCTCGTCCGAGATTCGGTGCAGGCATTCCAGATAGCGCGGGTGTTCGAGCGCGAGCGGGACGTGGAACAAGACCTCGGTCGCCGACCGGACCCGCGCGTCCGCAGTCAACCGCGCCGCCACCTCGGCGCTCGATCCGACGTCGACGCCGCGCTCCCGGAGGTAGCGGTGGTGATCGCCGTCGTCCAGGCTGCCCGTGTAATAGCGCGGGCTCAGCGAGACGTCGGTGGTGAACAGGTCGAGGGCGTCACGGTGGGAGTCGCCGGGCAGGACGGCGACCGTCGACCCGATACGAGGGCCGCCCTCGCCGGTGTACTCGGTGCGGTAGGCGTCGATCAGGTCGCGTGCTCCGGCCCCGCCCCTGGCTTCGGAATTTCCGTGCGGCAGTAGACCGTCGCCTGCCCGTGCGGCGAGTCGTGCGGTGTCGATGTTGCCGGTGGACTGCCAGACCCGGTGCCGAAGCGTGCCCGGCGGAGGGTAGAGCCCGATCTCGTCGGAGACCCGGCCGGTCCCGAGGATGGCGTGCAGGGCGGCCGCACGCTCGGTGTACAGCGTTTCCCGATCGCTCTGGTCGAGGGTGAAACCGGCGTAGGAGCTTGCGGACAGACCGAATCCCAGCCCCTTCCCGATGCCGAGTTCGAGGCGCCCGCCGGCCAGCTGATCGGTCACCGCGGCATCTTCGGCGAGACGGACCGGATTCTCGAACGGCAGTGCGACGACCCCGGTTCCCAATCGGATCCGGGTGGTGCGGGCCGCGACGGCACCGAGGAACGGAAACACCGACGGCAGTGCCGCATGGTGGGCCTCGAAGTGCCGGGTCGCGAACCAGATCGTGTGGAAGCCGAGTCGCTCGGCCTCGACGGCGATGGTGAGGGCACGGTCGTAGACGAGTGCGGCCGGTGGACCGCTGCGCAGCTGGACGAAGAGTGACCACGTGGGGTCCGGTGAGAGCGTCATAGGCCGTAGTGTCCTCGCAGGGTGGTGGACCGGTATTCGGTGCGGAACAGGCCGCGGCGCTGCAGGAGTGGGACCACGTGGTCGACGAACGTGTCGAGCCCCGAGGGGAGCTCGTCCATCATCACGTTGAAACCGTCGCACGAGCCCGAACGGAACCAGGCTTCGATGAAGTCCGCGACCTGTTCGGGGGAGCCCACGATCTTGGCGTGGCCGCTGCCCGCGGCGAGCAGGCGCGCGGCACCACGGGTATCGAGGGCCTGGGTGCGCACGTACTCGAGGAACACCGACAGCTGGCCGCGTGCACCGGGTGCCGCCTCGTCGGGGGGAACCAGGTGCCAGGGAAACGGCGCGTCGAGTTCGAGTTCCCCGGCGTCGACACCGAGCCGGGCCCCGAGGTTGTATGCCTGCACCTCGTCGGGAATGAGGTCGGTCAGCTCTTTTTCCCGTTGCAGTGCAGTGGTTTCGGTGTCGGCGAGCACCACGATCAGGCCTGGAAGCAGCTTGATCGAGTTCGGGTCCCGGCCGGCGGACGCGGCCTGGTCCCGCAGTTCCTGTCGCCGGGTGAGCGCCGACTCGGCCGTGGAGTGGGCGCTGTACACGGCGTCGGCGTAGCGCGCCCCCAGCTCGACACCGTGGGTGGAGGCACCTGCCTGGATCAGGATCGGGCGGCCGTCCGTCAGCGGGGGCGCCTTCAGCGGACCCGCCACCCGAAACGTCGCGCCCACGTGGTCGATCGCGGAGATCTTCGTCGAATCCAGGTAGCTGCCCGTGGTCTTGTCGGCGTGCAGGGCGTCCGGTGTCCAGGAGTCCCACAGCGCCGAGACCACGTCGAGGAACTCCGCCGCCCGGGCATACCGTGCCTGCTTCGGCAACGCCTCGCTCAACGAGTAGTTCCGGGCTGCGGCATCGCCTCCCGTGACCACGAAGTTCCATCCGGCCCGCCCTCGGGACACGGCGGAGAGGCTGGCGAACTGGCGCGCCAGGTTGTACGGGTCGTTGTAGGACGTCGTGGCGGTGGCGATCAACCCGATGTGTTCGGTGTGCGCGGAGATCACGGCCTGTGCGACGAGCGGATCGAGGAGGCGGCTGGGGGAGTTCCAGTCCTTCGACTGCAGATTCGGGGAATCGGCCAGGAACACCGCGTCGAGGAATCCGCGCTCGGCCGCGCGCGCGACGTCGACGTAGTGGTCGATTCCCACGAAGTGCTCACCGGGCTGCGACGCGCGTCGCCACGGGCTGCCGATCGTGCCGCCGGGTATGAGGTTGGCATTGAGAATTACGTGCTCGGGTGACGAGACCATGGCTTTCCTTCGTTCATGCGGTCGGGTGAGAGGGGACGGCGTCGGTCCCGCGGTCGACGGCGCGCTGCGGATCCGACGTCCACGCCGAATACGAGCCGATGTAGAGCGAGGCTTCGACGCCGATGGTCGCGAGCACGAATACCTGGAACGCGGCGGCGACGGCACTGCCGCAATAGGTGGCGGTCGGTGTGGTGCCGTCGACGTGGAGTGCGTCGTATCTGGCGCGAAGCTCACGTTCGGTCCGCAGCCTGCCGGCGTTGTCGAGGTCCCCGAAGACGGACGCGCTCACGGCGTCGGGAATGCGGCCCTCGTCGTACAGGTCGGCGGGGCGGGAGTCGAGGAGCCGGCCGGCCCGGGCGAGAGGGGGGATCTGGTCCGTCGTCACGACGGGGAGGTGGCCGGGACGGGCGATCGCGGTGCCGCGCGGAGGGCGCGCGTCACCGATCTCCAGGGAGCCGCCCGCACCGCGCCAGGCCGCCAGGCCTCCGTCGAGGATGCGGACGTCCGTCAGTCCGGCCCATCGGAGGACCCACCACGCGCGCCCGGCCGGGGCGGACCGGGAATCGTCGTAGACGACAACGGTGCTCGCCGGTGAGATTCCCCATGCCTGCACCGCGTCGGTGAGCGGCCCGGCCTCGGGTAGCGGGCGGTCGCCGGACTGCGGAGTCCTCGGACCGGACAGGTCGGCATCGAGATCGACGAACACCGCCCCGGGAATGTGGCCCCGCAGGTAGGCGTCTCGACCGGAACGGTCGCCTGCTTCTGCCCGGACGTCCAGGACGACCACCTGGCCCGGGGGTGTGACGAGCAGTGTCTCCGCGGAGACGAGATGGTGTGTGCGGGGGCTGGTCAAGGGTGCCATCGACTTTCGGTTGGGGACTTCGCTGACCCAGTTTATGTTTACACTCTGTCGATAACATAATTCGATTCGCCGAGATCTTATGTATCCAAAAGGTGCGGATCCCGCACTATCGTCCCATGCTGTGGCCTCCGCCCGGGGCGCAAAGTAACAGGAGTGACGTGAAAACAACCAGATTCGTCGACGTCGAATGGCTGTCGACGCACCTCGCCGATCCGTCGACGGTCGTGATCGAACTGACCGACGACCCCGCCCACGACGGGGGTCCCGGAACCATCCCCGGTGCCAGCACCGTGTACTGGAAGAGCCTGCTGTGGCATCGGGACCGTCGCGAGCTCGCGTCAGCGGACACCCTCGCCGACCGCCTCCATGCGCTCGGGGCCCACTCGTCGTCGACCGTGGTCTTCGCCGGCGACCCCCCGCAGTTCGCCGCCTACGCGCTGTGGGTGTCCGCGGCGCAGGGGGTGGGGGGCACGCTGAAGTACCTCGACGGAGGCGTCGGCGCCTGGCGCGTGGCGGAACCGGCGACGACCGGCGGATCCACGCCCGGGAACACTGCCGGCGCTCGACTGCCGATCGTCGCGCCGCGCTATCGGGAGGTGGTCGTCGGGCGGGAGGACGTGCTCGCCGCGATCGATTCGGGGACACCGATCGTCGACCTGAGATCGCCGGAGGAGTATGCCGGCCATCGTGTCTCGCCGGTCGGTGAGCCGATCGACCACGGTGCGCAGCGGCACGGCCGGATCCCGGGGGCGCGAAGCCTGCACATCCGCACACTCCTCGACGAGGACGAGCGCGTCCTCCCGGTGCCCGAATTGCGCGAACGCATCGAGAATCTCGACCTCGCCGACGCCGGCGAACTGATCTTCTACTGCAGGCTTTCGCACCGGGCATCGTTGGGCTGGTTGGTGTTCGAAGACCTGCTCGGCGACTCCCGGGTCCGCGTCTACGACGGATCCTGGACGGAATGGGGCAGCATCGTCGGCGCCCCGGTGGAGCGGTGACACTGCAACAGCGCCTCGTGGTCCGGCACATCGGCGGGGTGGTGCTTTCGGCGCTCGCACTGATGTCGGCGGCGGTGACGCTGGCGTTCCTCGCGGTACACGTCAGTGCCGGCGATCCGGTCACCGCGATCCTCGGCGAATCGAGCGATCCCGCGCTGCGCGCGCAGGTCGAGCGCGACTGGGGTCTGGACCGGCCGCTCGTGGAGCAGTACCTGAGCTACCTCGGGAGACTGCTGCACGGCGACCTCGGCTACTCGTACGTCCGGGGAGAGCCGGTCGCGCAGATCCTGTTCGGCGAGCAGTTGACCACCAGCGCCCAGCTGGCAGGGTTCGTGCTGGTGGCCACCGCGGTGCTCGCGCCGATCCTCGCGGTCCTCACGGCGGGCCGGCGCCACGTCCTCGCCCGCCTCGTCGGCACTGTGGAACTGGCGCTGGCATCCGCCCCCACCTTCTGGATCGGGCTGATTCTCATCGCGGTCTTCGCCTTCGGTCTCCGCATCTTCCCCGTGACGTCGGGAAACGAGCTGCAGCGACTGATCCTGCCCGGTCTCACTCTTACTCTGCCGATCTCCGCGGTGCTCTCCCAGGTTGTCAGGGAGGGCATCGAGCGTGCCCTCGAACAGCCCCACGCGCTGACGGCGCGAGCACGCGGCACCGGTGAAATCGGTATCCGCCTCACACACGGACTCCGGCACGCGATGATCCCCGCGGCAACCCTCGCGGGGTGGGCGGTCAGCAGCCTGATCACCGGAACCGTTGTCGTGGAAGAGGTATTCGGTAGAGCCGGCATCGGCCGGGCGACCGTGGAGGCGGTCACCTACAAGGACCTGCCGGTCGTCCTCGCCGTCGCCCTGTTCGCCGCCGCCATCTACCTGACGGTCTCGGTGCTGGTGGACATCGCCTACCTGTGGATCGACCCACGCCTACGAGAGGTGACCCGGTGACCGCTCCCGCCCTTGCCCACCGCCCACGCACTCTGACAGCGCGGATTCCGGCCGGCGGGCGGCTCGTCGCGTCCGCCTTCCTGATCTTCTGCGTCGTCGTGGTCCTGTGGCCCACGCTCGTCGCCCCCGGCGACCCACTGCGCACCGACCTGGCGCTCGCCCACTCCGCGCCGTCGCTCCAGCACCTCTTCGGTACCGATCAGCTCGGCCGTGACGTCTTCACCCGCGTGGTGCACGGTGCGCGGCTGTCGCTGCTCATCGGCACCGCGGCCACACTGCTGGCGGTGCTCGTCGGGATCGTCCTCGGGCTGGCCGCCGGACTCGGCAACCGTGTCGTCGACAGTGTGCTGTCCCGCGTCGTCGACCTCATGGGCGCGTTTCCCGAGATCCTGCTCGCCCTCGTTCTGATCACGCTGCTCGACAAGGGGACCACGAACCTGATCTTCGCCATCGGCATCGCGACGGCGCCCCGCTACGCCCGGGTCGTTCGCGCGGAGGCGCGCCGAGTCGACCACAGCGAGTACGTCGCCCAGGCCGGTCTCCTCAGCACCTCCCGCACACGGATCGTGTTGCGTCACATACTTCCCAACGCACTCGGACCGCTGCCGCTGCTGATCACCCTCGGCATCGGGACCAGCATCCTCGGTGCCGCGGCGCTGAGCTTCATCGGTCTCGGACCGCAACCCCCGTCCCCGGAGTGGGGAGCGATGCTCTCCGAGGCACGTGACGATCTGCGCATCGCCTGGTGGTCGGTGGCCTTTCCCGGGCTGGCGATCACGGCGACGGTCATCGCCACCACCGTGCTCGGTCGCGCCGGCCAGCACCGATTCGAACGGCGGAGGGCCCAATGACGCTGTCCGAGATCGTCCGTACCGGAATCGACACCGCAACGGATCCGCTCATCAGGGTCGAGAATCTCCAGGTCCGCTTCGGCGCCTCGGCCGCGCCCGTCGTCGACGGCGTGAGTTTCTCGCTCCACCACGGCGAAATCCTCGCGATCGTAGGCGAATCCGGCTCCGGCAAGTCGGTGACCACCCGCAGCCTCGTCGGCCTCGCCGGGCCGGGCGCGACGGTCCGGGCGGACCGGTTCGACATCCTCGGCGAATCGGCGCTGCACCGGACCGAGCGACAGTGGCGCACGATACGCGGGCGGCGTATCGGACTCGTGCTGCAGGATGCGCTCACCGCCCTCGACCCGTTGCGCACCATCGGCCAGGAGGTTGCCGAGTCACTCGAACGCTCTGTGCCGCGGGCACATCGGGCCCGCGCCGTCGAGGAATTCCTGGCCTCGGTCGGTATCGCGGATCCGCAGATTACACGCAGGCAGAGGTCCTTCCAGTTGTCGGGAGGGCAACGTCAGCGCGCGCTCATCGCCTCCGCGCTGGCGGGCGACCCGCAGATCCTGCTCGCCGACGAACCGACCACGGCGCTCGACGTCACCGTGCAGGCCCAGGTGCTCGACCTGCTCGTCGAACAGGTCCGGGGCGGCCGCGCGATGATCCTGGTCAGTCACGACCTCGCGGTGGTCTCCGCGGTGGCCGACCGGGTCATCGTGATGCAGGCGGGGCGGGTGGTCGAGCAGGGACCGGTACGTCGGGTCATCGACCACCCGGCCGCCGATTACACCCGCGAACTCCTCGCCGCCGTGCCCCGCGGCACCGCGCAGCGTACCGGACGGGCAGCCACTTCGGCCGTGCTCGCCGCCCACGGCCTGATTAAGAACTACCGGGTTCTCGGTTCCACCGTGACAGCCGTCGACGACGTCTCCTTTCGCGTGCACAGCGGCGAGGTGCTCGGGGTGGTCGGCGAATCCGGCTCCGGCAAGTCCACCGTGGCGAAGATCGTCACGGGGCTGATCACACCGGACGCGGGCACGATGACCTTCGACGGGGCACCGCTCACCGCCGGCACCCGCCGACCCGGACGCATAGCGCTCGTGGCGCAGGATTCGGTCGCCTCGTTCGATCCCCGCTTCCGGGTCGGCGAGATCGTCGCCGAATCCGTTGCCACCGTCACGCCCGCACCGGACCGGAACGGGCGGGTGAGGCAATTGCTCGACGCCGTCCACCTCGGCGCGGACACCGCCCACCGGCACCCCCGCGAACTGTCGGGCGGGCAACGGCAACGCGTCAACATCGCTCGCGCGCTGGGATCCCGGCCACGCCTGGTGGTGTGCGACGAACCGGTGTCCGCACTGGACATCACCGTCCAGGCGCAGATCCTCGACCTACTCGCCGAGCTGGCCGAGACAACCGATGCAGCTTTCCTTTTCATTTCGCACGACCTCGCGGTGGTGCGGCGGCTCTGCCACAACCTGGTCGTCCTCGACCAGGGCCGCATCGTCGAACACGGAAGCACCGACACCGTATTCGGCGCTCCCACCTCGCCCTACACCCGGCGCCTCCTGGACGCCGTCCCGACTCTGGGAACACCCCATCTCGAGAAAGACGAACCCGTTGCGTAGACAACTGATACGAGCCCTGTCACTGGCCGCCACCGCGATCCTCATCGCCGGAACAGCCGCCTGTGCCTCCGACCCGGAGCCCGGCAGCGGCGGCGGTGGCCCCACGACGGCGCCGGCCGACGGCGGCACGTTCACCGTCGCCCTCGACAGCTATCCCAGCCGTGGCCTGAGCCCCCACTACGGCGCCGCGTTCGAGGCCTCGCAGGTCCTGCGCAACTCGTACGACAGTCTCGTCTCGGAGGACGCCGAGGAACAGTTCCACCCGTGGCTCGCCACCTCGTGGACCATCTCACCGGACGGCCTGACCTACGACTTTCAACTCCGCGACGACGTCACCTTCCACAACGGCGAGAAGTTCGACGCCGAAGCGGTCAAAGCCAACATCGATGCGCTGCGCAGCCCGGACTACCCGGCCTGGACCGTGCTGGGACTGCTGCAGTATTCGAGTGTCTCCGCCGTCGACGTCGTCGACCCGTACGCCGTGCGGATCACCCTGAGCACGCCCCGAGCGGACTTCCTCTCCACGCTCGGCGGCCTCAGCGGCGCGATCGTCGCACCCAGCACCCTTCGCGCCGACAACGCGAAGCTCACCAGCGGTGAGGGATTCGTCGGCTCCGGCCCGTTCATGCTCGACAAGGTGGTCCAAGGACAGGAGATCACCTTCCGGAAGAACCCCGACTACCACTGGGGTCCGGCGACCGCGACACATCAGGGTGCCGCGTACGTCGATCGACTCGTCGTGAAGTACCTACCCGAAGCCTCCACCCGCGCAGGGCTTCTGCGCAGCGGCGAAGTCGACGCCATCGGCACCGTCAAGGCCACCGACATCGGCCTCTTCGACGGCGTCGACGGATTCCACTACGAGCAGACCGGTTCCGCCGCATCGACGACCGTGATCATGTTCAACCTCACCCACGGGCCGACGCAGGACGTCCGGGTGCGGCGTGCACTCGTCCGCGGTGTCGACCTCTCGGCGCTGATCGAGAATGTCACCAAAGACACGCAGGACAGAGCGTGGAGCCTGCTATCCCCGGACAGCAAATACTTCGATCCCCGCCACGACGACACCTACCCCGCCGACATCGACCAGGCCAACTCGCTGCTCGACGACGCCGGCTGGACCGGCCGCGACGGTGACGGCTACCGCACCGACGCCGGCGGATCCCGACTGAAGGTCCGGCTCCTGGCCACCATTCCCACCTACCCGCTCGACGACGTTCTCGCGGCGTGGCAGGCGGAGATCCGCCAGAACCTCGGAGCCGAGGTGGAACTCGAATACGTCGAGAACGCGCTGGTGTACGACCTGCTCGCCCGCAACGACTACGAGGCGTTCCCCCGACAGGTCGGCGGACTCGATCTGTCACTGCAACTCAACCGCGCCTTCGGCTCCACCACACCGGACCTGAAGTACGGTCAGATCGACGGCATCACCGTCGGATCGATCGTCGCCGGATCCAAGCTCGCCGACCCCCAGGTCGACCAGTGGCTGGTGCAGGCCACCAAGGCGACAGACGACACCACACGAGCAGGCCTGTTCGACAAGGTGACGGAATTCCTCCTCGACAACGCCGTCGCGTTGCCACTGTTCACAGACCGCAACAGCGTCGCCGCGACCTCCGACGTCCACAACCTCACCACTCTCTTCGACGCTCCCCGCAACACCGTCAACGCCTGGGCATACGACATCGCGGTCAACTGAGAGCGGAATCGATACGCCCGCAACGGATTGGTGAGCGACTCGGTTCGCATGGCGGATATCGCACCGTGTCCCGTGGGTTCCTCGGTATCCTGGCCGGCACAGACAGGGCACGACGACAGGGTGCTGCTGCCCTGCGCGACATTCGGGGGAGCGACTGCCTCGACGCCGAGCGCACGCGCCTCGAGGAGGGGCTCCTCGATGACGACTGCCCGTGGGCGCGGGCATCGGTCATCATCTCCGGAGAGCGCGTGCCGGCCGGGACGTCAGACGACTGCTCGATGCGCGACCGTCAAATCCCCATGTGAGTGGGAAAGCGTGTCCCGGCACACTTTCCCACTCACATGGTCAGTGTCCGGTCGGCCAGTTGTCGGACAGTGTGTAGCCGGTGGGGAAGGGGTCGGCGGGGTCGAGGCCGACCTGGCTGAGTTCGGTGATGTAGGCCTGCCCGGTGACGCGGGGTACGACGGCCTCGTAGTCGCCCACGGTGGTGAGCCGGTCGATGCGGCTGGTGAATCGGCTGCCGATCACGGATTCGTGGACGAAGGTCTCACCCACCTCGATCAGGCCTTTCGCCTTCAGGACCGCGAGACGGGCGGACGTGCCGGTGCCGCAGGGCGAGCGATCCAGGCGTCCCGGCGAGACCACGACCGCGTTACGGGCGGTCAGGACGCCCTCGTGGCGAGACAGAGGACCGACGAATTCGGTCTGGGTGATGCCGGCGAACTCGGGGTTGGTGGGGTGCTGGGCCGGAATTTGCTCGGCTGCCGCAGTTTTCAGTTTCTGTCCGAGTTCGCAGAGGTCGCGGGCCTCGTCGGGAACCAACTTCAGGCCGAGGGCCTCGGCGTCGGCGAGTACGTACGCCATGCCGCCCCAGGCGACGTCGACGGTGAGGGTGCCGTATCCGTCGAGTTCGAGCGGTACGTCGACCGCATAGGCGAACGCGGGCTGGTTTTCGAATTCGACGCCGGTGACCTTGCCGTTCTCGCAGGTGCACCGGATGCGGATGAGCCCGGCGGGTGCCTCGAGGACGAGGTCGGTGACGGGTTCGACCATGGGGATCATCCCGGTCTCGAGCAGTGCCGTCGCGACACACATCGTGTTGCTGCCCGACATGGCCGGATACTCGGTCGACTCGGCGATGACGTAGCCGAGTTGGGCCTGCGGATCGGTGGCCGGGACGATGTAGTTGACGCAGTGGGTGACTGCACCGCGGGGTTCGTGCAGCAGCAGTTGCCGCAGTTCGTCCTGGTTGTCCCGGAAGTGCTTCATCTTCTCGAACACCGTGGCGCCGGGAACGTCACCGATCCCGCCGGTCACGACGTTGTTGATTTCTCCACCCACGTGACACTTGACCACGTTGACGACTCGGCTCCACCGCACGACTTCCTCCGATCGGATGCGCTTCGATGGCGTTCATCGAAGCAGTGTCAGTAATTGTTCTGTGCCGCGACGAGCGGCCTTCCCTTCGAGCGTTGCACAGCCGGGTATGCGGCAGCGGCGTCGTCGGCGAACATCGCCGGCACACCGCCGGTGTGCAGGAACACGATGGGCCCGGTCAGGCGGGGGTCGGACAGTGCGGCGACGGCCTTCGCCGTGTACACCGGGTCGGTCACGATGCCCTCGTCGCGGGCCAGTTCGGTCATCGCTGCCTGCGACCGGTTCGAGGCGAGTGCGTATCCGGGACCGAGGTATTCGTCGAACACGGTCGGGGTCACTGCGGGCGGGGCGAATCCGAGTTCCGCGGTGGCGGCCACCAGGTCCCGGACCCGTCCGCCGAGGTCGGCGTGGATCTGCGCGACGTCGACGCCGACGATGTTCGCCGGGGCGCCGAGCAGTGCGGCACCGAGTTCGAGCCCGGCCTGGGTGCCGCCGGTCGAGGAGGCGTGCACGATGGTGGCTTCGGTGCGGTCGACGAGTTCGAGTTGGTGGTGGATCTCGAGGAAGGCTGCGGCGTAGGCGAGTACTCCCGCGCTGGTGCTGCCGCCGGCGGGAACGAGGTACGGGCGCTTGCTGCGGTTGCCCTGATCCCGCAGCCGGGCACACAGCTGCCGGGCGTGCTCAGTCATCGCTGTCCAGTCGAGGTCGTCGACGAAATGGGTTTTCGCGCCGAACAAGTCGTCGAGCAGCAGGTTGCCGCTGGGCCGGTGCGGGGCCCGGCCACCCAGGATCAGGTGGGCGTCGATGCCCGCCGCGGTCGCGGCCGCCGCCACAGTGCGGGCATGGTTGGACTGCTGCGCCCCGACGGTGACCAGACTGGTAGCGCGGGCGTTCATCGCATCGGCGAGAATCAGCTCCAGCTTCCGGGACTTGTTGCCGCCGGTCGCGAAACCGGTCAGATCGTCCCGCTTGATCCAGACCTCGCGGCCCAGGCGTTCGGAGAAGTTCGGCAGCAGGTGCAGCGGTGTCGGGGTGGTGGTGAGCCTGATCCTGCACCGCCACCGCCGCGCGAGGATCTCTCGGGCGCGGGCGTCGGCGATGCAGGGCGTCAGGTACGAGACGGGATCGGTGACGGAGACGTTCGCCACCGGCCTCTGCGCGCGTGTCATGGGAAGGGTCGCTCCTTTCGAACGCGTGCGATTCGGGTCGGCGATGCCGGCCGCTGCGGGCCGACATCGCCGACAGTCGGTGAGGGCCGGTCTACTTGGCGTAGTTCAGGCCGGTCTCGGCGATCAGCTTGGTGAGCTCTTCCTTCTTGTCCGCGGGCAGTTCGCCGTAGGGTGCGCGGGGGACACCGAGGTCGACGCCCACGGCCTGTGCGGCGGCCTTGGTGGCCACGGCGTAGCCTTCCTTGCCCAGGAAGTCGAGGACGTTCCACAGACGCTTGAAGATCTCGAGGGCCTCGGTGTACTTGCCGGCCTTGGCGAGTTCGTAGATCGCCACCGTCTCCTTCGGCGCGAAGTTCGGTGCACCCCAGATGGATCCGGCGGCACCGGCGGAGAAGGCGGGCAGCACGATGGTGTCCCAGCCGACGAACGTGTCGATGGCGTCACCGAGGTTGAAGATGAGGTCGAACGCCTGCTCGATCGAGCCGGAGGTGTCCTTGATGTACTTCACGGCGTCGGTGCGCCCCAGCAGTTCGCGGTAGAACGGGCGGTCGAGGTTCATTCCGGTGACACCGGGCAGGTTGTAGGCGATGACGGGGATGTTCGCGGCCTCACCGACGGTGGCGAAGTACTCGATCACCTCATGGCGGGTGGGTGCCTCGTAGAAGGGCTGGACCAGCAGGACCGCGTCCGCTCCGGCGTCGGCGGCGTGCTTGGACAGTTCGATCGCGTCCGCGGTGCGGGTGGAGCCGGTTTGCGGGGCGACGGGCACCCGGCCTGCGGCCTGGTCGATGACGACCTTGTTGACGAGTTTGCGCTCGTCGAGGGACAGTGCCGCGAACTCGCCGGTGCTGCCGCCGGGGACGAGACCGTGCAGGCCGTTGTCGATCAGGAAGTCGACGTGGTTGCGCAGCGCGCCTTCGTCGACGGAGCCGTCGGCGGCGAAGGGAGTGGAAACGGCAGCGAGGATGCCACCCAGCTTCTTGGTCATGTTCGTGTCCTTGTGTCGTGGTGGGTCGGCCACTCGCGGGCCGTGGATTCTCCGAGTCGATGTCCCGGGTCTCGCTCGTCTCCTCGACCGTCGTAGATTGACGATTGTCGACAAGTGAACGATAGAAATTTATCTGGCGTGCGCGATGCTTGTCAAGGGTTCGGGTTTCTCATTCGCCGATCCGGACCGGGTCGTACTCCGCCGGACGTGCGGCGATGACCGCGTCGGTCTTGCGTCCGGCGGTTTCGTGGAGCATGGCGGCGGCGACGATCGCGGTCACCCCGGTGACGATCAGGATCACCGAGGGGGACACCGGGCTGCCGGTGGCGGAGATCAGCCAGGTCGCCACGTACGGTGCGGTGCCACCGAAGAGCGCGACGGAGATGTTGAAGCCGATGGAGAAGCCGGCGTAGCGCACCCGCGAGGGGAAGATCTCCACCATCGCGGCGCCGGAGGCCGACATGAACATGGCCAGGCACACACCCATGGCGGCGTGGGCGACCATGATGGCGGCGACGTTGCCGGTGGCGAACGCCACGAAGGCGGGGAAGACGATGAGTGTGCTCGACACCGCGCCGAGGATGATGACCGGCTTGCGGCCGAAGCGGTCCGAGAAGCCGGCGAAGACGAAGATCGCCACCGCCGCCGACACCAGGCAGGTGACCGTCGACGCAGACGCCATGCCGAACGAGAACCCGACCTCGGCCTGCAGGTAGGTCTCCATGTACACGAAGATGAAATAGAAGGCGGCGGCCTGGAAGGCGATGCAGCCGATGACTTGCACGATCTGGCGCCTACTGGTGTCGAGGGCGTCCTTGATGGGCGACTCGCTCACCTCGCCGGACGCCTGCAGGCGCTCGAATTCCGCTGTGTCGCTGAGCTTGAGCCGGATGTAGAGGCCCACCAGTCCGAGTGGACCGGCGATCAGGAACGGTATCCGCCAGCCCCAGGCGAACATCGCGTCGTCGCTCAGGGCCGCGTTCAGGCTCAGGACGAGGATCGAGGCGGCGGCGTTGGCGAGATAGCTCGAGCAGTGCCAGAAGCTCACCGTGCGTGCCCGTCGTCCCCGTGCGGCGGACTCGACGAGGAACGTGGCGGCACCGCCGGGTTCGCCACCGGCGGCGAAGCCCTGCAGGATGCGCAGGGCCACCAGCAGGACGGGCGCGGCGATGCCGATGGAGGCGTACCCGGGCAGCAGGCCGACCGCGAAGGTGGACAGCGACATCAAGATGATGACGGTGGCCAGGATCTTCTTGCGGCCCACCTTGTCGCCGAGACGGCCGAAGACGAATCCGCCGATCGGATTCATCAGGAAGGCGACCCCGAATGCGGCGAAGGTCGCCAGCAGGCTGGTTGCCGGGTTTTCGGAGGGGAAGAAGATCTGCCCCAGGAGTACGGCGAGGAACCCGTACGCCGCGAAGTCGAACCAGGTGATGAAGTTTCCGATGGCCGCCGCGGTGATGGCTCGACGCATCTCCGAGCCGTGCAGATGGCCCTGGTGTTCTGTCATGGATGCTTCCGATCGATTCGTGGGCACCCGCACAAGTTGTAGTGCGGTCTATTGTCGACAAGTGACGTTCGTGATTGTTGTCCGGGTCACACACAGTGTCAACGTCGGGTAAAGCCACTTCTCGCGGTCGAGTCACCCGCGTGCGGGTGAAGGCACGGGGTGGCCGGGCGCACGACGTGATCGCGGCTGCGGGCGTGCGTCAGGAGCAGCGGGCCGGGATGAACTGCCCGACCCCGTTGAGTGTGGGCGCGGTCCGGGTTGCGTTCGCCAGGCCGACCGTCACCGGTCCTCGCGACGGGTCGACGTCGCGCATGATCGACCACGGCACCCGGAACACGCGGCCGGGGGAGGCCGCCCAGGGCAGTGTCTTGGTGGTCACGACGCGGCCGTCCTGGGAGAGGGTGACCTTGGGGAACCGGACGAGCGTGTCCGTCCACAACAGCAGGCGCTGTCGCGGCGGAGCCGGGTCGCCCGGGCGCAGCAGGCCGGGAGATACCCACCGGAACGGCTTTTCGGCGAGAATGCGCAGAGCCTCCCCGGTGGGAGCGGGCGCATGCGAGTCGAGGTAGCCGGCCACCTGATCGGCGACGAAGGTGCCGTCGAGCGCTGCGATGTCGGCGGTGTCGACCGGGTGCAGGACGTTGCCGGCGGCGAAGACGCCGCGAGCGCTGGTGCGCAGGGCGGTATCGACGAGCGGCCCCTTGGTTCCGGGATCCAGTTCGATGCCCGCGCTGCGGGCCAGTTCGTGGTCGGGGATCCAATCGCCGGTGAAGATGACGGTGTCGCAGTCGATCTTCGTCCGGACTCCGGTGTCGAGGTGCTCGATCTCGATGGCTTCGACGTTCTTGCGGCCGATGATGCCGACGACGCGGGTGCGGGTGGCGATCGCGAACCGGAACAGTGCCTTGCCGGGGATGGTGAAGGCGGCGTACGACTCCGGTGAGGGGTATTGCGTGGTCATCAGCACGGTGTCGCAGCCGGCGTGGCGCAGTGTCATTGCCGCGGACCAGCTCACGAGTTCGCCGCCGACGATCACGGCCCGGTTGCCGACGCGACCGTGGTGCAGGTGCACGAGATTCTGCAACTGCCCGGTGGTGTAGACGCCGGCGGGCCGATCACCCGGGATCAGGCGGGCCGGGCGGGCCCGCTCACGGGCACCGGTCGCGAGGACGAGTGCCTTCGCCTCCACCCGCAGCAGCCCGGCCGGGCTGGTGACGTCGAGCGCGCCGTCGGGGTGGACGGCGGTGACCGTCGCGTTGGTCCGGATGTCTGCCCCGGCGTCGGTCGCCGACCGGACCAGGCGCTCGGCGTACGCGGGACCTCCGATGAAGGTGTGGAGGTCGCGGATGCCGTACCCGGGATGGTCGCAGTGCCTGGGGATTCCGCCGGCACGGCTCTCACGGTCGAGGACGAGGGCGCGGCGGCCGTGGACCTTGCCGAGCCGGGTGGCGGCGGACAGGCCCGCCGGGCCGCCACCGACGATCGCGATGTCGGTCGTGACCACGGTGCGTGGTGAGGCAGGGACGCTCATCGGTTTTCCTTCGGTGTCGTGGTGGCGGAGCGGCCGGCGCATCGGTAGCCCTCGGCCAGGGTGCCCACCTCCGCTCCGCAGAAGAAGCCCTGGCATCGGCCGTTCATGGCGCGGGTGCGTCGGCGTAGACCCTCGAGCCCGGCCGGGGGAATGAGCGAGGCGTAGGCATCGCGGATCTCACCGGCCGTGACCCGCTCGCAGAAGCAGACGACCTTGCCGTATTCGGCGTCCGCGGCGATGCGCGCACCGTCCTGGTACGGGCGGGTGAACGCCTCACCGATGTTCGGCATCGACGGCGGGTCCGGCAGTTCGGCGCGGGGTTCGCCGAGAGCATCGGCCTTGGTGAGAAGTTCGCCGACGTACTCGGCGACGGCCATTCCGGACGTCAGGCCGGTCGACCGGATGCCGCCGACCAGGACGTACCGCTGATCGGTGTCGACCTCGATGAGGTAGTCGCCGTAGTCGGCGGCGGCCCGGAGCCCGGCATAGGTGGCGGTGACCTCTTCGTCGAGCAGCCGGGGCAGGAGCTTGGCGCCCTTGCCGAGCAGGAATTCGAACCCGTTCGCCGAGGTGCCCGTCGCCGACCGGTCGGTGAGGTCCTCTGCGGTCGGGCCGAGCATGACGTTGCCGTAGATGGTCGGCGATACGAGCACACCCTTCCCCCGGGAGGTGGGAACGGGCAGCACGATCTTGTCGACCAGGGGGCGGGCCAGCTTGTCGTAGACGAGCAATTCGCCGCGGCGCGGGGTGATGTGAAAGCGGTTGTAGCCGAACGCCTGATCGAGGAAGTCCGCCCCGAGCCCGGCCGCGTTGATCACCCAGCGGGCGGTGATGTCGCCGGCCGAGGTGTGCAGGACGGTGCGGTCTGCTTCGACCGTCACCGACTCCGCACGCGTGTCGGTCCGCAGCGTCGCCCCGCGAGTGACGGCGTCGGTGGCCAGCGCGAGGTTGGTCGTCCAGGTGCAGATGATGGACTCGTCCGGCACGGTCAGACCGCCGAGGACGCCCTCGCCGAGGTCGGGCACCATCCCGTATACGGTGTCGGCGTCGACGATGTCGCACTCGGTGTAGCCGTTGGCGACGGCCTTGTCCCGCAGACTCGGCAGAGCGTCGTACTCCTCGTCGTTCCAGGCGACGAGGATCGCCCCGGTGTGTTCGACGGGAATTCCGGTCTGCTCGGCGTATGCCGACAGCAGTGTGTAGCCGCGGCTGACCATCCGCGATTCGAGGGTGCCCGGTTTCGCGTCGAATCCGGTGTGCAGGATCGCGGTATTCGCCTTGCTGGTGCCGTCGCCGACATCGTCGCGGGCCTCGACGAGCGCGATGGTGAGGTCGTATCCGGCCAGTTCGCGGGCGATCGCCGAGCCGACGATGCCGGCACCGAGGACGACGAAGTCGTAGTCGGTGGGGGTGGGTGAGTCAGTCATCGTTTCTCCTGGGGAAGCGTCGCGTGTGCCGCCGACGTCCAGTGGTGTCGGAAATCTGCTGCGCGGTCGGGTGACCAGCGAGGTTCGTAGGTGGTGGCGGGAGTCCAGTCGGTGACCGCGTCGGTAAGGGACAGGCTGGGATTCATCGCCAGGCGCGCGCACGCGGCCGCACCGAGGGCGGTCGCGTGGGAGGAGGGATAGACGTCGATGGGGATCTGGGTCAGGTCCGCGGTCGCCTGCATCAACCGCCGCGACCGGGTGAGTCCACCGTCGACGCGCAGCCGGGTGAGCGGGCCGCCCAGGTCGACCTCCACGGCGGAGACCAGCTCGGCGGTCTGCGCCGCCAGGCCTTCCAGTACCGCGGCCACCAGCTGGGCCCGACCGGTGGACAGGGTCATCCCGGTGAACGAGGCGGTCGCGTCCGGTCGCCACCACGGTGCGGCCAGTCCTGCCAGCGCCGGGACGAAGTAGGTGCCTCCGGAATCCTCGGCGGCGGTGCCGTCGAGGTCGCGCGCCGACGCGATCAGCCCGAGGTCCTGTATCCACCGGATCGCCGACGCGGCGGTGTACGCCTGCCCGTCCACGCAGTAGGAGGTCTGCCCCCGCACGTTCCACGCCACGCAGGAGGCGAGCTGGGAGGCCGAGAGCACCGGGCGTCGGCCGGTATTGGCGAGCAGGAACACTCCGGTGCCGAAGGTGCACTTGGCGGTTCCGGGATCGAGGCACCGCTCCGCCAGCAGCGCCGCTTGCTGGTCGACGATCAGCCCGCCCACGGCGGCGCTCCCGCCGAAGGCATCGGTCTTACCCACCAGGGCGTCGTTGCCGACGATCTCGGGCAACCGCTCCTCGGCGAGCTCGAACAGCTCCAGCAGTTCCCGATCCCACCCTCCGGTGTCGAGACCGGTCAGCAGCGAGCGGCTCGCGGTGGCGGTGTCGGTGACGAATTCGCCGGTCAGCTGATGCACGATCCAGGTGTCGGTGGTGGTGACCACGCCGTCGCGGGAGACGTTGCGGCGCAGCCACTGCATCTTCGGCGCCGAGAAGTACGGGTCGAGTACCAATCCGGTTCGCTGCTCGACCCAACTCCGGGCGGCCGCCTTGTCCCGGCACAGCGTTTCCGACCGGCGGTCCTGCCACACCACTGCCGGGCTCAGCGGTCGTCCGGTCTCCGGATCCCACACCAGAACGGTTTCGCCCTGGTTTGCGAGGGAGACGGCCGACACCGGCACTCCCGCCTGGGTGACGGCCTTCCGGCCGGCGTCCAGGACGGAGTGCAGCAGGTCCATCGGATCCTGCTCGACGCCACCGGCCGCGAGATAGGTGGGGCGCACGGTGTTCTCGGCGATGGCGAGGACGTCGCCGTCGTCGGCAACGACGACCGCCTTGGTCCCGGACGTGCCCTGGTCGATGGCAAGGACTGCCACGATCTCTTCCTTTCGAGTGTGTGAGCGCCGGGATCAGAACAGCGCGGATGCGCCGGACTCGATACCGCTGGAGACCATCGCGTCGACGCCCGTCCGCCCGGGTCAGGCGAGGCTGACGATGACCTGCTTGACGCGCGTGAACTCCTCGAGCCCGGCGGCGCCGCCTTCCTTGCCGTAGCCGGAGCCCTTGAAGCCGCCCAGCGGGCCTTCGGGTCCGACGGCCATGTGGTTGTTGACCCAGACCACCCCGGACTCGATGGTGTTGACGTTCCGCAGAGCGCGGCCGATGTCGCGGGTCCACACCGAGGCGGCAAGTCCCTGCTCGACGGCGTTGGCCTTGGCGAGGGCATCGGCTTCGTCGGTGAACGTCTGCACCGTCGCGACCGGTCCGAAGATCTCCTCCTGGACCAGCTCGTCGTCCTGCTGCAGCCCGTCGATCAGGGTGGCCTCGTAGAAGTAACCCGGACCGTCGACGACCTTGCCGCCGGTGACGATGCGGGCGTGGGCGGGGCGCCGGTCGACGAGCTCGGCGACCCGGGCGCGCTGGCCTTCGGAGATCAGCGGTCCGAGGACGGTCGACGCGTCGGCCGCGTCCCCGATCGCGGTGGCGGCCAGGCTGGCCGCGAGCGCCTCGACGAACCGGTCGTGGATCTTCTCGCTCACCAGCAGACGGGTGGCGGACATGCACTCCTGGCCGGCGTTGAACAGGATGCCGTTGGTCAGGATCGGGAGCGCGGCCTCGAGGTCGATGTCGTCGTAGATCACGACCGGGGCGTTGCCGCCGAGTTCGAGCACGAGACGCTTGGGCGTCGCGCCTGCCGCCTCCGCGATGCGCTGACCGGCCGAGGTGGAACCGGTGAACGAGACCAGGTTGACCTCGGGGTGGCGTACCAGGTGATCGCCGACGACGCTGCCCTTGCCGTGGACGACGTTGAGGACACCGGCGGGCAGCAGCTGCTGCGCGAGTTCGGCGAACCGGGTGGTGGCGATCGGGGTCAGCTCCGCCGGCTTGATCACGACCGTGTTGCCGGCGACCAGGGCGGGGGCCAGCTTCCAGACCGCCTGCCACAGTGGGAAGTTCCACGGGGTGATGCCGAGAACGACGCCGAGGGGCTCACGCCGGACGAAGCTGGTGTTGCCGGCGACGAATTCGCCGGCGGCCTGGGCGGCCAGTGCCCGGCCCGCCCCGGCGAAGTGCCGGAACGCCGCGACGATCCCGGGCAGTTCGTCGCCGGTGGCCGCGGTGGTGGGCTTGCCGGCGTCGATCGTCTCCAGGTGGGCGAGTTCGTCGAGGTTGGCCTCGAGCAGATTCGCCAGTTCGTGCAGGATCTGCGAACGTTCGCCGGGGGTCTTGGCGGACCACGCGGGGAAGGCGGCGCGGGCGGCGGCGACCGCCCGGTCGGCGTCCTCGATCGTGGACTCGGTCAGCTCGGCGACCACCTCACCGGTGGAGGGGTTGAGGACCGTGCGGATCGTGTCGGATGATCCCGTCACCGCCTTGCCGTCGATGATGTTGGTGAGCTGGATGGGGGACGACATGTGAAACCTTTCCTCGGTTGCGATTTGTCGGCGGGTGGGGTTACAGGTGGCCTTGCAGGGTGTCGATGGACTTGCCGCGTCGGCTCTTGGGGATGGTCATGTACACGACTGCGCCGGAGAGGATCACCAGCAGCATGCCGATTCCGACGTGGGTGGGGTCGGAGTAGATCAGTAGCGCGCACAGCACCACCGACCAGACGATGGCCAGGACGAAGATGAGCGGGCTCAGGAACCCGTAGTGCCACGGGTGCTTCGGCAATTTGCGCTGGAGCAGGCCCCAGAGACCGACGGTGACCACGACGCCGTACGCCAGCCCCCAGGCCAGGGCGGTCATGGCGGCCAGTACCGACAGCAGCGACGACCACAGGGCGAAGATCACCGACAGGGCGAAGATGGTGAGGGTGGCGTTGATCGGGATGCGCTGCGCGCTGACCTTGCGCAGCCAGTGTGCGGCAGGCACCTGACCGTCGCGGGCCTGCGACCACAGGACCCGGATTCCGGTGAGCTGCAACATCACCAGGGCCGCGAACAGGGCGATGATGGCGACGGCCTCGAAGATGTTGGCGAACGCGGAGCCGACGGCGGTGTCGAGGATCAGCTTGACCGGGGTGTCGCTGCCCATCACCGCGGGCAGGTCCTGGATCGCGAGCATGATCAGGGCGACCATGAACACGCCGACCACGTAGGACGACACGTTCGCCATCACCGACGCCATCGGGGCCTTGCGGGCAGCGTCCTTGGTCTCCTCGGACGCGTTGCCGGTGGCGTCGAAGGACGAGATCGCGTAGGCGGGCAGGATCATCGCGAACAGGAACGGGACGAACCAGTTCCCGCCGGAGGCGGTCCCGGCCGAGTCGCTCAGGAAGGACAGCGGCTGGGTCGGATGCTTGACGACCAGCAGGACGCCGACGAGTGCGACGACGCAGAGCACCTCGGCGACGACGCCGATGTTGTTGAGCACCGCGGCGACCTTGACGCCCGCGATGTTGATGATCGTGCCGAGGACGATCAGGCCCAGCGCCCAGGGCAGGGTGTCGGCGGGGCCGTCGAACGTGACGCCGAACCATCCGGCGATGAACGGGGAAATGCTGACCGCCACGGTGGTGACGGCGACCGTGTGGGCGATGAGCAGCCACCACCCGGTCTGCCAGGCGAGCCACGGCTTGCCGGTGATCCGGCCGGTGATCTGGTAGACGCCGCCGGCCAGCGGGTAGGCGGACACCAGCTGCGCCACGGCCAGGCCCACGGTGAACACCTGCAGGCCGCCGCCCACGAGGAAGGACCAGAACGAGGCGGGGCCGAAGAATCCGAATCCCACGATGAGGGTGGTGAAGATGCCGGAGGCGATCGCGATCGAGGTGAATTGCACTCCGAACGCGGAGAAGAGTCCGAGTGTGCGGTTGAGCTCCTGCTTGTACCCGAGCTTTTCCAGGTACGCGGCGTCGGAGTCCGTGGGCGTCCCGGTGGGCGCGGACTCGAAGTCGGGTCCGGGCGCGGGGGGCTGGGTGGTCATGGTCGGCTCTTCGGGTTTTGTGGCCATGCTGACCTCACTGGTCGGTGTCGAGAAAGCCTCGGCAGTGCGGCGAGGCTGGGGTCGGGGGTAGCCGCACAAGGGGAAGTCTATCCGCTCTTTGAGCAACTGTCGACAATCTACCATAGATCCGTGTGACCTCAATCACTGATTGTTTCGGCCGGGGTACGGCCCGCTCAGGGCGACGACAGACCCCGGTCCCCGCAGGTCAGATCGACCAGGGACCGGGCGGTGTCGTATCCGCGGCCGCTCAGGCGGGAGGCCAGCACCAGAAAGACCTGCGCGGTGGTGACGGCGTCACCGAGTGCGTGGTGCGGATCGACGACGGGTAGTCCCAGCGCGGTGGCGAGCCATTCGAGACCCGCGTCGCCGCACCGAGCCGCGGGCACGGTGCCGCAGGCGCGGGCCAGGGCCGCGGTGTCGATCAGCGGCGTCCGAAATCGGAGGCCGGCGTCCCGGAACGCGCGGGTGAGGAAGGCATGCTCGACCCACGCCGAGTGTGCGACGACCACCCGGTCGGTCATCAGCGCGGCCAGAGTGCGCGCCGCGGCATCCGGCGGTGAGGCGTCCGCGACGTCCGCCGGGCGCAGGGTGTGGACGGCGATCGCCTCCGGGGACATCGCCGACCGCGGGCGGACCAGGTCGTAGACACTCTCGGCGGTGATCACCCGGCCGTCTCGGATGACGACGGCGCCGTAGGAGACGATGGTGTCCCTCTTCAGGTCCAGCCCGGTGGTCTCGAGGTCGACGACGAGATATTCGACCTGTCGCCACGGTTTTCGCAGAGGGTCCTCGCGTTTTCGTCTCCAGCGCGCTGTCATGGCAGTCGCGCCACCCACTCGCTTTCGAGCCGATTCTGCACCTCCGCGACGGCGCGGAACGCCTCCCGCAGGTAACGACGGGTGAGGGAGTCGAGCTGATTCGGCGCCACCCAGGTGGTCGCCGCGGTGGAGGTCTTGATCGCGTCGATCTCCCGGCCGAGGATCAGCCCGTAGATGTACTCGAAGGCCTGCACGAGGACCTCGGTCTCGTCCGGTGTCAGCAGGTTCGACGCGCCGCCACGCCGCAACCGGGTGATCGTCGAGCCGCGGTCGTCGCCGGTGACCACGGCGATCCACCGCCCCAGCGAGGCGATCGGGACCAGTCCGCGGGCCTTGAGGTCGAGGTGGCCCCGATTGGCACCGGAATGCTCGACGACGAAGTTGCGGACGAAACCCACCGGCGGGCGGCTCGAGACGGTGTAGCGCAGCAGCGCCGAGAGGTACTCGCGACTCCGGGTGGTGGCCAGCATCGCATCCGACACCGAGCGGCCCAGCGACAGCCCGGTCACCGGGCGGCTGTCCGCGATCATCGACGACAGCAGCAGTGCGTTGTGTTGGGTGGGATTGCGGATCCACGACGTGGCGGTGGAGACGGCGTCGGCGCGGGAGCGGGCGAACTCCGGGTTGGTGGCATTGGCGCCGTCGACGCACCGCTCCAGCCCGCACCGCTCCATGTTGTCGAGGACGCGCCCGGCCCAGCGCTGCAGTTTCCGCGCCGGATTGCGTTCTCCGGGTAGGTCTTCCCAGACCAGGCTGGTGTCGACGTCCGAGCGGGGGAGCGGCTCCCGGCGTGCCACCGAGCCCAGCAGCAACCAGGACGTCCGGTGTGGCACGCAGTCGTCACCGATGTCGGTGAGTTCGACCAGCCGCTGCAACAGGGCGTCGACGACCGCCGAGAGGAGTCCGGCGATGTGCATCGGTGCCACGCCCGTGTCGTACAGCTCCACCCACGTGCCGGGCAGCAATGCGGCCGCCGCGGCGAGTTCGTCGACGGTGTGGGCGTCGTCCACGGCGCGGCGGATGACGAGTGGATTGCGGACCTCGGCGGAGGCGAGGTCGACCACGCGCAGCACACCCACCGGCCGGTCGGCGGCGCCCCGGACCACCAGGTGGTGCAGTCCGCACTCGATCATGCGCAGGAAGGCGTCGCCCACCAGGGCATCGGCGCCGATGGATTCGGCCGGAAAGGACGCGATGGTGCTCACGGGGGCGTGCGGATCGAACGACGCCGGCGCGAGGGCGCGCCGGAAGTCGCTGTCGGTGACGATCCCGATCTCCCCACCACGGTCGAGGAGGGCGTAGGACTGGGCGGCGTCGGTGATCACCGCCGCCGCCTCGGACACGGTGGCCCCGACCGGGCACCACACGGCCGGTCGCATCTGGTGGCGGGCGGCGCGCAGTGCCTGATCCACCAGGCCGGACCGGGTGAGGCGTTCCCGGGTGACGAGCGTGTTGTAGTGCTGGAATTGCAGACGTTCGGGGTGAGCGAGGATCGGTCTCGGATCGGGGAACCGGTAGCAGAGGCTGTCCTCGGCGGCCCGCACGTCCAGGGGCGGCGGCAGCCCGGACAAAACCGAGATCTGCCCGAACGTCTCCCCGGACCCGAGCAGGTCGATCACCCGTCCTCGGTCGACGACCTCGACCTCCCCGGTGCGCACCACGTAGAAGTGCGACAACGGGGATTCGCCGGCCTCGATGATGCGGGTCCCGGCCGGGAAGAACTCGACCTCGACCAGGCGGGCCAGGGCGTCGAGGTCGGTCGACTCGAGTTCGTCGTACGGCGGCTGACCGCCCAGGAAGTCGACGTACTCACGCATGCGTGGCGGAAGCGGCCTCGCGCACGGTGTCGACGGCGTCCAGGGCCGATGCGGGACCGTGCACGTGACGATCGATCTCCCGGGTGATCGCGTCCATGTCGCCGGTGTCGATGATCGCCAGGAGCCGCTCGTGCTCGGCGACCACGTCGTGCAGGTCGGCGAACGACTGGTGATCGGCGGACAGGAACAGCTGCAACTGCGATTCCCAGCTGCGCCACAGATCGAGCAGCAGCCCGTGCTCGGAGAGCTCGTAGAACACCCGGTGAAAGCTCATGTGGGCGTCGATGGTTCGGGTCATGTCGCCGTCGTCGGCGCCGCGGGTCATGTCCTGCAACGCGCGGATGACCTTCGTGCGGCCACCGGCCGCCAGCCGCGGCATCGCCAGCTCGATCGCATACGGCTCCAGGCGCTTGCGCAGACTGGCGATCTCCGCCATGCCCTGCGCGCTGACCTCGGCGACGAAGGCGCCCTTGTAGGCGATCTTCACCACGAGACCCTCGTCGGCGAGGATGCCCAGGGCTTCGCGGAGAGGTGCCCGGCTCACACCCAGATCGGCCGCGATGTGTGCCTCCCGCAACTGGCTGCCGGGGGCGAGGGTGCCGTCGAGGATGGCGGTGCGCAGCACGCCCGCGACGGTGCCGGGCGTGGTGCGCTGCTGGATTCGTCCGAGGGAAATCTCCCCCTCGTCGCGGCCCACTGTCGACCCCGGACGATTCGGTGACAGAGTCATCCCGTTGTCCTTTCTTGCTTCGGCCTCGTGGTTGCTCACTCGACGAGGTGGTATCAGTCCTACTCGGGTTGCAGGTGTCTTGTCGACAGTAGATCAGCTGGTGACCCGCCTGGGGGCCTCACTCCCCGGTGGCGGAGACGTAGATGGATCCGCGTTCGATCACCGGGTCGAGGATGCCGGTCGACAACTCGTTGGCGGCGTCCTCGAACCCGGCCGCGTCCCGGTGCTGTCCGGGGTACCCGATCAGCGCCTTGACCTGCGGGGTCATGAAGTAGGCGCCGGCCACGATCGCGGAGAGCGGGTCGAACGTGAACTTGTCGTCGGCCCACATGCGCTTCAACCGGGCGTGGAGTTCGTCGCCCTGGAGGTCCGCGACGTCGTCGATCGCCGTGACGACCGCGTCGAAGACGTCGGCGCGGGCGGCCAGCGCCAGATCGAGATACCGCAGATAGTCCTGCGCCTCGCTGGCGGCGGGATTCTCTCCGGACTCGGGGATGAGGCTGTCCGCGATCCGCAACAGGATGGTCAACTCGTCCTCGGACAGCTGCCGGGGCGGGCGGAGCGTGCGAACCGGCACGGACAGACGCTGCGGCGCCGAGGTCTTCAGTTCGATGGGTGTGGTGCTCATGCCTGGGCCCTTCCTGCGGTGACGTCGTCGGCGACCCGGCGGCCCACCCGCAGCGCCAGAGCGCTGATGGTGCAGGTCGGATTGGCCGAGCCCGAGGTGACGAAGATGCTGCCGTCGGCGATGTAGAGGTTGTCGACGTCGTGGCTGCGGCCGAAGGAATCGACGACCGAGGTGGCCGGGTCGTCGCCCATCCGGGCGGTGCCGAGCAGATGTCCGGGCTGATCGACCCACAGTTCCTGGGTGATGATCTGCTTGGCGCCTGCCGCCTTGTGCAATTCCACCATCCGCTCGACGGTGTACTTCAGGATCTTGCGGGTGTTCTCGCTGACCCGGTATTCGACCTTCGGCGCGGGCAGCCCGTCCGAATCGAACTCCTCCGTGGAGAGCGTGACCCGGTTGTGTTCCTCGGGCAGATCCTCCACGTTGGCCGCCCACAGGATGCCGTTCGACGACGCGCGGGCCACGTCGTGGACGGCCGGTCCCCACAGCTCGTCGAAGTCGAGCTGGCGGTGGGTCTCGATGGTGTTCAGCGGTCCCGGGGTCGGCAGCGCGTGCAACTTCGCACCACGGACGAAACCGCGGGAGGTGTCGGTGTCGTAGAACTGCATCGAGTGGATCAGCTGTCCGGCCGGGCCACGCCAACTCTCGAGGTTCTCCTCGTAGTAGCCGACCGCGGTGCAGTTCGGGTGCAGCATCAGGTTCTTGCCGACCAGCCCGGAGGAGTTGGCGAGCCCGTCCGGGTTGCGCTCGTCCGCCGACAGCAGCAACAGTCGGGGTGTGCCGATTCCGTTGGCGCACAGGACGACCGATTTCGCCGGTTGGAAGTGGACGGTGCCGTCGCGGTCGATCCACTCGGCGCCGGTTGCCCGCCCGGTGTCGTCGGTTCGGATCCTGCGCACACGCGCCCCGGTCTGCACCCGTGCACCGGCCTGCTGCGCCTGCGGCATGTAGATCAGATCGAACGAGGCCTTCGCGCCCTGCGGGCAACCCCATTCGCAGACGCCCCAGCGGCCGCACTGCTCGAGGGTCTTGTTCTTCTGGCTCGGGATCGCGTTGGTGCCGGGCCACCAGTGCCAGCCCAGCTTGTTCGCCGCCTCGGCGGCCTTCATTCCCGGCTTGCCCAGTGGATGCGGCGGCAGCGGGTACTCGAGTCCGTCGGGATAGGCGGTGTCACCGTCGACGCCGGACACGCCGATGAACGCGTCGACCTCGTCGTGGTACGGCTTGAGGTCGTCGTAGGCGATCGGCCAGTCGTCGGCGACGCCGTCGAGGGTCTTGACCTGGAAGTCCGAGGGCAGCAGTCGCGGCCACTCGGCGCCGTAGTAGATGGAGCTGCCGCCGACGGCGTTGAACATCACCGGCCACATGTCGGAGTCGCGGATGTCCACCGGATAATCGGAGGGCAGTGCGCGCACGTTCGGGTCGTGCGCCCAGTCGTGCTGGATCAGCAATTCCCATTCCGGGTGGTTGGCGGGGAAATCGCTGGGGTTGACCCAGTCGCCCTGTTCGAGGCACAGGACGTTCAGGCCGGCAGTCGCGGCCGTATGGGTGACCACCGCGCCGGACGGACCCGCGCCGATCACGAGCACATCGACGGAATCGTGCTCGGTGACATCGTGGCTGGTGGAAGTCATCGGAGTCGACCTCATTTCGTCTAATTGTCGACATTCTGTCATAGTGGCGTGCGTCACGTCCGCTGTCAAATGGACGTGGGGGGGGGGGGACAGAGGGACAAGGGTTCCCCCCCCCTCCGGCGTGTTCGGGGGAGGGAAAGGGGGAGAAACCTAAGCACCACAAACATATACGCGCACGGCGCTCA